>JAKQFH010000061.1 GCA_029556265.1 Chloroflexota bacterium | reverse complement strand
CCTGGGTGAAATCACGCGCGAACGCCTGGATACCCTGCGCCGCGCGGACGCGATTTTCACCTCCGAGCTTGAAAAAGCAGGCCTGCTGACTCTCGCAGAAAACGCGCAAGGCTTGCCTTCCGGCAGCTCCCAGGCATTTGCCGTGCTGCTGCCCGTCCGCTCGGTTGGCGTGATGGGCGACCAGCGCAGCTATCAGGAAGCGATTGCCCTGCGCGCGGTTACCACCACAGATTTTATGACAGCGGATTGGGCGCGCCTGCCCTATGAATTGCTTGGGCGGGTTGCCAGCCGGATTGTGAACGAAGTTCCGCGGGTGAACCGGGTGGTGTATGATATTACCAGCAAGCCCCCCGCGACTATTGAATGGGAGTAATCCCGAAACAAGAGGAAGTATGAATTACGCAGAAATCCTGAAAAAAACCTGGAATGTCATCTGGAAACACAAGATCCTGTGGCTGTTCGGCTTGCTGGCCGGCTCCGCGATTGGCGGCGGTCAGGGCTTATCCTACCGTTTCTCCTCCCAGGGGCGTTTTGGACAGCGCTGGCAGAATGGACAGGACTTCCCGCCGATGTTCGAGCGCATAAGCGAGGCGTTTCGCAGTGTGCCAGCCTACGCCTGGGTTCTGATCGCAGGTATCGCGATAGTGACGGGACTGCTTATCAGTCTCATCGCGTTTTTTCTACGCGAATACGGCCTGGCCGGGGTTATCAAAGGCTCCGCTCTGGCTGAAAACTCCCAAAGCGGGCCGCTCGAATTTGGCGATATTCACCGTGCTCTGAAGCCGTATTACTGGCGGCTGATCCTGCTGCGGTTGCTAATTGTTTGCGCCGGCGCACTCCTGGCCGGCCTGTTGGCAATTCCCATCGTCATTTTTATCATCGGCACGCTGGGCATCGGGCTGTGCTGCCTGCTGCCGCTTTTTATCCTGCTCATTCCAGTCGGCTGGGGGGCGCGCGTGCTGGTGCATAATGCCTCCATTGCCCTGGTCGATGAAAACCTGGACGTTATGGAGTCCATTTCCCGCGCCTGGGAAGTGACCACGCAAAACCTTGGTCCGCTGCTGGTGCTGCATATCATCCTGGGAGTCATCCGTTTCGTTGCAACCCTGCTGATGAGCATTCCCATGGTCGCCGCCGCGCTCCCGCTTATCTTCGCGATGCGTGCCTCAACCGCTGGCTGGCCGATTGCTGCGGGATTGATCTCCGGTCTGCTGTGGCTGTTGCTCTTGCCGCTCGCTCTGGTCGTTTTTGGCGCGTTGAATGCTTTCGACCTGAGCGCGCGCGCGTTCGCCTTCCGCGAACTAAAGGACAAAGCGCGCGTTTTACCCGTTGGTTCACAAGCGCTGCCCACAGAAGAAACCAAGTAGGAAAATGACTTTACGCGCAAATCCATCTCTGGGGGCTTCTCTCCCAGTTGTTTTCCGCTGCAAACGGCTGGACTCCCTGGGGTTTGTTCAACGTGTTTGTCTGATCCTGCTCATTCTGCTGCTTACTCTGCAGACTGCCATACCAGCAAGCGCTGCCCATCCTGCCCAGGCTACTCCCTCGCTGGAAATCCTGAGCATTGACACGCGTGAATTCCCGCTTATCCGCGCTGAAATCAAAGCACGAAACCTGCCCGCCGATGCGACCGCCCCGATGACGGCAGCTTCAATCAGCATTCTGGAGAACGGAAACCCGATCCCGGCGCGGGACGTGCAGGAAAACTATCAGGGCATCCATCTCGTACTGGCAGTAAACCCGGATTTCGCCCTGGATTCGCGCGACCCAAAAGGGGTTTCCCGCTACACCAAACTGGTCGGGGCTTTCAAGCAGATGGAAGGAGCGTTCTCTGCGGAAGGCGAGGACCGCTTCAGCCTGTTCATCAATCCCGATTATGTCTATGAGCAGCTTTCTGACTTTGGCTCCCTCGCCACTGCGCTTGAGGCCTACGACGGCAACTTCCGCACGCTGAAATCCGACCTTGCCAGCCTCACCCGGGCGATTGACGCGCTGAGCATGGACGAAAGCGGCAAGGATAAGCTGCTGCTCTACATCACAGGGCTGCCCAGCGTGCAGGACGCAAAAAGCATCCAGCTGCTTTCTGAAATCGCGCGGGAAAAGAATATCAAGGTTGTTATTTGGCTGGCTGGAGAAGCTTTCGTTACCACCTACCCCCAAATTCCTTACCTACAGGACCTGGCGGACAGCGGCGCTGGCAGCCTGTTTGTCTTTTCTGGCAGTGAGCCGCTTCCCGAGGCGGCCACCTACCCGGCCAATATGGGCAGGACATATCTGGTATCTTACCTTTCGCTTGCGCGTGAAAGTGGAAAGCAAACCCTGGCGCTGCGCTTACAAACGGAAAGCGACACGCTCACATCAGCCAGTTCCAACTTTGAGGTGCAGGTGGAACCTGCTGTACTGAGCTTCCTAAGCTTACCCGAGGCGCTCTCCCTCAAGCAGTCCGCCGAAGGCGCTTTCACCCCCGCGGAACTCCCGCTGGAGGTGCTGGTCGATTTTGTGGACGGTCATCCGCGTAATATTAGCTCTGCGCGTCTGCTGGTCAACGGTACAGTCGTGCAGGAGAATACCCAGGCGCCCTTGAACAGCTTTGTGCTCAAGCTCTCTGAGTATACCGGGCTTGAGCAGCTGAGCTTGCAGGTACTGATGGTTGATGCGTTGGGTCTGGAAGCCCAAACCCCCTTGGCCAGGATCACCATCATCACCACAACGGCTGAGACACCTGGCGGCGCGGGAATCCTGAAAAACCCCTGGAATCTGGTCATTCTGGGAGCAGTGCTGGCGGGCTTTCTCGCCCTGGTAATTCTGCCAAGCTTGTTGAGGAACAAACGCCGAACCGCGCCTGCGTCGCCCGTCGAAATTATTCTGCCTGCGCCCACACCTGCGCCCAGCATTCTGGCAACGCTGACAAAACTCAATCCGGATAACCTGCCAACGCCGGACAAGCCCATCGCAATCACCCAGGAGATTACCATCATCGGGCGCGATCCCGACCTGTGCAACCTGGTGTTGGACGATCCGGCTGTTGAAGCGATGCACTGTCAGCTGCGAATGCTTCCAGATGGGGAATTTCGCCTGACGGATTTTCGCAGCGCGGCGGGCAGCTGGGTAAATTACGCGCCAGTCGGGGTCAAAGGCATCCGCCTTCAACATGGAGACCTGATTCAGTTGGGTTTGCTCACTTTCCGCTTTGGCAGCGGCTCGCGCGTGGCGGCCACTGAGAAAAACCAGTCTGAACGAACTCCATCGGACAGCAATTTCGAGGGAGATTAAGCCCGAAACGTACGGGGATTTCCCTGAGCAAACAGATAATCGCGGCGCGTTTGCGGGAAGAAGTTTGCTTGCCCGAAGGAATGATTTATGTTAGAATAGCATCCCTACGGAGGGATGGCCGAGCGGCTCAAGGCGCCTGTCTTGAAAACAGGTATGGGGAAACCCATCGTGGGTTCGAATCCCACTCCTTCCGCTCGGGTTGATGCCCGTATTTTTTGGGGAGGTGCCAGAGTGGACGATTGGGGCCGCCTGCTAAGTGGTTGTTGGAGTAAAATCCAACCGAGGGTTCGAATCCCTCCTTCCCCGCCTGAATAGTGAAAGCACCTGAGCAGGTGCTTTTCGCTTTTTAAAACCGGAGTATGAAATTACTTGGGCGAATGCCGCCGGTTTGCCAAAGTTTTGATTCCCATCCTTCGTAAAAAGGCGGCATTCTCCGAATTTTCGAAAACACAGCAGGCGTGCTCGCCTGTCGCCGCTTTCCGATTACTCCCCGCCTAAGCTGTTGCTCCAACCCCGCTCCCTGGCCAAAGTAAAATCCCTGGCGACTGGGTCTTTTTTGCGGTTAATGGCCCTTTTCACCAATATTTCCTCTCAAACGAGCAGGAAATTGGCGTTTGAGCTCTTTTTGGCGCCAACCTGGCGCGAAAATTGCAACATCGAAACTGATGAAATTGCGTGTTTTCTCACACGGCTCGCCGCCCGCCCAGCCGGCCGAGGCAAACCTCAGGTAAAGTGAGTTTTAGCAAGCTCAGGCATGTTTTTCAAATCGTCCGCTGCGGCGGGCTGTGAAGAATTAATTAAATATCGCGCTTTCTTATTGAGGCAATCTGAATTTGGATCTGAGTGTTTATTTAAGGAGTGACACATGAAAAAGGTTAAAGTATTATCTGTAATTTTAATTGCCAGCCTGCTGATTGTCTCTCTGGCAGGGCTCAAAGGAACCCCGGTTGCCAAAGCGGAAGGCGAAAACCCGCCGGAATCCGAGCTTATTCAAAGCAACGCCTGGCTGCTGGGTACTGAACCGGAGAAATCTATTTCAAATGCCAAAACTTTTTCGCTCACAAGCTGCAACCAGGTTTTCTGGGATAACGGACGTTTTATCACCCATTCAGGCGGCGGCTTTCAGGGTGTGAACGCCAGCGCCGTCCAAACCACACTCGGGATGCAAACCTATGGTTTTTCCAACCAATACTTCGCATTAGGGTATCACACCGCCGATGATTTCATCATCGCGGATACGCGTGGTTGGCAGATAGACACGATATCCTTGTTTGCCTATCAGGACGGCGCGTATCAATTCCCACCGTCCTCCCCGATTATTGAAGTCTATCTGCAAATTTGGGACGGCCCACCCGACGCTCCAAACAGCAAGGTTGTCTTTGGGGATCTCTCCACCAACCGCCTGATTTCCACATTCTGGACCAAGAGTTACCGCGTTCCGGATACAGGTCTGACCCAGAGCAGCATGCCAATCATGGAGAATGTGGTTCAGGTAGGCGCTTTCCTTCCCGCCGGCACATACTGGCTGGATTGGTCTACCAAGGGCAGCATGACTACGGGTCCCTGGGTTCCGCCTGTTACCGTAATCGGTCAGACGGCCACCGGCAATGCCAAGATTTTCAAGGACAATTGGCAGCCGGCTGTGGACGCGGGCACTGGCACGGCGCAAGACCTGCCCTTTATAATCCGCGGCTGCCGCGAACAAGGCCCCTGGCAGCAGCTTAATAACAGCCAGGTGGACCGGATGGATAACGTGCTTGCCGCCTATAACAACAAAATTTGGGACGTTACCGGGCGCGGCGCGACCGGCGTTTCAACTTATGACCCTGGCACAGGGCTGTGGTCGCTCATCGGCGGATCCACCCCACCCTTTGGCAGCAACTACGCTCGCTCCGGCTGCCAGATAGGCAACGAAGTCTTTATGTATGGCGACGGCAGTACCCCCGGCTTTACCGGCTTGTGGAGCTATAACCTGAACACAAACATTTGGAAGCAGGAAACCCCAGGCGGAACTCCGCCCGGCTATCAAGGCATCTGGGCGCCCGCCTGGGTGGCAGACCCGGCGACCAAGGTGTGCTACATGACCGGCGGCGCGCAAACTCCGGGCGGCGGCACGCTCAACAGCGTCTACGCTTACGATACAGTCCAGGATACGTGGCTGGCGCCGCTGCGCGCCTTCGATAGTGTTCGCAACTACCACGCCGCGTTCCTCTTCAACCGCCCGTCAGATAATCACAAGCTGCTTTGCGTTGCCGGAGGCGTCACCACCGGACCCGTGCTCAAGAGCACCCAGTGCTACGACTTCAGCAAGGCAAACTGGAACGAAGAAGACCATGACCTTGGCGCGCTGCCCATCGCACTGTGGGGCATGGGCTACGCGCAAACCACTATCTCCGGGCATGTCCAGCTTTGGCTGGTAAATGGCTCCGATAAAGATTTCAATATCAGCCCCGAAACGTGGGTTTTCTCCGCCAAGACGAAGACTTGGGCAAGCGCGGGTCCGCTGCAAACCGGAGATTTCTTCCGGACATCCGCGGTGACTTTGGACAATGTGGTCTACCACGTTGGTGGGTCGCTGGGCGGTTTCAACTACGTCGGCAAGGCCGATAAGTATATCGGTTATGGTATTTATATACCCTGCGCTTCCAAGTTCTCGCAGCTGAAGTAAGCTCAGGGCACGCATTCGTATGAACAGAAGCCGTGAATAGATTTCACGGCTTCATAATTTATCGAGCAGGTAAACCTTCACACGGAAATTCCTCTTCAACGTCAGTCTTCAATCGTATTCAAGCATGACCGCCATCAAACAAACCCCAGCTTGCGTTTTCACTACGCGGGTTAACCAGGCAAAAAGTCAAAGCGACCCCATGAAAGCTCATTCTCCAACCAGCATAAAACGGATCCTGGATTAACCAAATAAATGGAGCCCGGGATATCCAGGCTCCATTTATTCATTTTGAGTGAACCGCGCCTCAGGCCTTATCGTCCAACAAGCGGCGTTCGCCTTCCAACGCGCGGATTTCCGTAACGTCTTGCGATACTTCAATCACGCCTTTGTAGGCTCCCTGCGCGTCCCGCAGCGCGAAGTAGCGAATGTGCACGAATTTGCCGCCCATCTGGATCCAGAATTCAGCCGCGTCGCGTTTGCCCGCGCGGAAATCATCCAGAATGTTCTGCACCACATGCACACTCTGCGGAGGATGGCAGTTTTGCACGGACCGTCCGATAATCGCGGCGGTGCGCACGAAAATCCGCTCGGGGGTCTGGGAATAGAAACAGACCTGGTCGTTTTCATCAACATAGGTGATGTCCACCGGGAGATTGGTCAGCATCAGGTTAATCTGTTCGGGGGTCAGCGCGCCAGTTAAGAGGTTGACCTTGCCTTCGGTTTCAAACACAGGCGCTTGTTCTGCCTGAGTGGGCTCAACATAAGCCGGGCCTTCTTTCAAGCTCAGGCTTTCGCTCTTAATCAGGTCCCAATCTTCCTGGGTCAGGCGGTTGAGCGCTTCCGGCAGGAGGACTTTTTCTTCTTTATAGAACATATCCCGGACAGCCTTTGCCAACGCAAGGTATTCGGCGTCGACGGTTCCCAGGTCCACCGGGTCGCTGTTTGCCAGGGACTGGACGCGGCGGATAGCTTTGCGGATGTCATTATGCACACCCCACATCACTTTGGAAGGACCTTCAAAGCCGTATTTCTCAAGGACCGGGAAAAGCAGGTTTTCTTTCCATTCATAATGGCGTTCAATCAGCTGCAGGTTGCCCACCGCCAGGCGCAAGGATTTCAACGCGTTCGCGTCCCCAGCCAGGACTTTCGCCAGGCTGACCTCAATGGATTCGAGCACACGGCTGATGACTTCATTTTCCAGGCGGAAGTTGAACACCGGGTGACCGGGAATGGTTTCCGGCGCGGCCTGACTTTCCAAACCCTGCTGGAAGACCGCCACGTGCAGGTCGCACAGTTTCTGGATGTCCGACACTGGCAGCCCTTCCGCAATCACCTCCCGCTCGGCCTGGGCAATGTCGGACGCGGTGGATACGGCGATGATTTCGTTGAATTCCTCTTGCAGGTTTTCAACGCTTTCGCCCGCGTGCAGTTTACGGATAATCGCCTTCAGCGCATCCTTACGTTTGGTCGCGTTATTGATAAATTCACTCATGAGTACTCCCTTTTCTATTCTTCTGTGTCCCAACTGATGGTCAGTGGGCATTCAATTGCGTGTTGTGGACAAACGGCTTCACACTCAGTGCAATAAGTGCAGGCTTCCGGTTCCGAGAACACAGGATAGCCGCTTTCGGCATCCATGCTCAATGCGTGCTCAGGGCAGAGCGCCGCGCATTCACCGCAGCGGCTGCAAGCGGATAGTTCTATTAACGGAAGGTTGGGCGTGTTTGTCATCCCGCTCAGTTTAACTCTCTTTTCGCGAAAGCGTTGTGACTTAAGTCACAATTTAAGCTTTCCCCCCACATAAATCCAGTCAGGCGAAAGACATCACCACCGTCTGGCTTCTTCCTCCAGCGCGGCACGATTTTTCAAGACCAGCCGCTGCCGCCGGCGTTCCAACCAACCCGCCTGGGCAAAGTCCCGCAGCTGGCGGGCCACAATTTCCCGCACAGTCCCGATTTCCGCGGCGATTTCCTCCTGGGTGATGCCACCTTGCAGAACGGGTTGGTCTGCCTGCTTTATGAGAAAAGCGGCCAGGCGCGAGCGCGCGCTTTGCAGGCTCAGGCTGCCTGCCAATAAGCTCAATTGCGCGTTTTGAGCCGCCAGGGATTGGAGCAGCGCCCGCACAAAAGCCGATTCCGCCCCAGGCGCCGTCAACTCCCGAAAAAATGAAAGCGCGATGGACACGATTTGCGTGGGCTGGCTCGCTTTTCCGCTGGCGGGGTGGCAGGCGTTTTCTTCTAACAAAAGGGACGGCGCGGATATGACGTCCCCTCTGCGCAAATGGGTAATGATTTGCTCTCTGCCGTCGGGTGAGCGCATAAAGGTTTTCACCTCGCCCGTCAGAATCACCAACAAGCTGCTGACCTCATCCCCCTCAAGGAAAACAATCTCGCCCGCGTTAAAATTCCGGACCACGCTGGCGCGCGCCATGAGGCGCAGCTCCTTCCCGGAAAGGGCGGCAAACACAGCCAGAGAGCCCAGGTCCTGGGCCAGCGTGTCAATCGCGTCCATCAAAACCCCCCGTTCCCTCTGAGCGCGCGCGCGAATTTGCCCTGAAACGTCAGAGCGAGTGTCTTTTCAAAAAGCGGCGCGAGTGAAAAAGCCATCCGAAATCCCTTTTCGGGTTAATCATACTCGTTTCCGCGCATCCTGGGAAAAAACGGTTTCAACCACCGTTCTACTGCTCCGCGGGCGGGGAACAAACCCTGAAAGCTCCATGCTGGCACATTAAGCAAAGAAAGGTCCGGGCTGAAATGAAATCGGGTACGTTCGCCTTTTTGCCCTGCCCGGTTCACTCTGAAGAGGTGGAGCGCTTGATGAAATTGAAGACCAACTGTCCGCTCAATTCCTGCCGCGCCTCAGCGGCCGCTGGGGAAGTCCGCGCCGTCCAACGAAGCAGGCAAATGAACAGTTGGCGGGTAAAGCCTGAGGGCAATCCGCTATGCGTTGGGGGTGCATGGAACAAGTTTGTGCGTCCGCTTTGCAGGCAACGAGGTTTGTATTCCTTACAGTCAGCGCGCCGGCTGGAGCCTCCAGTGCATCAGCCAAACCAGGGGGCTGCCGCGCCGCGGGGTTCATCGCAGAGGTAAGCCGTGGCGCTCTTTAATGGGAGCCGCAAATCCAGACGCGCATATGCTTATGGCGGCTGAGAATAACAGCTTCCCTCTTTCAACCCGAGCCGCGGACTGCTTTAATCAGCGGATTTCTTTCTGATTTTGGGAATTTTGCTGTATACTTAATTATAAAGTGGTATGACCTCTTACCATTTTCATCTACGGAGGTTAGTATGCCAGAGTGGAGCGCCCCTCCCAAAATCGCGGAAATCACCGAACGCCGCTTGCTGGATGCCATCCTGGACGGCTCATTTCCGATTGACTCCAAACTCCCTCCGGAGCGTGAGCTGGCTGGAATGCTTGGCGTCACCCGCCCCACCTTACGCGAAGCCTTGCAGCGCCTTTCACGCGAGGGCTGGCTCGAAATCCATCACGGCAAACAAACCCGGGTAAAAAACTACTGGCAGGAAGGCAATCTGCTCATCCTCAACTACCTTGTCCATAACCTCCAGGCGCAGCCCCCCTCTTTCGTTCCCAACCTGCTGGAAGTCCGCGCCACGCTCGCCCCGGTTTTCACCCGTTTGGCTTTCTCAAGGGAGCCAGACCAGGTTTACGCCCACCTCGCCCAAATGCAGGATTTACCGGATTGCGCGGAGCTTTTTGCCGCAGCAGACCTGGAACTGCAGCGCGTGCTGAGCATCCTTTCCGGCAACCCCGTCTACACTCTGCTCTTCAACAGCTTCGGTGAGCTCTATCAGGTGATGGCGCCGCTGTACTTTGCCTCCGGGTTTGCCAGAAACCGCTCACGCAGGTTTTACCTGGAGCTCTATGAGGCTGCCGGTCGGCAGGATGTTGCCGCGGGAGAAGCGCTAACCCGCGTGATGATGTTAGAAAGCATTGAAATCTGGAATAACCTGAAAAAAGAAAGAGGACAAGAAGTATGAATTTAAACCAAGACCGCAAGGAAATCTGGCAAAATCTGCAGCAGGATTGGGACATCATCATCATCGGCGGTGGGATTACCGGCGCGGGAGTTTTCCGGCTGGCTGTCGCCCAGGGATTGCGCGTTTTGCTGCTCGAGCAGCACGACTTTTCCAGCGGCACGTCCAGCCGTTCGTCCAAGCTCGTGCACGGAGGGTTTCGCTACCTGCGCAACCGCCAGTTTGATATCACCCGCGAATCCGTGCGGGAGAGGGAAGCCCTGCTGCGCGAGGCTCCCGCGCTGATTAGCCCGCTTGGCTTCATCCTGCCCTACACCGCGTCCAAAGCGCAGCGGAGAGAATTTCGCCTTGGCGTCACAATTTACGACCTGATGGCGCCCAAATGGCAGCACCGCCGGCTTTCCCGGGAAGCCGTTCAGAGCCTGGCGCCGCAAATGAGCGCTCCCTGGCTGGCAGGGGCGTATCTGTACTACGACGCGGTCATGGACGATTCGCGCATGGTCTTGCGTCTGCTCAGCGAAGGCTGTCGGGCGGGCGGTACCGCCTTGAACTACGCGCGCGTCGAAAAACTGCTTCGCGCCCAGGACGGTAAAGTTTGCGGCGCGGCTCTCAGCGACCAATCTCCAGCCGCCTTGGGCAGTCTGGAATTACGCGCCCGGGTGGTTATCAATGCGGCTGGGCCCTGGTCCGACGCGCTGCGCGCGCAGCTGAACCAGCCCGAACGCCTGCGGCCCCAACGCGGCTCTCATCTTATCTTTCCGCGTGAGAGGCTGCCTCTGCAATACGCCGTCACGCTCCTACACCCCAAAGACAAGCGCGCCATGTTCGCCATCCCCTGGGAAGGCACCACGCTGATTGGAACCACCGACCTGGACCACCCCGCGCCGCTGGATTTGGGCGAACCTTACTGCACCCAGGCCGAAGCGGACTACATCCTGGAAGCAGCGACTGCATTCTTCCCTTCCGCGCGGCTCAATCAGGCAGACGTGCTTTCCAGCTTCGCCGGCTTGCGCCCCATCATCCGCGGCAGCGCCTCGGACCCTTCCGCGGAATCGCGTGTCCACGTCGTCTGGGAGGAGGACGGCATGATTACGATTACCGGCGGAAAATTGACAATCTTTCGAAAGATGGCAGAAGACGCGCTGCGTAAAGCGGCGCCTGCCCTTGGCATCAACCTCACACCCCTGAATAGATATTATGAAGCGCTGCCCAAACCAAGCACCGCCCAGCATTCCGATTTATGCGCCGACCAAACTCTTTACCTTTCCGGTCGTTACGGCTTCGCGCTGCCAGAACTGCTGAAAGCCGCCAAACCCGGCGAGCTTAGCCCGGTGCAAGGGCTTCCCACCATTCGCGGAGAAATGCGCTATGCCGCCCGCTGCGAAGCCGTGCAGCATCTGGATGATTTGCTCTTGCGTCGGACGCGCCTGGGCTTGCTTTTACCCGACGGGGCGCGCGCTGAACTGCCCGCGCTGCGGGACATCACCCGCGAAGAGCTTGGCTGGGACGACTCGCGTTGGGAAGCGGAAGTCTCGCGTTACACTAAAATTTACACACAATTCTACAGTTCCGCGCCCGCGGGAAATTAGAAAACCTGGAGGACAATATGGCAAAAAAAGAAGGTTTTAGGCCAAACTGGTATGAAGAGGTAACCCCGCCCGGCACTTACCGGTCTTTGGTCAAATGGGGAGACCCTGCCGGCATCAAACATCCGAACAGCGGTCTGGTGCGCCTGATTATGGACCAATTCCAGCTCACGGAAGCGGATTTAAGCAACCCGCTCAACCTTTCATTGGACATGGTGACAGACAGCGTCCCCTGTCGTATGCCAGCAGAACACCTGGCGTTTTTCCGCGCCCTTTGCGGGGATGAAAACGTACTTACGGACACGTACACGCGCATCTCCCGGTCTTACGGGAAAGGCATGCTGGACGCGCTGCGTCTGCGGCGCAAAATCATCCAAAACCTGCCCGAGGTTGTGATCGCGCCGCGCAGCCGGGAAGAAATTGTACGTCTGGTCGCGTATGCCGATGAGCACCGCATCCCGGTGACTGTCTTTGGCGGCGGCTCCACCGTCACGCGCGGGATGGAAACTCCGCTCGGTGGTATTACGGTGGATATGAGCAGGCACATGAACCGCGTGCTGGCATTCAACGAAACTGACCAAACTATCACCGTTGAAGCCGGCATAAGCGGACCGCGGTTGGAGGCACTGTTGAACAACGCTGCCCGCGAATTTGGTGCGGCGCGCGCCTACACCTGCGGGCATTTCCCACAGTCTTTCGAATATTCCAGCGTGGGCGGTTGGGCGGTCACCCGCGGCGCCGGACAAAATTCCACCTATTACGGCAAGATTGAAGACCTGGTCATCGCGCAAGACTATGTCACCCCGATAGGGGAGCTTCGCACCTGCCCCCAGCCGCGCGCGGCAACCGGACCGGACTTTGACCAGGTTATGCTGGGCGGCGAAGGCGCGTTTGGCATTCTGGTCAGCGTCACCCTGCGGGTCTTCCGCTACATGCCCGAAAATCGCAAGCGCTTCAGCTATATGTTCCGCACCTGGGAAGAAGCCCAGGCTGCCTGCCGCGAGATTATGCAGGCTGAAATTGGCTACCCCTCTGTTTTTCGCCTCTCCGACCCCGAAGAAACTGACGTCGCCATGAAACTCTATCACATTGAGGGTACGCCCGCGGATACGATTCTGCAGAAGCTGGGCTATCAGCCCATGCAAAAATGCCTCCTGCTGGGCTTAACCGACGGCGAGAAAGATTTCTGCGCCAATCTGGACCGCAAAATCCGCCGGATTTGCCGGCAGCACCGCGCGTTTGAGCTCAGCCTGTTTGGCGTGACCAAACGCTGGGAAAAGGACCGTTTCAGGGACCCCTACCTGCGCGAGGATTTGCAGGATTTTGGCGTCTTGATAGACACCCTGGAATGCGGGGTAACCTGGGAGCAGATGCCGCGCGTCCATCAGGAAGTGCGCGCCTTCGTGAAGAGCCGACCGCAAACGGTATGCATGACCCATCTCTCCCATGCCTATCCGCAGGGAGCCAATCTATACTTTATCTTTATCGCGCGCATCGCGACCATTAAAGAATATCTCCAGCTGCAATACGGCATCCTGGAGGCAATCACAAAAAGCGGGGCGGCAATCAGCCACCATCACGGCGTCGGCAAACAAACTGCGCCCTGGCTGGAGGAATGCATCGGAAAACCGCAGATGGATGTGGTGCGGCTGTTGAAGCAGCATTTTGACCCGCATAACATCATGAACCCGGGCGGCACCCTGGGTTTGGACATGAGCGCTGAACAGGCGCAAAAACGTTGGAGCATGGACCTGGAGGACTGATGAGCGCTGAACAACTGCTGGCTATTGACCATGGAACCCAATCGGTGCGCGCGCTTATTTTTGACCTGCGCGGCAATTTGCTCGCGAAAAGCCAGGTGCCAATTGAAGCGTATTTCTCAACCCACCCCGGCTGGGCGGAACAGGACCCGCAAGTGTTTTGGAACGCGCTGTGCCGGGCTTGCCAGGCTCTTTGGAGCATGCCCGGCGTGGAAAAATCGGCGCTCGTTGGCGCCTCCCTGACGACCCAACGCTCTACGATTATCAACCTGGATGAGCACGGTCAGCCGCTTCGCCCGGCAATCGTCTGGCTGGACCAACGCCGCACGCCCGGGCTCGAACCAGTGGGAGGTCTCTGGGGCTTCCTGTTTAAACTGGCTGGGATGACCGGCACAGTAGCGTATCTGCAATCTGAGGCTGAGGCAAACTGGCTGCGCGCTTACCAAAAAGACGTATGGGATAAGACCCACAAATACTTATTCTTATCCGGCTACCTGACCTACCTGCTCACCGGCAAATTTGTCGATTCGGTGGGTTCACAGGTCGGCTATATTCCGTTTGACTATAAAAAACAAGCCTGGTGCGGCAAATCCGACTGGAAATGGCAGGCTGTTCCGGTTCGTCCTGAGACGCTGCCGGAGCTCGTGAAACCCACCGAACTGCTGGGGTTAATCAGCGCCGAAGCTTCTGCCGCGACCGGAATCCCAGAGGGCTTGCCGCTGATTGCCGCCGCCGCGGATAAGGCTTGTGAGGTAATTGGCGCGGGCTGCATCGAACCCGATACCGCCTGCCTTTCGTTTGGCACCACCGCCACCATCAACACGACGCACAAAGAGTATCTGGAGGTCATTCCGCTCATCCCGCCCTACCCCGCCGCAATCCCGGGCATGTACTCGCTTGAAATCCAGATTTATCGCGGGTATTGGATGGTTTCATGGTTCAAACGTGAATTTGGGATGAACGAAGAGCGCCTGGCACAGGAAAGGGGCGTAAAAACCGAAGACCTGTTTGATGAGTTGATTAACTCAGTTCCAGCTGGTTCGCTCGGGCTTATGCTCCAGCCTTACTGGAGCCCAGGACTCAAGCAGCCCGGCCCGGAAGCCAAGGGCGCCGTGATTGGTTTTGGGGATGTGCATACCCGCCCGTATTTTTACCGTTCCATGATTGAGGGGCTTTCCTACGCGCTGCGGGAAGGCGCCGACCGCACAAACCAGCGCTCCCGCCAGAAAATTGAAACTATCCGCGTTGCCGGCGGCGGCTCCGCCAGCTCCGCGGCTGTTCAGCTTACCGCGGATATCTTTGGCCTGCCGGCTTCCCGCCCTCATGTCATCGAAGCCAGCGGCTTGGGCGCCGCGATGGACCTGGCAGTCGGCCTCAGGCTGCATCCGGATTTTGAAAGCGCCGTGCGCGATATGACGCGCGTCAGCGAGACCTTTGAACCCAACCTCGAAAACCACAAGCTGTATAACGAACTCTACCACCGGGTGTATCTGAAGATGTATAAGCGCCTGCGTCCGCTTTACGACGAACTGGCGGAAATTACCGGCTACCCCGCACTGGATTAATCTACCGATGAAACGCCCGGGTTTAAGCCTGGGCGTTTTCTTTGCTTATCAGGCCCAATCCGATACCAATCTGAAGAGCTGAAGGCTCAAACGGGGCTAATTAATCAAGGTCAGCGCTCCTGTCGGATTCACAGAAAGTGCCGGGAAGAAGGTCAGTAGAACCGCGCCCGGGTATAATAACAAAAATCACACAACGCGCACTGGAGGTTGGCATGCTGCATTATCTTACTCACGAACAAGAAACACAGGTGGAAGTCTGGCTCAGCCAACTCACCCTATCCGAAAAGGTGAGCCTGCTTTCCGGCGCTGATAACTGGTCTACCAGCGCTGTGCCGCGCCTCGGCATCCCCACGCTGCTGGTCAGCGACGGACCTCACGGGGTGCGCGCCGACCGACCCAGCAGCAGCCGCCCACACGCGCCAACCAACGCCTACCCCACCGGGGTCGGGATTGCCGCCACGTGGAACCGCGAATTGGTCCACAAGCTTGGCGCGGCGTTGGCGGAGGAATCCCGTGAGATGGGCGTGGACGTGCTTTTAGGGCCCTGCGTCAGCATCATGCACAGCCCTTTGGGTGGGCGCAACTTCGAAACCTACTCCGAAGACCCATACCTGGCTGGCGAAATCGGCTTGAACTGGGTCTTAGGTTTGCAGCATAAAGGTGTGGGCGCCTGTCTTAAGCATTTTGCCGGCAACGACCAGGAACGCGAGCGCATGCGCCTGAACGTGATTGTATCCGAGCGCGCCCTGCGTGAAATTTATCTGGCTCCCTTCGAAAAAATCGTGCGCCGCGCCCAACCCTGGTCAGTAATGTCAGCTTATGTACGCCTCAACGGCACCTATGCTTCCGAAAACCCATGGCTCCTGCGTAAAGTGCTGAAAAATGAATGGGGATTTGAAGGCGCGGTCTTCTCAGACTGGTACGCGACCCACTCCACAGCTGCCGCCATAAACGCCGGGCTCGACCTCGAAATGCCTGGCCCAGCGCTTTGGCGCGGTAAACTCCTGAAAGAAGCCGTGGATACCTGGCAAGTTTCTGAAGAAACTTTGAATGACGCGGTGCGCCGCTTGCTCATCCTTGTCGCGCGCTGTCTGCCCGGGAAGACCCCGCCCAATCCTTCTGCCGTAGATACCCCCGAACGGCGCGCCCTGGCAAGGGAAATCGCCAGGCAGTCTATCACGCTGCTCAAAAACGAAAGGGACGCTCTGCCCATCCCACCTGCCGTGCGGAAAGTTGCCGTAATCGGGCTGAACGCCAACGCGCGCGTCAGCGGCGGAGGCAGCTCCCTGGTGAAAGGTCCGTATTGGATAACGCCGTTGGAAGGCTTGCGCGAAGCGCTTGGAAGCGAGGTGGAAATTCGTTATGAGCCGGGCGTGGATAATCGCGTGTTCCCTCAGGTAATAGAGAACACTTTTTTCTCCCAGCCCGATGGCGGCGCGGGGCTCAGGGTCAGCTTGTATCACAACCCGGACTTCGCCGGGGAACCGCTGCGAAAGACCGATCCCGCCTTGGACTCGTGGTGGGGCGGTATGGGGCCGGCGGAAGGGGTTATAGACGCCCGCTGCTTCAGCGGCACCTGGGAAGGTTTATATGAAGCCCCGGCGAGCGGTGAAACGCCTTTCTACCTGGCAAATAACGGGCACGCGAAACTGTTTGTTGAAGAAAACCTGGTTGTAGAAAACCATACCGGCGATGTTATCCCTGATTACGGCAATTTCAGCGCTGTTCTGGCTGGCGGCTCGATTTACCTGGAAGCCGGCCGAAAGTACCGCCTCAGGGTGGAATACGCGTTTATCACTGAAACCGGTTTCCCATTCCTGCAGCTGCTGCACCTGCCCCCCTACGTGCCAGCAGACGGTCTTAACCGGGCTTTCCAGGCGGCCGCGAACGCCGACCTGGCCATCGTAATAGCCGGCAACCCCGATGGTTACGAAACCGAAGGCACCGACCGCCCATCCATGCGCTTGCCGGGCAGCCAGGATGCGCTAATCACCGAGGTCGCCCGTGCGAACCCGCGCACCATCGTGGTGGTGCAAGCTGGCGCGCCCATTGAGATGCCTTGGGCAGACGAGGTCCCCGCTATTCTGTGGGAATACTATCCGGGTCAGGAAGGCGGCAGCGCGCTGGCGGACCTCCTGACAGGCAAGGTGTCTCCTTCCGGCAGGCTGCCGATGAGCCTTCCCTGCCGGTTGGAAGACGACCCGACCTTTGTTAATTACCCCGGCGACCAATCCCTCCTGTATGGCGAAGGCATCTTTATCGGCTACCGCAACTATGACCTGCGCCAGATGAAGGTGCTCTTCCCGTTCGGGCACGGGCTTTCATACACCCGCTTTGAGTACAGCGACCTGCGCTGTCCGGAAAGCTTCCACGCCGGAGAAAAGGTGGAAATCAGCTTTACGCTCCGCAACAGCGGCAAGGTGACTGGCGCGGAGGTCGCGCAAGTTTATGTTCGCGACGTCCAATCCAGCGTGCAGCGTCCGATTCGGGAATTGAAAGGTTTCAGCCGCGTTTGTCTGGACGCTGGCGAGGAAACCCGGGTGTCCATCCAGCTGAACGAGCACGCCTTCAGCTATTACGACCAGGATCGGCACGCCTGGGTGATGGAACCGGGGTATTTCGAAATTGAGGTGGGCAGCTCCTCGCGCGATATCCGCCTGAAGGGCAGCCTGAGGTTGGAAAAGGAGGGCGTTGGCTTGTCTTAAGCGCGCTTTAACAGCCGCGGCGCGGCAGCCCTTTGTGAATCCGCGAAGCCGCCACACAAAACAGCCCTCACGAGGAGGGCTGTTTGCTTTACAGATCTTCTTTGGCGCGTACCAAAATCAACGATTTACCCGCTGGTTTTTTAAGGTCAAAGAAAGTTTTGCGGCTGCGTAATAGTTGAGCCAGCTGTTTGGCGCCGTAGCTGCGCGGGTCAAAACCTGGGTCAATCCGGCGCAGAGCAGTCCCGACCTCCGAAAGCGTGGTCCAGCCGTCGTCATCCGAGCCTGCCATATCAATCGCTTGGTTGACCTTTTCAATCAGTTCCAGGTCGGCTTGCGTAAGCTGTTCCAGCTTCTGCTGTTTTTGCGCGGCTTTCCGTTTCTGTCGCTCGCGCTCTTCCAGGTTTTCAGTATAGATGAACACATCGCAAGCCGAGACGAACGCCCGCGGTGTGGATTGCTTGCCAATTCCAATTGCCATCTTTCCGCTTTCGCGGATGCGCGTGGCCAGGCGGGTATAGTCGCTGTCGCTCGAAACCAGGCAAAACCCATCCACCTGGTCGTTATGCAGGATATCCATCGCGTCGATAATCATCGCCGAGTCGGTCGCGTTCTTTCCGATGGTATACCGGAACTGCTGAATGGGTTGGAAAGCGTACGAGTTCAGGATATCCTTCCAGGATTTCATATTGGAAGTCGTCCAATCCCCATAGACCCTGCGAATGGTCGCGTTGCCAAAGCGGGCCGATTCAACCACAATTTGCTCCATTAAGCTGGACTGCGCGTTATCGCCGTCAATCAGGATGGCGACGCGCTTTTCTGTATTACCGTTCTTAAGTATTTCTGAATTCATAACTTTATTATACCTGTATTAGGTCCGCCCTGCCGGCTCACATTTTCCCTGAGTTTTCTTGCCCCAAGTCGCCCAGGCCCGCGGATTACGGGGGTATCACAAGAAAAAACCGCGGTCACTCCCGCGGCCTACTTCAGCACAGACTAACCCCGTGTTTGCGGTAGTAGTTTTGGTGGTACTCCTCTGCCGGATAGAAGCGCTCCAGCATTTCCACCTGGGTGACCACCGGGCGCTCAAAAACGCCGGAAACCTCCAGGAAGGCTATCACCTGTTCAATGATTTCTTTTTCTTCCGCGGTGGTATAAAACACCATCGAGCGGTATTGGGAGCCAAAATCAAGCCCCTGGGAGCAGCAGGTAGTTGGGTCGTGGTAGGAAAAAAAGAGTTCCAGAAGCTGCTGGAAGCTGATTACTTCAGGTTCAAAGACAATTTTCACAGTCTCGGCGTGACCGGTCGTCTCCTGGCAGACCTGACGGTAAGTCGGGTCTTTGGTGGTACCGCCGGCATACCCAACCTGGGTGTCCACCACCCCTCGTACGCATTGAAACTTTGCCTCCAGCCCCCAAAAACACCCCCCCGCGAAGTAAGCTTCCTGCCTCATGTGTTTCTCAATTCTTCAGTTTTATTTTCTTCCGGCATTTTCCGCAAGGCTGCCGGTGCCAAACAAAGCCGCGTACCAACCGGCTGCGTTCCGCGCGGAAACCCAGCCCCCGGCCCAGCCTGGTTGGGCGCGTGATCCGGCTGTTCTCCGGTGTTTTGCCGCCGCTGTTCAGCGTCTGTTATGTAAGTCTTTTTCATACTAAACCTGCTGAAAATATAACACGGAACAAGAGCCCGAATCGCGCCTGTCTATTCCTAGTACAGAGTTGTTAACATAAAAGCTGCCGTTTCTGGCAGCTTTTGAGAATATTTTCCGTTGGGGTTTAAAGGTCGCCTTTATGCGCCGCCCAGACAGCCAACCCGATGATGCCCGCGTCGTTGCCCAGTTCGCCCGGCACAACCTCCACCTGATCCGCCGGCATGATAATCATCCGCCGCCGCATTTCCTCGCGAATCGGACGCAGGAGCAGTTCGCCAGCCGCCGCCACGCCGCCCGTCACCACCACCCGCTTGGGCCCAACGACCAGCGCGGCGTTCATAATCGCCACGCCCACATACGCGCCGGCGGTATTCCAGATATCGAGCGCCACCGCGTCGCCTGCTTCCGCGGCGGTCGCGATGACGTGCGCGGTGATTTTGTTCAGGTCATAATTCACCAGCTCGCCAATTTTCGTCGCCTGGCCTTGTACCACCGCTTTCAACCCCATCGCCGCGATTGCCGGCCCGGAAGCGAAAGTCTCCACGCAGCCATAATTACCGCAGCCGCATTTGGGCCCGTGGAAGTCCACAGTGATATGCCCCAGCTCTCCGGCGGTGCCGCCCTGGTTCAGGACGAGCTGATTATTCATCACCACCCCGCCGCCGATGCCCGTGCCGATGGCAAGGCAGAGCATGCAGTCCACACCCTTGCCCGCGCCAAAAGCCCATTCGCCGTAGGTAATCGCGCGCACGTCGTTCATGATGTAGACGGGTACCTTCAGGTGGCTCTCCAGCAGCGCTTTGATTGGCACGTTAATCCAATGCCCGGGCAGGTTGGGAATAAAGCTGGTAAGCCCTTTTTCGATATCCAGCCGGCCGGGGGCGGAGAGGCCCACCCCGCCTATCTGGGACCATTCAAAGCCCGCTTCGGCTACCATTTCGGTAATCAGGTTCGCGATGCGTCCGATAACCGCCTCGTGCCCGAGATACGAGAGCGTTTTCGTGTCCCTGGACGCAATGACTTGACCAGTGGACAGATCCACCAGCCCGGCTTTAATATTCGTGCCGCCTAAGTCGCAGCCGACGTAGTATTGGGTGTGCATGCTTTCTCTCCTGCGTGCGTTATTTCAGGGTGAATTATACAACGGGATGCGGGGGAGCTGGTTGGCTTAATCTGGGGTTGAAGAGGAGAGGGGGATAAAAGGTCACATTCCGCGAACAGGCGGGAGGCGGCGCGAAGTGATGTTGATGCATCCAGGAGAGCTGCTGTCACATTCCGCGCGAGGTCGGGAGAACGGCGGGAGCGGAGAGATGTTGGAGATCTAATGGCCAAATCCCGCGCAGATCGGAACGCTTGAAGATGAAGATAATGATGTTTAGGAGACCCGCGGTTAAATCCCGCGCTCGGTCGGGAGACCGGCGCGATCAGAGACTAGTGCGAGTAGATCTCAAGTTATGTCCGGAAACCTGTGGTCACGTTCCGCGCTCGTTCGTGAGACCGGCGCGATCGGAGGTCTCGAGTCCCGATTATGCTTACAGTATTACTAACACCTCAAGAAAGACACAATGGCCTGTCTATGGAAGACACATAAACAAGGTTTTATATTCCTGAGTTTGTGCCGGCGTGAGTGAGTGGGATAGCCTTAGTAAATAAATACCATTTCCATAGGAATATTCAACAAACAAAGGCTGGCACGAATAGATGAAGCGTGTGCTTGTCTATGAATCATCATAGCAGGGTTGGGGGCTGCTAGAGGGGGAAAATGGGGGATTGTTGGGGATTTGGGGGGATAAAAGAGAACCACCAGGTGTAGGAAGCTTTGCCTGGTGGTATCAAAGGGTTTTTAGCAGTCTATCTGGACTTTGATTTAATTCTTCATCAAAATTGGCAGGAAGATAAACCGGAATTCCTTGAAAGTAACGGTAATATTGGTGTTGCCGGTGATGGTTATCGTCAGCGGGTTGTCAATGCCGGATACATCTCCGCTCCATCCAAAGAAGAACCAACCTGGATTGGCAACAGGCGTCAGGGTGACCTGGTTACCATACTGATATGTTTCCTGGTCAGGGCTAAGCATGACCGTTCCGGACCCTGAAGGAGAAACATCCACAGACAAGATGTACTGGTCTGAAAAATTGGCTGTTACGCTCATGTTTCCGGTGATAGTAATTTCAAGAGGATTATTCATTCCGGTTGCATCTCCGCTCCAGCCTGTGAAAGCCCAACCCTCATTTCCTGTTGCCGTGAGGGTGACAACATCACCATAGTGATAAGTAGCCTGAACTGGGTCGACATTTGCTGTGCCAGAACCATCGGGGGTGGCTGAAAGTGTTAATGTATATTCGTCCTGAGTGAAGTTTGCCGTGATGATAGTGTTGCCTTCAATCGTGATACTCAGCGGATTGTCAGTGCCTGTCACGGCCCCAGTCCAGCCTGAGAAGGTCCATCCAGGGTCGGCAGTAGCAGTGAGGGTAACGTCGTCACCGTAATGATAGGTTGTCTGCAATGGTTCAACGGAAACAGAACCTGTATCAGACGGATGTACTCCCACATTTAATGTGTACTCAAGCTGAGTGAAGTTCGCTGTGATGCTCGTGTCGCCTTGAATCGTAAGGGTCAGCGGATTGTCTGTGCCTGTCACATCCCCTCCCCAGCTTGAGAAGGTCCAGCCAGGATTAGCGTTAGCGGTGAGCGTGACCGATTCCCCCCATAGATACTCAGGCTTTTCTGGATTTTTGGTGGCAGTTCCGCTGCCATTATAATCCACAGTCAAAGTAAAGGTCAGGGGGTAGGAATCGTACTCATAAGCGCCCATGTCGCATCGGGCTATTCCATTTCCATCACCATCGATTGGGCGGACAAAAAAGCGCTGGTCGGTAGTCGGGCAGTTAGCTAGATCGCCAGCATCGATTGCAGGGCTCCCTGTACCAAGTGCGTGAGTTTGTGAGAAACCACCATTATCAGCCAATGGTTCTAACAAAGGATTTAGATTGATATTGCCGACACCCGTGTAACCACCTTGAATATCACTATATGTAATTGTTGTTGAACTATCCGGCCAATTATCAATTTGATTTGTGCCATTACCCCAAATTATTGAATTAGTTATAATAGTGTGACTGTTGCCCCAATTCTGTATAGCTCCGCCACTTGGCGCTGTATTTCCCTGAAAGGTTACATTATTCAGTATTGCAGTGCTTTGTTCACCGAGTATCCCACCCCCCCTGGAACTTGCTGTGTTTCCAGAAAAGGTTACATTTGTAAGAATTGGATTGAGTCTGTAAATATTCAATCCACCACCAAAACTCCCGGTGTTTCCCACAAACGTCGCATTGGTTAGTGTGAAGGGGGTCTCTCCTTCAGTAGTAGCACATAGCCCCCCACCGCCATATGAGCTATTTCCAGAGAAAACCACATTTATGAGGCTCGGACTTCCACCTTCTGTTACCATCCCTCCACCATAAGTGTAGTTACCTATCGTATGATTGTTGGTAAAAGTGACATTAAACAGCAAAGGGCTACTATAGGAACTGTTTATTCCAGCACCGTTATAAGAGGCTTTGTTATTGGTGATTATCATATTGCTTATTTTGGGGCTACTATGATCGAGGTATATTCCACCTCCACCATTATTTGGGCTTGTGCCATCGGCATTTCCACCTGTTATGGTGAACCCATCTAGAATTGTCGTGCCATCCACCCCACTGCCAGTCACCACGTGGTAACTATTATCAGCGGTACTGCCTACGGTACCGATGTCTCCACTCAAGGTTGTGATGTTGGATTGCCAGTTACGATCGCCGAGATTTGATTCCGTTCCAGCAAATCCGCCATAAATCGCGACACCTGACTTTAATCGAAAGGTAGCAGTACGGTTGGTACCAGTTGTAGGCTTGTACGTGCCAGCCGCCACCCAGATTTGGTCACCAGTTATCGCATTGGAAATAGCTGTCTGTAATTCGCAAGCATCAATCCAGGAAGTACAAGCCCCATTGGATCCTGGCTTGACATATAGAATGGTTCCTGTTACTTGAGGATCTGTCGAAGCAGCAGACACATCCTCCCAAACAAGAAAAACAGATAACAAAACTACAACGAGCAGAGCTGGGAATAAGAAACTTCTGATTTTCATGCTAACTCCCTTCAGAAATCGATCCAATTACTTAAATAATTGTACTATGAATCCCTGAATTGCTGTGAAATTTTCGAAGCGGGAGTGAAATATTTCGAAAATCGGAGAAACAAAATCAACGATTTTCTTATTATCTTCCCTCCGCTCCCGCCGGTCTCCTTACCGTCCGCAGCAAGAGGCCAGGCCGAATAGAGGAAGCTTTCAGGTTTCTTTAGCTCACCTTTGACCTGCAGTTTTCCAGTATTCGTTTTATTTCTTCAGTTTGATTATCATCCGACCAGGTTATGTTATTAGACCTAAAAACCAAAAATTCAATGAAGCCAAGGCCATCCAAAACAATCTGAAATGATAAAGGTCCTTGTATCATCAGCAAACTATCATATTTATAGTGGATAAATTCGTTGCGGTATTTGTTTAAGTTACGTATGTTTTTATCTTGTGACTTTGTTGGCATAAATTTTTGAGAGTTGGTGTATATCAGAAACCGTTTTGATTTTGTTTTTGAATATAGGTTCAGAAAACAATCAAGTCGACAGTCTGGCAAGTTTTCATTAGCATTGTAACTCTTGAGCCAACATTCAGCGTCTTTGTCCCGATATGTAAGCAATGAATTAGACCCTGTTAATGCAAGAACCATATAACTCTGTACAGCACTATGGAGTGATATATACACCCACGGCCAATACATGGAGTTGGTCTTTACAGAGCTTAGAAAATGCGAAAGTACCTTTAATGAAGTTTTCGCAATGTTATATTTATCAAACTCCAGCGATGGTTCCAATTCTCCTCATTCCGGTTAGCGTAAATAGTGATAATCAAATCGGTGATGTCTCCACTCCCGCAAGTCTTCTGACCGAGCGCCTAAATACTGTTCTTTACAGGCTTCCAAACTGCGCTTTCAGAGAAAACCATTGAACCACAACATGGGCCCGGAAGGATTCGAACCTTCAACCAAGCGGTTATGAGCCGCCTGCTCTGCCACTGAGCTACGGGCCCCCTCAGGACTTCAATTTTACCACGAGCCGGCTCGGCGCCTCAACCCGCTTGCATCTTCGCCCAGCTGTCCACCAACGATATGGTGCGGTTAAACACCAGCCTGCCCGGTTCAGAATCCGCGCTGTCCGCGGTGAAGTAACCATTTCTCACAAACTGCCAGCTCTCCCCAGGCCTGGCATCCGCCAACACGGGTTCCAGCCTGGCGCGGCACACCTGTAAGGATTCCTGATTCACATTGTCGAGGAAAGTCTCTCCCTCAGGCAGGTCCTCCGGGAATTTATCCTCAAACAACTGCTCATACAGCCGCACTTCCGCGTCAACCGCGTGCGCGGCGCTCACCCAATGGATGGTGCCTTTCACCTTGCGCCCATCCGCGGACATTCCTCCCCGGGATTCGGGGTCATAGGTGCAGTGCACCGTGACAATTTCTCTTCTCGGGTCCTTTTCAACCGAAGTGGCGGTGATGTAATAGGCGTTCATCAGGCGCACTTCTTTGCCAATCGCCAGGCGGAAGTATTTGGGCACGGGGTTCTCCATAAAGTCGTCGCGCTCGATAAAAAGCTCGCGCCCGAAAGGCACCTGCCGGCTGGTCTTACAGTCCGAGTCCTGCGGGAAGTCTGAGACCGTAAAATACTCCGTCTTCCCCTCAGGGTAGTTATCCAGTACCACCTTGAGCGGCTGCAGCACAGCCATGCGGCGCTTCGCCCTCAGGTTCAGCGCGTCGCGCACAAAATGCTCCAGCAGCTCCACGTCCACAAAGCTGTCGTTTTTGGCAACCCCAACCGCCTCTAAGAAGCTGCGGATGGCTTCCGGCGGGTAGCCGCGCCGGCGCATGGCTGCCAGGGTGGGCATGCGCGGGTCTGTCCAACCCGAAACCAAACCCTCTTCCACCAGGCGGCGCAGTTTGCGTTTGCTCATGACGGTGTGTGTCAGGTTCAGCCGCGCGAATTCAATCTGCTGCGGGTGAAAGAGCCCGAGCTGGTCCAGAAACCAGTCATACAGCGGGCGGTGATTTTCGTATTCCAGCGAACACATCGAATGGGTGATGCCTTCGATGGAGTCGCTCTGCCCATGCGCGAAGTCATACATTGGGTAGATGCACCACGCGTCGCCGGTGCGGTGGTGCGCGGCGTGCAGAATACGGTACATGACCGGGTCGCGCATGTTCATGTTCGGCGAGCTCATGTCAATTTTGGCTCGCAGGGTGCGACTGCCATCCGGGAACTCTCCCGCGCGCATGCGCGTGAACAAATCCAGGTTTTCTTCAATCGGTCGGTCGCGATAGGGGCTGTTCCGGCCCGCTTCTGTCAGGGTGCCGCGGTATTCGCGAATCTCATCCGCGCTCAGGTCATCCACGTATGCCTGTCCCTGCCGGATAAGCTGGAGCGCCATTTCATACAGCTGCTCAAAGTAATC
>JAKQFH010000052.1 GCA_029556265.1 Chloroflexota bacterium | reverse complement strand
TCTCCTGTCAGCGACGGGGCAGCCGCGATATTCCTAAGCGCGACCCCGCCGCCAACCGGTAGAAGGATAAGAATCGCCGCTTCATCCGCGGCAAGCGACTCAATTTCATTGCAGCATCGAAAAAATCCCCTTCGTTTGTTCGCTGCCGAGGAATCAGCCAAAAAGGCATACGCGCAGGCTGGTATATCTCCCAGGGATATTGACCTGTTTGAGTACCACGATGCTTTCTCAATCATGGCCGCGCTTTCGTTGGAAGCGGCGGGTTTTTGCGAGCCTGGTCAGGCGCCGCGCCTTGCCAATGCCGGCGAAATTGCCATCCAAGGTCAGATTCCAGTGGCAACACTGGGCGGTCTTAAGGCCCGCGGTCATCCGGTCGGCGCCACCGGCGTTTATCAGCTCGCGGAGGTTGTTCTCCAGCTGCGCGGTGACGCGGGTTTAAATCAGGTAGAAGGAGCCAATTGGGGTATGAGCCAGAACATCGGGGGCTCCGGTTCGAATATAATCACCCACATCCTCCATCAGGAATGATACAATTTCACGGATAGCCCTGAATACCGCTGCGTGGCGGTAATTAACTACGTCTTGTGAAAAGGAGAGATTTCCATGATGGAATTCCATGTGTCCCGCCTATCCCGCGAAAAATACGATTTTGACGAACTGCTTTTCTCTTTGAACGGCAACGTGGTTTTCGCGAATTTTCAGGCTGCCAGAATGTTTGCGCAAAAAATAAATGCGCAAAAAAGCCCGGGCAGCTCAGGTTTCATTTCTGCGGGGCAGATAAACGCGCTGGGGCTCATTGACGAAATCTTTCACCTCATCGCCGCCGAATACTATCAGGAATATGGGAAAGACCTGCGCGACTCGCTCTATACCGAAATCTCCAACAAGCTGGGAGAGGAAAAACTGCTCGCGACCCTCACCGCTTTCTCTAATGAATTCCCGCCTGTGCATGTATATCAAGGGCGCTTAAGCTTGCAGGATTATCTGAAAGGCTCAACCGACGGCGTTGCCAACGTGAAAGTGGCCCTGGAAGAGATGCTGATGCTCTGGCTCACCAACGAGAATCCTGCCGCGGCGGTTTACAGTGAGCTGTTTAACGATGAAAACCTGCGTACCAAAACGGCATACGAACAGGTCATTGATGGGATAAAGGTCTTCTTCAGCAAACAGCCGACTTTTGGACCGGAACAACAGGATTTGGTCACCATGCTGCGTACTCCCGCGATCATGGTGCCGCAATCTCTTAGCGGCCAGCTTGAATATATTCGCCAGCATTGGGGCAAACTGCTGGGCAAATATCTCTACCGACTCCTTGGCAGTCTGGACTTCCTCAAAGAAGAGCAGCACGCCGTATTCGGCGGTCCTGGACCTACCATGGTTCCGGATTATCGCTCGGAGGGTTCTGGCCTTTCTGAGGTGGAACGTTTTAGCCCCGACAGCGACTGGATGCCGCGGGTGGTGATGATTGCCAAAAACAGCTTTGTCTGGCTGAACCAGCTTTCCAGGCAGTACCAAAGACCAATAGAGCGCCTTGATCAAATCCCTGATGAGACCCTGGACAGGTTAGCCGCCTGGGGTTTTACTGGCTTGTGGCTGATTGGTTTGTGGGAACGCAGTGATGCCTCGCGCGAAATAAAACAGCGCTGCGGCAACCCCGACGCTGTCTCTTCTGCCTACTCACTCGCTCGGTATCAGATTGCCGAGCGTCTGGGTGGTGAAGAAGCCTACCGGGATCTTAGCTACCGGGCGGGCCAACGCGGCATCCGCCTCGCCAGTGATATGGTTCCCAATCATATGGGCATTGATTCGGATTGGGTGTATGAGCATCCGGACTGGTTTATTTCCCTGGATTACAGCCCGTTTCCTGCTTACACCTTTAATGGTCCCGATCTCTCAAAGAAACCCGGCATCAGCATCAACCTTGAGGACCATTACTACACCCGCAGCGACGCGGCAGTGGTTTTCAAACGTTACGATCACGGCAGCGGGCAAACAAAATTCATCTATCACGGCAATGACGGCACAAGTATGCCCTGGAACGATACCGCGCAGCTGAACTACCTGGATCCAACCGTCCGCGAAGCGGTTATTCAAACCATCCTGGATGTGGCCCGGAAATTCCCGATCATTCGCTTTGACGCGGCAATGACCCTGACCAAGAAGCACTATCAGCGCCTTTGGTTCCCACAACCTGGCACCGGCGGCGATATTCCCTCCCGCGCGGATCATGCCATGACCAGAGAAGCGTTTGATCAGGCAATGCCCGAGGAATTCTGGCGCGAGGTGGTTGAGAGAGTTGCCCGTGAAGTCCCGGACACACTGCTGCTGGCGGAAGCATTCTGGCTGATGGAAGGGTATTTCGTGCGCACGCTGGGTATGCACAGGGTGTACAACAGCGCGTACATGAATATGCTGCGCAACGAAGAAAACGACAAGTACCGTCAGCTGATTAAAAACACGCTGGTCTACGACCCGCAAATCCTGAAGCGCTACGTCAACTTCATGAACAACC
>JAKQFH010000013.1 GCA_029556265.1 Chloroflexota bacterium | reverse complement strand
CCTTTTCTTCCTGAGATCTGCTATAGGAATTAAATCCAAGGGCTGTCGTTGGATCATCGTGGATTCTTGCTGTTGATTCTCCTCAACCTCGGTTATTGGATTAGGATCACGTAGACCTGTAAATGCGTCTCGCCTTGCCATAGTGACCTCTAATATTTCAGTACGAGAGCTGCTAAAGTTTTATATTCCTCGGCAGCCCGCGTTTCTGGCGCATACTCAAAAATGGTCTTTGCCTCAGACCAACATTCACGCAAGACAGTCGCCCGATGAATGGGGGAAAGCACCTTGTCGCTGAATGTTGCCTTCAGATCCTGAAGCGAATCGCGTGACTCGTTGGTACCATCAAAAAAGGTAGGTAATATCCCCAGCAATCCCCCTTGCCAATTCTTTTTGTCCCTCAAGGTCTGGATAGTTGTGACTGTCTTCGCTAAAGAATCTAATGATGCGAATTCTGTTGCCGTAGGAACAATCACCAGGTCAGCCGCCCAAATTGCACGTTCCTGTAAGCCACCCACAGAGGGAGAGGTGTCGAAAATGATGTAATCAAACCGATCTTTAGTGAATGTTTTCAGCAGCCCTTTTATGTAGGAGATCGGTTGATCCTGGACACCTAACATCATTTGCGCAGCGGAGGTCATTGAGTTGCCAGGAATCAACTGCAAGAAATCGCGGCCCGTATCACGGACCCATTGGCGAATAAATGTTATTTCGCTTGGAGAGCCTGGTTGAGTTGTCAGAAAATAATACGTTCCCATTTGGCTATCCATACCCAACTTGGTTGCGCACTGTCCTTGTGGATCAAGGTCAATCAATAACACTTGTTTATTCTTCAGCGTGAGAGCATGTGCCAGATTTACGGCGGTGGTTGTTTTTCCTACCCCGCCTTTTTGGTTCGAAATGGTGATGATTTTTGTGGTCATTTGATTTCTCCTTAATCGATAAATTGCAGCTGTGTTCGGCCTTCATGACCGTGGACAGTAATGACATCTTCGAGAGTCTGATAAACTCCCATGGCATAAGGTTCCCTGAGCCAATGAATGACTGCCAAGCCGCTGCTAAATACAGTTCCTTCTGCAACTTCACCAGTCCCTGAGACACCCGTGAGGTCTTCCACTCGAATTAACACAAACCGACGCATCTGACTGATTGATGAAATTTGATTTGGTTTTCGAGCCATACTTTCACCTTTAGCTTGGTTTCTGCAACCTGTCCGCTGGCTTCGATCACGGACTCTTGGCTTTTTCTGAATGATTTTGGAATTTGTCAGATCCATCAACAAGCCATTTTTATAAGTAAGGCGACATCCTGAGGTAATGTGTTCAAACACGATTCCTTCCGGCCAGGTTGATTTCTCGTCCCGGTTGAGGCGGATATCGATCATTCGAAATAACCTCCCAAAGAACATTCCCGGATCATCATCGACCCTGGTTGGATCCATAATGACTTTCCAAACGTAGCCTCGAAGTTCAACGGGGTTCTTTTTATCTTGAGCAATAAAAAAATCTAAGTCTTTACCTGGCATCTTGAATGGCTCTCCGAACCTTATAAACTAAGCCGGCAAACAGGTGCGCAAATAGACGGGCAGGGGAAAAGGATTAGCCCTTACCTTATGCAGGCTTAATGAGATTGTGGAACACCCATGACTGGGGAATCAACAACTAATAGTACGATGCACGATTATTGAATCAGGGAGGACGCATCCCCCATGAGAAAATAGATTTGAATAAATTGAATTGGAAAGAGGAATGAAGAAAAGCAAGAAAAAGTACTTGACGAACCCACGTTAAACAGATACTATACGAACATCGATTAGCTACCGCAGCGTGCCCGGCAAGCGTGGACCAGAGTTCGTCAGGTCGGCTGATTTGCAGAGCCCGCCGCACAAATGGCACGGATTCAGGATTTTGACTCATAACCCGGAGGTCAGTGGTTCGAATCCACTCCCCGCTACTATTTTCCAGACGACCAGTAATGGTCGTTTTTGGTTTAACCGTACGTTGATTCCTTGAACAATTTAATTGAGAAGAAAAATATTGTTATTGAGAGGGATATCGTTTTTTTATCGGCGCAGACAAATTCTGCGAAGGTGCCGCGACCGGTTGCGCTGGGCAGATACCCGAAAACCTCATCGCCCTCTGTAAACTGCCTGGCACCGCTGCCAGGGGACACTGCCCAAAACGGCTCTTCTGGCTGCTCCCAAACCGCTATGATCATCGCTAATCACCAGCTTAACGCCATGCATGCCGCGGTCTTTGAGACCCTGCAGAAAGGTTCGCCAGTGGATTTCATGCTCGCTAAGCGACACAGATACGCCCAGAACCTGCCTTTCGCCCTGTGGCGTGATGCCAGAAGCCACCAAAACAGCTGCATCCCGCACCTGACCAGCCTCGCGCACCTTCTCGTACCGCGCATCAAGATAGAGATAGGTGATTTCACCCAGCGGCCGTTCCCGCCATTCCTGCAAGGTCGCATCCAACTGTGCTGTGGCACGGCTGACTTGTGCCGCTGAGATCTCAACCCCGCATAACGCCTCTGTGATCGCTTTCACCTTGCGGGTTAAGACCCCCTGCACATACATCTCCGCCAGGGTCATGGTCAATGTCCGTTCACTGCGCAGTCCCTTCTCAAGTACAGAATGGTAGAAACCTCCTTCTCGTACCTGGGGGACGGCAAAGGTGATTTCGCCCATGCGGGTCCGGACTGTCTTCGGTTTGTACCCGTTGGCATGACCTTTCCGGTCTGCGCTGCGTTCGTATTCTCCGGCTTGCAGGTACTTGGATCTTCCCGCTTGCATCACGCTGTTGAGCAGCACCCGCACCATCTCCGGAACTGCATCCAATCCGTTGCGCAATATCTCTTCAATCGTCCCTGCAGAAAGGTTATAAACATTTTGGTGAGTCATTTCCAGTCTCCTTGTTTGGTTTGGTCACCGTATAAGGATACTTCTGACTCACCGCTTTTGTTAAGGTTCAGCAATTTACAGAAAATATGTTACACCAACCCTTCAATCAATTATCGTAATCCGTCACCCATCAAGGCTTTTGTGAAAAGCATAACGGTTAATATTATTGTGTATAATTTTAAAACCGATTAATAAAGGATCCTGTTTTTTCAAAAATGAGGCACTATGCAAGCAAATCTAATTCAGCGTCAAGTTCCAATTGGTAGTAAAGTTAGCTTTCTGTTAAAAACAGGACGAGAAACGTCAGGGATTTTAATTGAGATTGGCAAAGATCACGTGACGCTGGAGGATGAAGATAAATTAACAACTATCTTAATTGAAATGATTGGTAGTTGGGAGGTAATAACTAAGCCCAGAGTCGATGAAGCACTCACAGAGGGGAAACTTCCCAATGATACTAAACCACCAATTCCAACTCCATCGTCTGTGCAACCTGAAAATCAGGAAGTAATAAAGAAGTTGCTTGAAATAAAAGCTCATTTTGACGCTCAAATCCAAGTTGCTACAATTACAATTACACAACCGACTTTCATTATTCCTTCTGCAGAGTTCAATGGCAAGAGAAGTGCAGAATTAGTCAAGATTTGGGAACGTGCTAGAAATAAGTACGAATATGCACTAAAAATCAATGAGTTAAGTTCTAAATTTGGTAGAGTCCAGAACATTGTTGGTGAGCTTAGATCTCTATACGATTTACTACCCAATTCAGTATATGTAAGGAAACATTTAGCTTACGCCAATTGGCTTCTCGGGGATCGCCCAGAGGCTTTGAGACTTTACAGAGAAACAGCAGTTATCGCAAAAGAAGCAATTGATTGGCTGAATTTAGCGGCAATTGCAATAATCGAAAAGCAAGAAAAACTTGCATTATATGCCCTGGAACAGTATTTTACAAAAGCATCGCCAAGCCAAACACCGCAAGCATGGTTCTTACTGTTGAGATTAATCATTCAGCAATCAAGCCAGTTTATATTGGGGAATTATCAACCCAAGGGACTTTCCATTGAGGATGCCCAAGTTCTTTTCCAAACGACAATATACTTGTTTGAAATATCAGAAAGGAAAAACCAGGCAATTGATTTATTACAAAAATTTATCTTAGGAGTGTCTATTAATCAGTTGGCGATTGATGCATTAAGGCATTTCAGTGGACAACCTGATATGGCATATCAAGAAATCGCTTCGGCAATGATTGAAAGACCTCGCACCAAACCAATTTCTCGCCCTGATTCCAATAAGCCACAAGGGGATATTTTTTCTTATAAAGCTGATAGAAACTTTGGTTTTATCAGAGGAAACGATGGGGGTAATTATTTCTTTCACCGAAGCGCTATTTCGGATGATGAATTATTTGAAAAAGTTCGTATGATTTCTATTGGTGAGAAGATACCGGTTGTTTTTGAAATAACTGAAGGACCTAAAGGACCTCTGGCAATTGGTATCACGTTAATAAGAACGATCGATGAAATGTATTCCGTAGCTACTGGATATGCCAACGATGGAGAATATCCAAAGGCTATCGCCCAAATAAAGAAAGTATTAGAAATCGATCCTGATTATAATGACGCCCAATCGCTCTATGAAAAATGGCGTGAATATGCTAGATCTACTGGCGTACCAAGAGGGTCAAATCCCTATGCACGCGCGAAAAGACTTCAATTAATTGAAAAAGATTTAGATAGAGCTGCTCAATTGCTTCGCGTTGCAATAATTCAGGGCGACAATCTCGATAGTGCCGTGAAAGACTTGGGAGCATTGCTTGCTCAACAAGGCAAAATTCAAGATGCTATAGACGTCCTCTCAAAAAACCGTTCTAAAATGCTAGATCAACGTTCGGTTGATAATATGCTCATAACATTTTATCAAGGCGCTGGAATGTATGATTCAGCCATAACGCTTCTCCAGAAAAAATATTCTGAAGCTCCTACTGATGGAAAAAAAGCTCAGATAATGTGGCAAATAGCAAATGGCTATTTCAGACAAGAAAATTATCCAGAGGCCGAACGTAGCTTTCGTTCATTAGTAAAACTGCAACCAGATAACAATGCCGCGCAGAGAAATCTGGCTGTGTGTTTATTCAAGCAGGGAAGACACGAAGATTCCAAGAAGATACTAAACAAAATCTTAAGTACATCTCCTGATCCCCAAGTAGCAGATTTGCTCGATGCAATTGTTCAAGCTAAAAGTGGCTTGCAACCTCAACTTGATGAAAAAATAATTGAAACTACATTATCAAGTTTTTCAAGTGAAACTAGTGGATTTACCCAATTTTTCTTGGAAAGATGCGATTTCCAAGGTGTGCCACCTGACCGGGTTCAAAAACAAACTTTTAGCCGAAGCGATATCAAGAACTTAGAGGGCCTTGCTACCAAGCTGGGTACTAGCAGGCCCCGCGATCGAGCTACTTATTATTTGTCAGCAGCAAAAATTGTTTCTCTTCTTGACGATGAGGACCCTAATTTGTTTTTTCGGTATCTCTGTCGTAGTTTTGCCTCGAGGGGAGATGCTGCTATTATTGAAACTCGACATTTAGATTCTGCGCGAGAGTTTTACTGCGAATCAGTTAATGCGTACGATGGCGATAGAAGCAAAGGGCAAGATGAACAAGATGCAGTAAATGCAATAGTTCGTTACTTGTTTTCTACTTTGGGTCATTCACAAATTCCAATCACACCTAAAATTCCTTCCCTTGATGAAACTTTGGAAACTGTATTCCAACATCACCCAGATCGAAACAAACTTTTCGACTCAATATCCTACTTAATCCTCAGGAGTCGTTTTGCAGCAAATAGAATAATAAATCGACTTTACAACAAATCTTCCCTTCAAGCTATGGCATTGGATTACATAAAGTTAAAGTGTGATTCTTCGATAAGTGGAGTAAAGAGTTTAGATAGTTTTATTCGCTTATGGAATGATTTACAACGAAAAGTATTTGATGATAACCATGCCCTTTCGTATGAAATACAGTTCATAGGGAAGACTGAACTGACAACAGCATCCCTTGAAGGAGGCATTGAGCGGGTCAAAGGTCTTATTAATCAGTTATTCTTTGAGCTAGATCAACAGAGAGCTTTGCAGTTACAAAAGATATTAGAGATAGCCTTAGAACTATGTAAGCAATTCACCTTCGAAGAGCAAGAGCGATTATGTGTTCAAATAGACTCACGGTGCCAGGATCTGCTCCATGAAATTGAAAGCACGCCAACCAGATTGTCCGTGGAAGAAATATATCCAGTCATAGACATAATACGAACAAAAGTAAGCTCTAGACTGCAGGAGTTATATGAAAGTTCTGCTCCGCAACTAACCCTACGATTACCGGTTGAATCTTATACTCCAGACAACAATCAACAGATTGACATTCAGATAACAGTAAATAATCGCATTGGATGCAGCCCTGCTGATGCATTAGAGTTAGTAGTTCAAGAATATGCTGACACTTATTCGTTGGCTGTATCGGAAGTCAAGTCAGAGAGTTCCTTGAGAGGGGGGGATCAAAGAATTCTAAAAATACCAATTCGTCTCGGAAAGGAAGCACTAGAGTCGCAAACCTTTTCATTACCAGTTTATGTTCAATATAGAACACGCTCGTCGGAAATTGTCCAAACTCCTGTTAATAATTTCTCGATTCGCCTCTATTCCGAAGAGGAGTTTGAACCAATAGAAAATCCTTATGCCGCATATGCCGAGGGCGGGGTTGTTGGTGACCCTAATATGTTTTTTGGTAGAGACGAGATGATAGGAAATGTTGCTAAGGCCATTCAAGAGTCAAAATCTCAAAGCAAATGTGTTGTCATTTATGGTCAAAAGCGAGCTGGGAAATCTTCAATCCTTTATCACCTAAAAAGCAAACTGGAGCTTGACGAGAAATTATTGGTTTTGGACATAGGAAATATCGGTAAGTTTTTGGATGATAATAGTACATCTTCGTATCAGTTTCTGTATCTGATTCTTTGGAGCATAATTCGAAGGCTTGAATATGCAATTGAAGATAGGGTTGAGGCTGGAAAATCAGACATCGAAATAACTTTCCCAAGCAATGAAAAAGACTTCTTTGAGCATCCCAGTCCACTTACTTTATTTGCTGATATTTTTGAAAATTTCAAGAGACAGTCTAAAAAGGATAGCGGTTGGCAAAATATCCGCGCTGTTTTATTAATTGACGAATTTCAATATATATATGCTCAAATTCTTGCAGGTCGAATCCCCGAATCGTTTATGAGAAACTGGAAAGCTCTTTTGCAGGAAAATTATTTTAGCGCTGTTTTAGTTGGACAAGATGTAATGCCAAAATTCAAACAACGATTTCCGAATGAATTTGGTACAACACAAGATGAAAGAGTGTCTTATCTAAAACGTGATGACGCCATCAAGCTGATTGATGAGCCAATAAGAGTCGGTGGGCGTCAGGGAGATAGCCGTTTTCGCGAGAGAGCTATTGAGCGTATTCTCGACTTAACCGCTGGGAGTCCGTTTTATGTCCAAATTTTATGTAATCGCCTGGTTGAGTACATGAATCGAAAACGAGCAAGATTGGTGACAGAAGCTGATGTCGAACAAGTGAAGGATGAACTCGTAAAAGGCGCTAATGCCCTTGGCCTCGACAAGTTTGATAATCTCCTGAATTCAGGAGACACTTCTAAGGATGCAATTAGTGATAGTGATGCTTTGAAAGTGCTTACCGCGATAACACTAAGTAGTTTAACTGGGCCATGCAATCGCAACAATATAACATGCGAAACCACGATTCCCATTGACGATATTCTTGATGATTTGGTAAAAAGGGATGTTGTCGAACGAGAGAGGGGCCAATACTACTCGATTCGGGTAGGATTATTCAAAGAATGGTTAGTTACACATCAGTAAGGGATGGAGTAAATCATGGATAGAAGTTTTGATAACCCCTTTGCCGACTATGGAAACATTGTTCGTGGGAAACGTTTTGTCGGAAGAAGTAATGACTTGAGAGTAGTTGAGAATAGAGTTATTCGTCCACCCGAACCTGGTAATTTGGCAATTGTAGGGGATTATCGCATTGGTAAAAGTAGCTTAATCTATAAAGGAGTAATGGAGATTAAGGATCAGATGGCGTCCAGAAGACAGCTTCCTATTTGGATCAATTTGGCGACATTTGATAAGGCGTCCATCTTCTTTCGATCATTAGTTACGAGAGCCTACGATGAGATGGAAGATCTGGGGTGGTTGACAGAACCAATCCGAAATGCTGCAAATCGTGTGCTCGAGGATGAAATTTCTTGGAGTGAAGGCTATGGGCGAATTCAACGTTTCTTTGAAAAAGTACGTCAAGCCGATTACCGGATTTTATTTGTTTTAGATGAATTTGATCATGCGCGTCATCTTTTTAAAGGTGATGTTTCTGGTTTTCAAGGCTTACGAGAGTTATCGTATCGCCCGGAGTGGCGAGTGACATTTATAACAACATCACGAAGAAGTTTACGGGAAATTGAGTTGCAAACCAAAGCAATCTCGACTTTCGACCTAATATTTCATAAACACTACTTGGGCATGTTCAATGATGACGATATGAAGGGTTATTTTGGTCGGATGAAAGACATAGGCATTGATGTAAACACGGGCATCCAGGAGCGTGTAAAATTTTATTGCGGAGGACATCCATTCTTACTTGAGATGCTAGGATATGAGCTTGTGGAATTGTATCGGGAAACCGGTCGAGTTGATGTAGATGCATCTGCCCAAAGAGCTGAGCATTCTTTGCTAGATCAATATGATCATATGATCAGCATCCTAAGCGAGGATGATAGTCTCAGGAAACTCCTACAAATTCTTTTTGGGCCAATAGTGGATGTAAAGCAGGCTGATGTTGATGATTTCATGCGATACGGCCTTATTCAAGCTAATGGACAAGATAGTTATACGACATTTTCACCACATTTTTACTCTTACTTAAAATTGGTAGAACGACAGGTCGATTTGTGGCCTGTTTGGCGTGAAACGGAATTGGCGTTACGAAATTGTATTGTAAATGCGATGGTTACCCAATATGGCGAGCAGTGGATAGTACGGTTAGAAAACGCTCATGCTAACTTAAAAACGATATTCGACAAGTGCCAGGAAGCCCAACAGAAAGAGCAAAAATCATTTGGAAGCCGGGCTTCCCGGAATTTAATTGATTTTACATACCCACAAGATCTATTTGCGATAATTTTCTCTGAATGGAATACCTTTAAATCAACTTTTGGAAAAGATAAGAATTACTGGGATCAGAGATCACAACTTCTTGCGAAAATTCGGAATCCCTTAGCACATAATCGTGACACTGCACTTTACGATTATGAACGTCAGTTGGCGGAGGCATATTGCAAAGAAATTCTTTCTGTCCTAAGTCAATAATTTCAAACTACTGCTAACCATCCCCCTCCGGGTCATGAAAAAAGTCCTACTTGACCCAGTCATAAAAAGTCGCTATCATACGTCTAATAACTCGTAACCAAAGATCCTCCAGCCTCTTCAGAAGAGCGTCTCTCAGGCCAGGCTAAAATGCGGAGCCTGAGTGAAAAACGTTCCGAAACCGGGAAAATATCTCATAACCCGGAGGTCAGTGGTTCGAATCCACTCCCCGCTACTACTTCCAAGACGACCAGCTGTGGTCGTTTTTGGTTTAACCTGCGTAATTCCTGATTATTTTATTTTTCATCTGGGACAACGGGAGTTCGTTTAAAGGACAACCAATTAATCTCGACGGGGTTATTGATATCATGACTATCTCAATGGTTACATACCCTCCCGACGGTTAGGATTCTACAAATCGCAACACCTAGGGATGCCATAAAAAGAAGGATACTTACACACAGTTCATGCTGGTCCTGATTCTTTGTAGTCCTTTGGGATTTGTAAAGTCAAGTTCTAGCACACCGCAACAAAATAGCAGTTCCTTACTGTTAAAGTGATAATGTGGAAATTGAAGTCAGAAATCCAAAAAAAGTTGACTCCTGTCATACATTACAATTTTTTTTGAAATTACCCACTTTTAATTTGTATTACAATTTATCGAAAATGAACACGCCTAAAACTGGCTCCACAAACCCATTAACCGGGCTGACTTCTGCAGAAGCTGCTGAACGGTTGAAAAAATATGGTCTGAACACGATACCTGAGGCCAAACGAAATCCGTTGTTGGTGTTCCTTAAGAAGTTCTGGGCACCTGTCCCCTGGATGCTTGAGGTCACCATTCTGCTCGAACTGTATCTTGGCAAGAATACTGAAGCAATCGTCATCGGAGCCTTGCTCGTCTTCAATGCCCTCCTGAGCTTTACCCAGGAAAATCGTGCCCATAATGCACTTTCACTCCTGCGTCAAAAGCTGACGGTTCAGGTCACCACGCGCCGTGACGGTCAATGGCAAAGGATCCAGGCCGAGGACATCGTGCCAGGTGATATCATCCATCTGCGCATGGGCGACCTTATCCCTGCTGATGCCATTCTCATTGACGGACAGGTGGAAGTAGACCAATCCGCCCTGACGGGCGAATCACTGCCGATGGAAGCAGGTGCTGAGCAAATGGTGTATGCTGGCGCGGTTATCAAACGCGGCGAAACAACTTGCGAGATCACCAGTACAGGCGTGAACACCAAATTCGGCAAGACCGCTGAACTGGTGCGTGAGGCAAAGACTGTAAGCCACCTTGAAGAGATCATTTTTACCATCGTGAAATACTTAGTCATGGCTGATGCTATCCTGGTTGCTATTATTACCATCTATGCCTTATACGCTCAAATAGCCTGGCATCAGATTCTGCCCTTTGCTCTCATCATCCTGGTTGTTTCCGTTCCGGTATCGCTGCCGGCCACGTTTACCGTCGCCACCGCCCTCGGCGCAGCTAACTTGGCAAAGCAGGGCGTCCTTGTCGCTCGCCTTTCCGCCATCGAAGAAGCCGCTGCGATGACCATTCTGGCCAGTGATAAGACCGGTACCATTACTGAGAACAGCCTCAAGCTGAACGCTATCCGCGCCTACCCTCCTTATCGGGAGGAAGATGTCATCCGATTTGGAGCGCAAGCCTCCCGTGCTGCCACGCAGGATCCGCTTGACCTTGCCATTCTCGCCGGAGCGCAGGACCGGCAAATTCAGCTGGCCGGAGAACGCCTCGACTTCACCCCATTTGAACCGGCGACGAAAAGGTCAGAGGCACTCATCGCGCAGCCGGAGGGAAACAACCTGCGAATTCTGAAAGGCGCTCCACAGGCGATCACCGCGCTCACAGGGGAACAAGATATCAACGCAGATGTTGCAGAATTTGCTGCATCCGGGAATCGCGTCCTGGCAGTCGCAGTCGGCCCCGATTCCGGACCCTTCCAATTGGTTGGTCTGCTCGGGCTGCAGGATACTCCTCGCCCTGATTCCAAAACCCTGATCGAGGAACTCGACAACCTGGGCGTACGCGTGGTGATGGTGACCGGTGACGATGCACTCACGGCCAAAGCGGTGGCGGCGCAGGTAGGGATCGTTGGAGAACCCTGTTCTGGTGAAAAGCTGCTCAATATTCATCAAGAAGGCACGCTGGATTGCGACATTTTTGCGGGTGTGTTCCCTGAAGATAAATTCCTCCTCGTACAGGGACTGCAAAAGTCTGGTCAAATCGTGGGGATGACCGGCGATGGTGTTAATGACGCGCCAGCACTAAAACAAGCGGAAGTAGGTATCGCGGTGGCAAGCGCCACCGACGTGGCAAAAGCCGCAGCAAGCGTGGTACTGACCAAAGAGGGATTAAGCAATATCCTGGACGCGGTTAAAACCAGCCGCCGAATTTACCAGCGCATGTTAACTTACACGCTCAACAAAATCATCAAGACTTTCCAAATCTCACTGTTCCTGAGCCTGGGGTTTATCCTGACCCGCGAGTTCGTGATCACACCGCTCCAAATCATCTTGCTGCTGTTTGCAAATGATTTTGTCAGCATGTCACTTGCCACAGACAACGTCTCTTATTCACTCAAACCGGATCATTGGAAAATCCCGCCGCTGATGGTGGCCTCTTTCGGGCTTGCTCTGCCGGTGTTACTGCTATCGTTTGGATTCTTATATGTGGCCAACAATGTGCTGCACCTTCCGCTAAATCAACTGCAAACACTGATGTTCGTGATGCTGGTTTTCACCGGTCAGGTCAATGTATACCTCGTGCGTGATCGTCTCCATTTCTGGAACTCCCGACCCAGCCGCTGGATGCTGCTCGGCACACTGGCTGATATTATTCTGGTGGGAATCTTTGCCTCGCAGGGCATTTTAATGACTGCTATCCCACTATCGTATGTGCTTATTAGTTTGCTGGTGGTGGCGTTATATCTTCCCTGTGCAGATTGGATTAAGATCCTCATCTTCAAGCTAACCCAAATTGAATAATGGCATAGGGCTGATAAGTCTTGTGGGTTAGGTCAATGTAAAATTTACACTTCAATCATAAGTTGAGTAATTTTCTTATTAATTAATAATAACGATTGTCGTCTGGGAATGTCTTGCCAAACCCACGTTAGACAGCTGCTAAACGAAAACCGATTAGCACTTACATCCCCTTGTAGAGCCGCAGCGTGTCCGGCAAGAGTGCGCCAGCGTTCGTCAGGTCGGCTGACACCTGCCCTGGCGGGCGGTGCCAGGGTTTGCAGAGCCTGCCTTGCACATAGCACGGATTCAGGATTTTGATTCATAACCCGGAGGTCAGTCGTTCGATCCGCTCCCCGCTACCTGGAGAGAGGCTTCAACAAGATGATGCCTCATTTTTGTTCCCATAAAGATAGCTCAGTTGTTTGCCCTGCTTTGCGGGGACAGATTGCGGTCACAGGCGAATATCCGCAGGGGGCACTATTTCGGCTCCAAACTACTTTGCCAGGACTCATGGGGTCCTGATATATTTGTTTGCCCCTTGTGCATCAGTATGGCAGCCTGAATTCCCCGTGCTACAATGGATTCTCAAATAATAATCTTTTTGTTTAGAAAGGGATACAACATGAAACAGAGACTTGATTACAAATCGACCGCTCCCGATGGCTTTAAAAGCATGCTTGGATTAGAGAGTTATGTGCATCGTTCTGGTCTTGATGTCAACTTGCTTGAGCTCGTTAAAATACGTGTTTCACAAATCAATCACTGCGCCTGGTGCCTGGATATGCATACCAAAGACGCCCGCGCACGTGGCGAGACCGAACAGCGCCTCTACTTGGTGTCTGCCTGGCAGGAAGCGCCTTTCTATACTGAACGCGAACGGGCAGCATTAGCCTGGGCTGAAGCAGTCACGATGATTTCGCAAGAAGAGATTACAGACGAGCTCTATGCTGAGATGCGGCGCCATTTTACCGAGAAAGAACTGGTTGATCTAACCTATGCGATCATCGCGATCAACGGATGGAACCGTCTTAATGTTTCCTTCCAAACGACCGTGGGCTCATACCAGCCAGCAACTCATTAATTTGAGTGCCTAACCCGGAGTTCAGTGGTTCGAATCCGCTCCCCGCTACTAGAGTCAAACCAGAGCCCGTCGGGCTCTGGTTTTTTACTCCCCAAAAGGGCTCCGGTCGGTTGTATTAGCCTCCGAATAAAAGGAATTTTCGAAAAACCGCGATGTTCTAAGCTCTACCGTGACGGGTGTTCCAGAAGCAATATCTGTTTTTCATTCCAATCTCTCAAGACCTCAAGGCCGCCCAAAAAAATCAACACTGAGGGACTCCGCAAATCCCGCCCTGGTAGTGATCGGTGTGGGGAGTCACCGAACTAATTCCTGAATTCACAGTTTGCGGGCCTCCCAATCCGAAGTGCTTTTCCGCACGGATCAAATCTTTCCCGCTAACCTTCCATACCCGCAACCTCTCGCAGAAAACGAGGGAAGCCTGGATGGTTCCAGCTTTCAGAATGTACGCCAAAGTCGATTTATACCGGGTAAGCTGTCAACTGCAGCCGCCCTCTCGCATTCCACTTTTTCGGCTTTTTTATGGGTTTGATGATACAATTTCCGCTGATTAAACCATCGCGGGTTGGCACCGCGCGTGAAGTGTTGCGGCGACCTGGCAAAATTATCATGGAGTCCGATTGATGCGAAGAAACATCCTGAACTTACCCGATGGGGAGGCCGCGTGATGGATCGTCCTCTGAAACATTTATCTGCCGCCGAGCCTTCAGGCAATCAAGTCCTGGTCATCGGCGACGCGCTGATTGACCATCAATACTGGATTGAGCGCATGCCCAAACCCGGCGAGGATACCGCAATTCTTTCCGCCTCCAAAAACGTCGGCGGTTCCGCCGCGAATACCGCGATTGCCCTGGCGTATTTGGGCGTGCCTACCAAATTTTGCGGGACGATTGGCAAAGACCCGGACGGCGAGTTGATTTTGGAACAGATGCGGGCTGTGGGCGTGGATATTTCCGGCATTCAATACGGCGAGGGGACGGGCTTTACCGTTACGATGATTGAGCGCAACTCCGAGCGGACTATGTTCTCCTTCCGCGGCGCGTCCTCCCAAGCGCTGGCTTTCGAGCCCGGGCTTGTCGCAAGCCTGGATCGCTGCAGGCTCCTGCTCACCTCAGGTTACCAGCTGCTTTATCCCGAGCAGGCAAAGCTTATTCTCTCCGCTGCCGAATACGCCCGGGATGCAGGCAGGCTCGTCGCGCTGGATCCGTCTCCCCTGATTGGCGATGTGCCCCCCGAGACTCGCGGCAGGATGTTGGAGCTGACCGATATCCTGCTGCCAAACCTGCGCGAATTACAGATTCTCACCGGAGAAGAAGACCAAAGCGGGGTGTTTGAAAAAGCCGCGCGCTTGTCAAAATGCGTGGCGGTGAAGCTTGGTTCCAAAGGCGCCTGGATGTCCATCCAAACTGGATTTGAGCTGGCCGATGGCGCCTTGGTCCCGTCTGATTCCATTTACCAGGCTCCGGCGCTTCAGATTAAGCCTGTGGACACAACCGGAGCAGGGGATTCCTTCAATGCCGGCTTTCTGGCAGCGTATATGCGGAATGAGCACCCGGAAGATTGGCTCAAATCCGGCAACAGCCTGGCTGCCAAAGTGGTCCAACAACGGGGAGCCGTTTCTGTTTTTTGCGCGCCGCCCCAGGGTTCTGTCAATTAAACTACAACATTTAGGAGAAACCGATGCAAAAAAATAATCTGGTAGAAGTTCAGCCCGAGATAAATGCGGCACTGGAATCAGGTGGGGCTGTGGTCGCTCTCGAATCGACAATCATCTCACACGGCATGCCGTATCCGCAGAATGTTCAGATGGCGAACAAAGTGGAGTCGATAATCCGCGAGGCCGGGGCTGTGCCAGCCACAATCGCTATCATGGATGGGAAGATAAAAGTCGGGCTTTCGAAAGAAGAACTGGAAATCCTCGCCAAATCAAAACCTGTCGCGAAGGTTTCCATGCGCGACCTGCCGGGTGTGATTGCCCGGAAACAGCTTGGCGCCACAACCGTCGCGACGACCATGTACGGGGCACATCTGGCAGGCATTAGGGTGTTTGTCACCGGTGGGATTGGCGGAGTACACCGCGGCTATGAAGAAACGATGGATGTCTCGGCTGACCTGGAAGAACTTGCTCAGACGGATGTCGTTGTGGTGTGCGCCGGCGCCAAGGCCATTCTGGACCTTCCCCGCACGATGGAATACCTGGAAACTAAAGGCGTCCCCGTGATTGGTTATCGGACTGATGTGCTGCCGGCATTTTTCTCGGCGCGCAGCGAGATCAAGCTGGTCGAAAGAGCGGATTCCGCGGATGAAATCGCACAAATCGTGATTGCCAAATCTCAGCTGAATATGCGCGGCGGTGTCTTGGTTGTGAACCCGATCCCCGAAGCGTATTCCCTGGATCATATCTACATTGACGGAATTATCGAAAAGGCAGTCGCGGCCGCGCGGGATAAGAATGTTACCGGAAAGGAAATCACCCCGTTCCTGCTGAGCGAGATTACCGCCCAGACCGGTGGGAAAAGCCTGGAGGCGAACCTGCAGTTGGTATATAACAACGCGCTGCTTGGCGGGCAAATCGCGGCCTCCCTGGCGGCACACGCCCAGGGGTGACAAGTTTCAGCCGCGCCAGTTGACGAACAAGCCCCAGGTTAGCGTTCCCAACCCGGGGGATGGTCCGCGCAAACCACCTCCGGGTTCTGGTTTAAATCGCGCCTGCCCTGACTGCGCGAGCGCGCGACCTGCTGCGCAAATTTCCCGGGCGCGTTTCTAACGCTCAAGCATTATTGAGCGCGCCAAACGTTCACACGCCCACCGCGCAAGGTATCTCTGGCAGTCTGTTTGAAAACAAAGCGGGCTTCGCGCGCAAAGAAACCCGCGCCAGCCCGCGCAGCAAACTTGAAAGGAATTTAAGCGGGGAGGGGTGTTCGCGCTGGAAAGCAGTGCGTTTTCAGCCGGCTTATGGGCAGGTTTTCAGCCAATTATCCAGTTCCCGATGCTTCAGAATCAGGCTGAACCCGAGCTTCCGGGAAGCCCGGCAGTAATCCATGAAATTCCATTCCAGGTCAGTATATTCCACCGCGAAAACAGGTTTGCCAGCCTGGATATAAACGCTCATCTCATCCGCCCAATCGTAATAGAAGGCGTCTTCAATGACAGCAAAATCATAGAGCCCTGCCAGGTCGCCTGCCTGGTCTGGGGCGTTCTTCTGGGCGATGGCAAGCCCGCGCGCGTGAGCCTCTTCCGCCAACCACAAAGCAAACCGCAGTTGGTCAGCGTAGGTCAGGGGGAAGCCGGTGTCGTTGGTGTAGCTCTCCAGGTTATCCGGCTCAAGCGCGTCAAAGCCCTTCGTTTTGCATAAGTCCAGGCGCGCCCGCAAAATGGGTGCCAACTTATCTATCTGGCGGATATCCAGCCATTTTTCGCCCGGCCAGCCTTCGTAATCCTTCCCAAGCAGTTCGGCGGGGAACTGTGCCGCGTCCGGGCGCCAGTCTTCGTACGAGCCCACGCTGACATAACACACAACCCGGCTGCCTTTGGCGTGCAGCGCGTCGATGACAGATTGGTCAACGTAAAGGTCCACTTCAAACACGTTCGCGTCAACCGAAGTATCAACCTCGGGTTCGCTGAGCTGTATTTGCCAGGTTAAGCCCACAGCAGGCTGCCACCAGCCCGCCGGAGAAACGGGAGCGGGCGTTGAGCCACCCACCGCTGTTATACCTGGAACCTGCCCTGACTCGGGCTGTGGCAGACAACCCGCAATGAAGAGAAAAAGGAGCAGGAAGGTTAACAAAGCCCCGCGCCGCATTCTATTCTGTTTTTTTCCGGGTGCGATACTGTTCATCCGATATTCCCTTTGCCAGGCCGCATGGTTTTGTCAGGATTAATAGCGGGCAAACTCATAAGAACACAGCTTCACATCCAACAATTCTTCAGCCCAGGCGAGCGGGGCTTATCAGAGCGGTGCCCAGCCGCCCGCGCAGGCAGCCAGCAGGCGCTTATCCAAACTTCCCGGAAGCGCGCTGCCCAGCTGCCCGGCTAACTCTGCTCCCGCAGCCGCTTTGCTTCCTCCGCGCTTACCCCCAACACCACCGGCGTGGAGCGGTAGCCGATGCCCATGCGGTCGATGCCCATGTCAATCAGCTCAAAGAAATGCTGTTGGGTCCGGATGCCGCCCGAGCCCTTAATCTTGCAGCGTCCTCGCGCGGTCTCCATCATCAGCGCGATGATCTCTCTGGTTGCGCCGTCGCTTCTGCCGCCAGTATAAAAGCCGGTGGAGGTCTTCAGAAAGTCCGCCCCCGCGGCGATGCCTGCCTCGCAAGCCCGCCGGATTTCCTCCGGCGTCAGCGCGTCGGTCTCAAAGATTACCTTAACTTGCACGCCGCGGACATGGCAGACTTCAGTCACCGCGCGGATATCAGCTTCCACCTCGGCAAACATCCCGCTGCGAATCCAGCCGAAATTCGCGACGACGTCCAGCTCGGCCACCGCTCCCCCGCGGCAGTATTCTTCAGCTTGCATCACCTTGGAGCGCGTGGTGGAGAGCCCAAACGGGAAGTCGCACACCACGCAGATTTTCGTATCCGTGCCGCGGGTCAGTTCAGCGGCAATGCCCAGCGACGAAGGGTTGATGCACACGGTGGCGCAGCCAAAGTCGATACCTTCCTGTATGTATTTGCGGATTTCCGCCTGGGTAAACTCGGGCTTGAGTACGGATTGGTCGATATAAGCGGCCAATTCCGGGATGGACATGTCGTTTGCTTTTTTTGTGGGTTTCATGGCGTTCAACTCCCGTTTCCTGCAGGGTTAATCAAAAAAACTTCTCAGATGGTAATCATACTGCGTTTTGCCTCAGCTCTCCAGCTTTTCAGAATTGTTACGAGCAATCAGGTTGTTCGCTGTTTAGTGATACCTCACCTCAGGATAGGTTGCCAGCCAGGCCGGAAAACCCTGTCCTTTTGGCGAGCCTCTGTTCCAGTAATCACGCCAAAACGCCGCGAAGCTCTCCTCCACGGCGTTCGGGCTTTCAAAAAAGGGCCTGCCGGTGTGCGCGGCTGGATAAGCTTCGCCTCACTTCACCAGCGGCACAATCAGCAGCGACGCCATGCCAATCAGCTTCATGAAAATCAGCGTGGACGGCCCGGCCACATCCTTCAGCGAATCTCCGACGGTATCCCCGATAACCGCGGCGATATGCTCCGGCGTTCCGCGCGATAACTCCAGGTTCTCAATCATCTTCTTGGCATTATCAAAGGCGGTGCCGGTATTATTGAAGAAGGGCCCCAACAGCGCGGAGCAAGCCACCGAACCAACCAGAACTGCCCCGAGCGCGTTCATGCCGAAGGCAAAGCCAATCCCAATCGGCACCAGAATGCTGATGGCGCTCGGCAATATCATCTCGCGCAAGGCGTTACGCGTGGCGATGTCTATACACTGGGAGTAATTTGGCTTCGCCAGCCCTTTGAGGATGTCGGGGTTTTGTTGGAATTGACCGCGCACCGCGTCCACCATTGCCTCCGCGGTTCTGGCGGTGGAGCCGATGACCAGTGAGGAAATCAGAAAAGGCAGACAGACCCCAATGAAGAGGAAGCTCAGGTTAAACGGCGTGGTCACGTCAATCGCGTCGATGCCCGCCAATTTATAAAAGGTCAGGAAGATAACAAACGCGGTGACCGTCCCCGAAATCATCGCGTAAGCTTTGGTTATAGCTTTCATGGTGTTTCCGACCGAATCCAACCGCGAGAGCTTGTCAATCACGCCCTGAGCCGCGCGCGACATGCCGGCAATCCCGGCCGCGTTATCCACAATCGGGCCAAACGCGTCGGCAGCCATAATAAAGGTAATCAGCAGGTCGGTTCCGATATTAACCGCCACCAATGCCAGCAGGCTGTTGCCCGACAGCCCATAAATCCCGATAACGACCCCCATTAAAACCAGCACCGGCAGAACCGGGCTTTGCAAGCCGTAGGCCATGCCGGTAATGATGTTCAGGGCTGCGCCGCGGTTCGAGGCTCGGGCTATTTCGCGGACGGGTTTGCCTTCCATGCCAGCATAGTAGCGCGTGCTTAGCGAGGCAACCGCAGTAATCACCACGCCTAAAGTGGCCGCGATGCCAATAACCCAATTGCCAAGAAACCAAATGGACATGCTCAGCGCCCCGATGATGCTGAGCGCCGAACTGACAAACAACCCGACATTAAACTGAGCGGAAGGGCTCATGCCTGGTTTCCACTCCCGACTGGCAGATATTCCCGCGGCAGAAGCGAAAACGCCCACGCTCTGCAGCAAAAAGGGAAAGAATATCGCTTTGGGTCCATACACAGAAGCCATCGCGACCGCCACAATGGAACCAGTTACCAGGTCATCGCTAAAGGTTTGAAACAGGTCAGCGCCCCGGCCGGCGCAGTCTCCAACGTTATCGCCCACCAAATCCGCAATGACCGCTGCGTTGCGCGGGTCATCCTCCGGGATATTGGCTTCAATCTTGCCCACCAGGTCCGCGCCAATATCCGCGGATTTTGTAAAAATACCGCCGCCAATCTGAGCGAACAAAGCCGCCAAACCGCCTCCAAAAGCAAAGCCAATCAGTGCGTTTGGATCCCTGAAGATGCTGAAGAGCACCGAAAGCACAATCAGGCTTAATCCGGTGATGCATAAGCCCATAACCGAGCCGCCAAACAGCGCGGTGCGGAAGGGTTCGCGTTTGCCTTCCCGGGCGATATCCGCGGTTTGCAAGTTCGTGCGCACGCTAACGCTCATCCCGATGTAGGATGCCAGCAGCGAAGTCAGCACCCCGAAAACCGCCGTGACCGCCGCTTTCCAATCCAAAATCCAATACAACAGCCCGGCAAAAAAGGGCGTGACGAATAAAATGGTGCGTATCTGCCGCCTCAGGTAGGTTTGGGCTCCAAAGCGGATATCGCCAGCCACGTCCACCATCTCAGGCGTGGTGATTGGGCGCAAAGTAATCCGCAAAATGAAATACGCTGCCAGGGCAATCCCAAGCAAACCTGAAATCAGCGAGACCGTGTAATACTGCATATCCAGGGTGAACGCGAGCACAATACAGGTCGCGAGGACAAAAAGCCCGAGGTAGAACCAGCGGCTGTGAAGCACCGTTCTTCTGTCGTTCCAAATGACATTCTTATTGTTCATGGGTGCAATGGAGTGCATCATTAATCGTTATCCTTCCTGGCGGTGGTCGATTGAGGTGTGTGCTGTGTTGGAGCTCAGACTGGCGGAATCTTGTATTTTTGGACAGGAATCCCGGAGCTGTCCGCTGGAAAAATAGTTTGGTTATCCGGAAAAGAATTATACAACCAAGCCGCTACAGCGCAAGAAAACGGTTCGCGGGCAGGTTTGTTCTCTTATTGCGCCATAAGCAGGGTATAAGCGCGGTGATAAAGCCCTCCCCCCCAGGTTTGGGGCATGTATAAGATTTACCATAACAAGTTTTGACTCTGCCGCCCCACAGCGATAGGATTGGCGGATGAACGAGAGTGAAAGATTTGCCAAAACTTTATCCGAAAAAGAGGCTCAAGCTCTGCTGAGCGCTCTCCAAACCCGATTTGAAGCTCACCCGCAGCGCCACCCTGGAATTGACTGGGCTGAGGTGCGCGCGAGCTTGGATGCCCGCCCTCACAAGCTTTGGCCTCTGCGGGCAATGGAAGCCAGTGGTGGTGAGCCGGATGTGATTGGAAAAGACCCCGCCACCGGCGGGCTGCTCTTCGTGGATTGCTCCGCCGAAACCCCGCCCGGGCGCCGAAACTTGTGCTACGACGATGCCGCGCTGAATTCTCGAAAAACAGCCAAACCGGAAGGCTCCGCGTGCGGCATGGCGGCCGCGATGGGCATCCGGCTGCTAAGCGAAGAGGAATACCTGCAGCTGCAAAGCCTGGGGGAGTTTGACCTGAAAACCTCCAGTTGGCTCCTCACCCCGGAAGAAGTGCGAAAACTTGGCGGCGCGCTCTTTGGAGACCGGCGCTACGGGCGCGTATTCTGCTACCATAACGGCGCGGAATCTTACTATAGCGTGCGGGGCCTCCGCGGTTTGCTAAGGGTTTGATTAATATCCAGTGCAAACAATCGGCAAGCCCGCCGGACTTTTAAGCTCCGGGCTGCCTGGGATAGAGCCGCTCGCGACCATGCAAATCGGCGGCAGCGCTTGGCGTTCCCAAATAGAAGCATTGGCATTGATGAAAAACGGCAGGTTTCTCAAGGGTTTTACAACGTCCGCCGCGCAACTGCCAATCCCCAGGTAAGCAGGCAGCCCGCCGCGATTCAGGTTTTACCAGAAAAAGAAAAGCACCGCTCATATTTGAGCGGTGCTTTTTGCCCAGACAGCAGGAGCGGCGGCTATTTCTGCCCGTAATACGCGTTTGGCCCATGTTTGCGGGAGTAGTGTTTCTCCAGCAGGTAGCCCGGAGCCGGCTGCACCAAAGGCGCTAAACATTCGGTGAGCCAAGCCATCTGCGCGACTGCCTCCAGCACGACGGAATTCTCAACCGCGTTGGAGACATCCATTCCCCAGGTGAATGGTCCGTGCTTGGAAACCAGCACCGCTGGCATTTCAAGCGCGTCCAGGTTTTTCTGGCGGAAGGTTTCCACAATCGCTTTACCGGTATTCAGTTCGTATCCAGTTTCTATCTCGGTTTGTGTCAGCGCCCGGGTGCACGGGCCGGCAGCTTTCCAAGCAGCCACACCAGCCTTGGTTGTGAACCGGCCTCCTTCAGAGGAACCCGCCGGTACCCACGGATGGTCCTCTTCATTCCAGTTAGCCATTCTTATCTTTGCCCGCACTCCAGAACTTCTCGGCTAATTGTTGCCATTCCTCGGGCGTATGATTGTCCTTTGCCGGCCTTCCAAGTATAAAGCTAGTCGTGGACAATAACCAGCTCCTAAAAGACTGCCAAGTCTTGTCCTCGGGTCTCGATAAAATTGGTCCTCTATTTTCCTTTGTCATATCTACTCCAATACTCACTTGTAATAATCTCCACAGAATTCTTTACATCCCAAACCGCGTCTTAATTAGCATCTCTAGCGATTTTCATAGCCTCGTGTAGGTCCAAAATATTATAAGATATATCGAGACAAGCATAACCATCCTGCACCCAGCCACCTCTCCGCCTGGGCAAAACTGGTCGCGTAGGTTGAATGCGTATGAACAACCCCGCCAATGCGCGGAAAACTGCGATACAGTTCCAGATGCGAGGTCAAATCAGACGACGGCCGCAGCGCGCCTTCCACAATCCTGCCTTCCATATCCACGACCACCATGTCTTCGGGCTTCATGCTGCCGTAGTCAACCCCGCTGGGTTTTATAACGACCAATCCCTCCTCCCGCAGGACCGCCGAGGCGTTGCCCCAGGTGAGGGTCACCAGGCCATAGCCTGGAAGGCGCAAGTTGGCCTGGCAGACTGCCGCTTTCAATGCTTCTAACATAGCTCAACCTTCTTTCGAGTTTTTAACATTTTTGTTAATCGTCCTATTAATCCTGCAGGCTAACAATAAGCCCTTTCACGGCCGGGCGCGGGGGCGAGTATGGGGGCTGTTGGCGCCGTTACCGCATTCTGAGGCTTGCGCGGGCCGCCGCGAGGGGAGCCTACGGGCTTATTGTGATTTTTCAAGCAGGTTCCGGATAAGCCATCTCGCGGCAAGCTGCTAGGGTCGGTTCCGCCCGCGAAGAATCAGGGCACGAGAAAAGCAGGTATGCGTCTGCTTTTTCAAGTCAATTCTCACGGGTGATTTTTCACCTCAATCTGCCAGTATCATCGCTTTTCGGAATTGACCTTCCAGAAAAGTTTTCGCATCCCTGACTGCGTTGAGTTCATCGCCGCTCTGCCTTGCCCACATTTCCATTAAATATGGACCGGCATAGCCCAGAGTTTCCAGCGCGCGGAAACAATCCACAAAATTTACATCCCCGCTGCCAAATGGCACGTCGCGGAATTGACCGGGGAAATTGCTGCGCACCTTTTTTGTGTCCTTAAGGTGCACCCCAACAATATCTTCGGCGCCCAATGCCAGCTCGGCAGACACATCATGACCCCAGGCAGTCAGGTTGCCAACATCCGGGTAAACCTGCAGCCAGGGAGACTTGATATGGTCGCGGATTTTAACGAATTTCTGGATTGAATTAAGGTATTCGGTGTCCATGATTTCAAGCGCCAACATCACTTGCGCTCCGGCCGCCTCTCGCGCCGATCGGGCCAGACCATCCAGGAATAAATCGCTGCTTCGGGCGCTGGGGGTTTCATAATACACATCGTAACCTGCCAGCTGAATCACGCGGGCTCCGCTGATCAGCGCAAAGTGAATGGCGCGGCGCATAATATCCGGTCTCGTTCGCGGGTGGTCTCATCGGCACTGCCAAATGGAAAACGGCGGTACGCGCTGCCGAGGCATGGGTTGGATCATGTACGCCCCACCCTCCAAACCCGGAATACTAACTTGAGAGCGTCTTATCCCAGCTGATTTGGTCCGAGCCCAATCCGGCGTCTCGCGCGGCAGCATCTTCGCCCTCGTGCCCAAACTCCCGGATTGCCTGCCTCAACAGCGCGATCAGTCCGGCGCTTTTTAGGCCCAGTTCCTCATCCTGGCTGCCAATTGTGAGCAGGAGGTCTTCGCGGCTGATTGAGGCGGCCTCGTCCAGCGTTTTTCCTTCTGCCAGCCCGCAAAGCGCTTCAACCGCCACATTGGCGCTGGGTTCACAGGAACACAGGTATGTCATCCGGGAAATTCTCTCACCCTGAATCTCCAAATACAGCTGCATATAGTTGCCGGTGTTTCCGCAATGAATGAGGTTCTCGCCGACTGCCTCCACAAATATCGAGGGATGTTCCAGCTCGCCGGAATGAGGAAAATCCTGCCTTAATAATTGCCGATACTGGCGGATAACGGTCTCATCCACGCAAAGTCCTATTCAAGGTATCCGCGTTCTTCAAAAATCGCGTTCAGCGCATCCAGAAAAAGCTCACATTCCTGCGGGGTGTTATAGAAATAGAATGAGACCCGATACACCATCCGGTGATCCCGATGCGTCTTTGGATGCAGCCAGGTATTACCATAGCGGTCGTTAAAATACGAATGCGCGCAGAAAACCCCGTCGCGAATCATGATATTGCTCGCGCGGTCCAGGTCCTCCGCGATTCCAACCGCGTTTGGGCGCCGGACAGAAAAAGTGAGGATGCCGCCGCGGCGCTCCGGCTCCTGTGGGCCCAGGATCTCCAGCCAGCCCAATTGTTCGTATTGTTCCTGCATGCGGGCGCTGAGGTATCGGTTCAGGTTTTCCTCCTGCTCACGGATGCGTTCCATCCCGACGCTTAGCAAATAGTCCACCGCCGCGCCTGCCGCGATTTGCCCGGGATAATCAGGGATGCCAGCTTCAAAGCGCTCGGGGCCTTCCAGGAGCTGGTAGTTCTCAAAGCTTGTGTCAATCGCATTACCGCCGCCCAGGATGACCGGTTCCAACGCGTTTGGGCTGCCTGGCGGGCTGTTGATGAATTCTTTTTTGGCGTATAGCACACCCACCCCGCGCGGTCCGCACATTTTGTGCAAAGAGAAAGCCAAAAAATCAACATTCAGGGCGCGCACATCCACATTCTGATGTGGTACGGTTTGCGCTCCATCCAGGAGGACGAGCGCGCCGTGCCTGTGTGCCGCGGCAATGATTTCTTTCGCCGGCAGTGTGCTTCCGGTGACGTTGGAGGTCCAGGCCAGGCTTATCAGCCGGACAGGGGATTTCCGCAGCCTGTCTTCAAAGGCAGACAGGTCAAACTGTTCACTCTCGGCGGCGCTGAGATGCTCCACCCGCAGACCGCCTTTTTGTTGCAAGCGCAGCCAGGGCAGCAGGTTGGAATTATGCTCCGCGCCAGAAATCAAGACCACCTCACCAGGCTCAAAGCGCAAACCGAGCGCCACCATGTTAATTGCCTGGGTTGTGTTCAGGGTGAAGATAATTTCCGCGCCAGATTCCGCGTTAACAAATTCCGCCAGGCGTTCCCGGGAGCGATTTATCCGTCGGGTGACTTCGGAAGCGAACCAATGGTGGCTTCGGCGGCCGCCGCAAGCCGGGTACCGCGTGTAATATTCGTTGATGGAGTCAATCACCGGCTGCGGTACCAATGTTGTGCAGGCATTGTCAAAGTAAACTGGCGGCAAGCCGTTTCTGGTCTGATGCAGCGCGGGAAAATCAGCCCTGAATTTCTCCATAGGAACTGTTCTTTCCATGGTTAGCTTCCCTTAAAGCGCCGGCCTTTCATCCCAAGCGAATACTGTTTTGGATGGCGGCGCTTGATATCTGCGATTATACGCCGTTGAAGCGTTCTCTTTGTTATCTCGCTGCCAACGCTTTCAGCACCTTCTCTGGCGTGGCAGGCAGCGCGTACACGCGCGCGCCGCAGGCGTGATAAATCGCGTTGGTCACAGCCGGCGCGGTGGACACCATAGTCATTTCTCCAACGCCAGTGGCGCCCAAAGGTCCATTCCCACGCGGAGTTTCACTAATAATCATCTCCACTTCAAAGCTGTCTTTGATGGTGGGGAATTTGAAGGAAACATAATCCGTGGTTTTTCCAAGGATGTATTCTTCCCGCAGGGCATACCCGACGCCCTGATCCATTCCACCTTCAAGCTGCCCTTCAAAGGCTTTGGGGTTGATGATGGTTCCCGCATCCACCGCCACCGTCATCTTCAAGACGCGCGCGGCGCCAGTTTCCGTGTTCACTTCCACTTCAGCCATCTGAATATTGTGGCATTCTGAAATCTGCGCGTATCCCTGACCGGTGTGCTTGTCAAGACCGGCAGGGACGTCATTTTTACGGAAACCTTCATAGCGGGTTGGCTTGCCCGCGGCCGTCAACTCGGCGTAGCAGCTTGCCCCGGCTTCCTCCATCGCGGCTTTCAGCTTATCAATCGCGTTGATGAGCGTATGCCCGGCCATAAAAGTCATACGACTGCCCGCGGCCGGCCCCATTAAGACGGTTTTATCCGTATCCCTGGTGTACAGATGTATCTTTTCCATCGGGAGACCCAATTGATGCGCGGCGATTTGGGTGAGCATGGCATCATTCCCCTCGCCTGGGTCGGCAACCGCGGCAAAGATGGTGACGCTGTCATCCGGATTCAATTCAATCGTCAATCTGGCAGAATCCCCCGCGCCTCCAATTCCAAAAGAGTGCGCGGCAATACCGACGCCGCGCTTAATCACCGGGCTGGTCTGATTAAAGCGCTCCGCTTCCAACTTCGCCCGGTCGTAGGCGTCTTTGATGGAATCGCATACTTCGGGGAAGCACCATTCATCCACCACCATACCGATGCCTTTGGTTTGCCCTGGAAGCAGAGAATTTATGCGTCGCAATTCCAGCGGGTCGATACCAATCTTTTCCGCCAGCATATCAATGGCGGACTCAAGCGCGAAAGCGACCTGGGGCGGCCCGGCTCCGCGCGCAGAGCCGCCAGCCCCGTTATTGGTATACACATTTCTGCCAAACGCCTTCACGTTGGGGAAATTATAGGAACTGGTCAGCATCATAATGGCGCGCCCAAGGATAACCGGTCCGTTGACTGTGTAAGCGCCTTTATCCATGGTAAAGTCGCAGAATAAGGCGGTAAAGCGTCCTTGCGCGTCTGCCGCGAGTTTAATTTTCATGCTGGGGTAGGCGTGCCGTTTGGTAGTGATGAGCATTGATTCCGCCATGGTAGGCGCGTAACGTACCGGGCGCTTAAAGTGCAGGGCGGCAGCGGCGGCAATCGCTTCGGTGATAATCCATACCTTGATCCCGAACTGCCCGCCAGAATAGGCTTCCTGATAGCGCATGTTGGTATGCCCAAGCGCTTCCTTAAGTTGATTCAGATGGAAGTGAATGTTGATACTGCGTCCGACCACCACCAATTCCTGTGCCTCACCTTCACCTTCAAAATACGCTGAAGAAACTTCCGGTTCCAGCGGCGCCTGATGGTTGGTTTGGGTGGCGTATTCCCCTTCGTAAACGTAGACGGCTTCTTTCAGCGCGGCTTCGGCGTCGCCCTTGATTAAGGGCTGCGTGCAGCAAATGTTGTCGGGGGCGTGGGCGTGTAGGACAAACGCGCCAGGAGCCAGCGATTCCGCCGGCGTCATCTGCACGGGCAGCGGCTCGTACAGAACTTTTACCGCCGCGGCTGCCGCGCGGGCTTGTTCCCTTGTGTTAGCAGCCACCGCGATAATTGGATCACCGAGCAAACGCACCCGGTCCTCACAGAGCACCGGTTGATCTGGTACCACCTGACGGAGGCGATTTGTACCCTTGATATCCGCGGCTCGCAAAAAGCCGACCACGCCGGGCATTTTTTCGGCTTCGCTGGTATCTACGGATAAGATGTTGGCGTGATACTCCGTGCTGCGCACAACCGCGATTTCCAACGCGTCTTCTGGCAGCGGGACGTCATCATTAAATTTTGCCAGTCCGCAGGCTTTCAGGAGCGCGGATGGGCGCACATGAGACACACCCACGCTTTCCGCGCCCAGTCTGGCGCGTTCTGCTTCCGGGCTGGTTTCCCCCCTCAAGAAGCGGGCTGCCAATTGCACCGCCTCAATGATTTTCGTATAACCGGTGCAGCGGCAGAGGTTGCGCGCAAAAGCTTTCTTGATTTCCTCAACGCTTGGGTCAGGATTTTTGTCCAACAGCCCTTTGGTGGACATAATGAAACCGGGCGTGCAGAACCCGCATTGAATTGCGCCGGAGAGCGCGAAGGCTTCCTGAATCAGGTGCGGATTGTCGGGGGTGCCAAGGCCCTCCACCGTGATAACCTCCGCGCCGCCCAGGCTCGCGACTTTGGTCAGGCATGAGCGGACGGCTTTCCCGTTCACAATCACCATGCATGCTCCGCACTGACCTTTTCGGTCGCAGGATTGCTTGGTGCCGGTCAGGTGCAGATCCCGCCGTAAGAGGTCTATCAGGACCAAATCTTCGGGGACGACCAGCGTATGGGTATTTCCATTGATCGTAAGTGAGATTTCTTTCATCGTGGACCTTTCTGCGAAGCGCGGCTCGCAGGCCGTATGGTTGATGGAGAAATGGCAGTTCTGCCAGTAAACCTACTATACCATGAGATATTATATATAACAAGAATGTTTTATTTATGGTATCATAAATAATATTTATAATTATGGAGATAACAGATGGAACTGCGCCAACTGGAGTATTTTCTAACATTCGGGCGGATGGAGAGCATGACCCGGGCTGCCGAACACTTACGGGTCTCGCAGCCTTCCATTTCCGTAGCGATAAAGAAATTGGAGGGGGAATTGGGAGTCAGTCTGATAGACCGCAGCCGGAAAAGAGGCACTCTCACGCGCGCGGGGCAGGTGTTTCTTTCACGCGTTGAATATATCCTTACCTATTTACAGGATGCGGTCGTCGAAATCAGCGACATTCAGCACCCATCGGGCGGCACCCTGAAAATCGGAATCACCCCAATCATGGGAGCGCTGCTTTTCCCGCATCTCTTAAGCGCTTATCAAAAACAGCATCCGGATGTGAAGGTTACGATAATGGAAGAGGGTTCTTTGCTAATTCGCGAGCAGCTTGAAAACAGCGAGCTGGATATTGCCCTGCTGATTACTTCCCAGCTTCCGCCCACCCTGGAAGTTTTGCCTGTCAAGTCCGGCCAGATTCATGTCTGCATGTCCCGCGCGAACCCGCTCAGCAGCCTGGATAGTGTTCCTTTCGATCGGCTGCAAGAGTTCGGGTTTATCCTGTTCAAGGAAGACACCTTTATTCGTCAGCGCATTCTGGCAGAATGTTCCCGGTTTCACTTCGCCCCGCGTGTGCTTTTTTCGTCAAGCCAGATTGGAACTATTCTCAGCCTGGTGGAGCAGGGCATGGGGATCTCTTTTTTCATTCAGGATATTGTGCCCGAACGCCCGGACCTGGTTATGCTCCCCCTGAGCGAACCTCTTTTCCTCGAAGTTGGGCTTGCCTGGAAGAAAGAACGTTATCTCTCGCTTGCCGCGCAAAACTTCATCAATTCTTCCCGCGGGGTTTTCGCGGCATAACCGCGCGTGCCGCCTCAGGCTCGAAGAGCACGAAATTTCCGGGCGGGCGCGGGTTATTTTCCCCGTCGAAGGCTTCTGCGAGTCTGGGCGGAAACCCGCACAAACTCCACAACGTGTTTGAGCGGGCTGATATGGCTGCCTTCTCCAGCGTAAATGGTGCGAATGGGAACCCAGGCAAGCTGGAAACCGCTGCGCACACACTCCACAATCATCTCGACCTCAAACGCGAAGCCTTGCTGCGCGCTGCGCAAGCTCGCTTCCATCAACCGCCGGCTAATCAAACGGTATCCACTCTGATTGTCATGAACAGCCTGCCCGGCTGCCCAGGAGAACAAGCGCGTACCGAGGGTGTTGCTGAGCCGGCGCACCCAGGGCATGCGGGAAAAGTCCCGCCTGCCGATAATCAGATCCGCCCCTGTTTCCTGAAGAGCTTGCAAAAACAAGGGGATTTCGGTCGGGTCGTGCTGGCCGTCCGCGTCCAGGGTTATGACCGCGTCGCAGCCTTGCGCCAGCGCATAGCGAAAACCCGCGCGCAGCGCCGCGCCTTTACCTTGGTTAGGCTTCTGCTCCAACACTTCCGCCCCCGCTTCCCTGCCAACACGCGCGGTCTCATCCCTGGATCCGTCGTCCACCACCAACACCGGCAAATGCGAGGCTGCCGCGGCTGCCACAGCCCCCAGGCGCTCCGCCTCGTTATAGGCTGGTATCACAACCAATATTTTTGGATTTCCTTCTGTTGGAAGGTTCACAGCATTCTCCGCGCTACGCCTGGGTGTGTTTGTGCCGCCGATACCAAACGAAGCCCGCCGCGATCAATACGCCGGTGATACTCCAAATCACCGCTTGCATGGTTCCCGAGGCAGTTTTGACAGCCGCGCTGAACAGATAACCTGCCAGCATGATAATCGCCGACTTGACCAGCTCCCCGCCAATCCAGGCCGCCGCCCATTGGCGTTTGGGCACCCGGCTGAGGCCCACCGCAATCAGGGTCGGGATTGGCAGCCCGGCAGTGAATTTCGCGAGGAAGATAAGTTTTCCGGTGTGCGACCGCACGATATCCTGCAAACCGGCCACTTTCTCCGCGCTGATGCCCAGCTTAGGTGAAATTTGATACAGCCACTCCGGCTTGGCAAACCTGCCCAGGCTGTACCACCCAATATCGCCGACCAGGTTACCAGCCACCACCGCGAGAAAAATCGGGCCGGGGCGCACCAAGCCCTGCGCGATGCCAGCGCCGCTGGTAAGTATGGTCAGGGGTCCTTCGATCATCGCGGACAGCGCGAACAGAAGGTACATCCAAAAGCCTTTTATGAAGTGCGAACCAATCAACCCTAACATATTCAACCTTTAGCTGCCTTTTTGCTTCATTGGGGAGTAAAGGATTTTTAACCTTGTCCCGTGTATAAAACCCATATAAGCGGCAAAAACCGCGCGGGCAGCAGCCATAAACCGAATTTATACCACTTTTTCTCTTCCGCTGGGAGGCCGTGTACTGCCTCAGAATCGATATTACGCCGAATGAGTCAGGAAGATCTCAAGCGCGTGATGAACAAAAAGAGGAAGCCCGCTTTGAGATAGACCGACCGGGCAGGTAATTGAAAGCCTGCCGGAAATATTAGCGTGGACGGCTGATTTTTCTGGGGAAATCCACGGATGAAGGAACTAAATTTTTACATCTTTCTGCGTTAATAACCAAATCGTTCGCCCCGTCAACTTACACTATTCCACCCGCGCTCCATCTGAAACTGGCGGCAACCGGGCGGTTTACTCAGCAGAGCCTCCTTACCCTTCATTTGCTTCAACAGCGGCTGCTCAACCTTCCGCCTCAGGTCATCACCGGCCGTCTAAGCCCGCATGGTGGCGCTCCCCCGACGATTAACCATATTTTAAGGAAGGTCAACCGGCTTTCTGGGAGGAAACTGGCACGCGGTAAGTGTGATTTTTGGTTTGCGCTGTTTGCGACGTTCGTTACGATTTATACTAAGCTGCGTTTCCTGCAAAATGAGGTTTACAATTACATACAACTGCTGAATGAAGGAGACTTACATTATGTCCGCAAAGAAGCATTTCTCGCCGGAAGAAGCAAAATTGCAAGCGGAAAGATTGGGTGTGGATTGGACGCATTTTGACGTGGAGCAGTTCACCATGGGGATTAACGTGGAGCTGGAGCACGGTTTGGTAGACCCACACACGAACGTCACCAATGACGACCCGCTGACCACAGCCAAAATCGCCCTTGCCCATCTGAACGAATTCCCGGATTATTACACCCGTCTGGAGAAGATGGAGACGGAAGCAGACGCTTACTGGAAAGATAAGAAAAAGTAAACCGGTTGAGCCCTCCAACCTTCAAGGAGAGCCGCGCCATCTTTTCCCGAGACAGGCTGCTTGCTGGCGATTAAACCCTAGCGCGGCAGGGAATCCCTGCCGCGCCGGTGTTTGCGCTATGTTTCGCGCCGCCCGCACCCGACTTTTTACAGGTGCAGGTTGCGCGCTGCCACAAAGCCCAATCTGCGCTCGGTCAGCGCCCGCGCGGTGGTGTTACACGCCGCCACTTTATCCATAAAGTTCAGCGGCATACGCTCCCAGTCCCCGCTGGCGATAACTTCGGCTTTTTCCCGGAAGTAATCCAGAATATCTGAAGGGTGCTCGTGCGCCGCGTCAATCTCCGGGTCGCCGCCTTCGTGTTTCGCGGCAATATTGGGCACGCGCGCCGCCGCAGGGCGCACGCGGGCAGCCGGTTTCCCAACCGCGCCGCTGGGGAAAGACACGAACAAACCGTTTTTTCATTGCTATTAACAGAACAGGGAGTGTCAATGACTTCAACACCAGAAAGGTTCATCAGTCTGCTCTTTCCCCATGATTTCAGGGTTTTGCCAGGAATAGCGGTTTCAGTGTGCGGTCTTATGAAACCCGAAAAGGCGCTATAATCAAGGCATTCAAAAGCCGTAAATAACAGGAGGGCAGGGCGGCAAACCATGACAATCGCAGCGCAAAATGAACCTACCGAAGCCGGTTCAGCCGGTCGAAAATCAGGCGCCTTCTGGGCGCCGCTGCTGGCTCTTTCCCTGGTTCCCTACCTCATTCTGAGCGTTTTTGCCCGCCCTCTGGCGGATGACTACTGTTCTTCGGCCTTGTTCAGCTCGCTCGGCTTTTGGAACGCGCAAGTGAACGCCTTTTTCAGCTGGACCAACCGCTACGCCACTATGCTGTTTATCGGCATTTTTGATTGGTTTGGCTTATGGGGGCTGCGCGTGCTGCCAGTCTTCCTCATTCTGGGTCTGACCTTCAGCTCTTACTTGCTGCTAAAGCGGTTCTCCCGCCACGCAGAGCTTGCCTTGCCGCGTCTGAGCCTGTTGGCGGCCTCTCTGGCCCTCACGCTGCTGACCTTATCCGCGCTCCCCAATCTGTATCAGTCTATCTATTGGCGCGCGGGGAGTATTGCCTATACGCTGCCTGTCATCGCGTTGAATTGCCTCCTGGCAGGGCTCCTGAAGGCGCGCGAAGGCAAACCAGCCGGATATCTGCCAGTCGTGTTTGGCCTGGCGGCGTGCGTAGCGTCCGGTTTCTCCACCATAAACGCGGCTGCGCAGTTTACGGCGCTTGGGATTGTTTTCTGCGTTCTGGCGCGGCGTGGGCGCCGGGCGTCTGCTGAGCGTGGGCTGTGGATAGGCGCGCTGGCCGGCAGCCTGCTTGGCCTGGTGCTGCTCGCTCTGCAGCCGGGCGCGCGGCTGCGCCTGGAACAAATGCCGCCGATGCCGGGCCTGGGCAGGCTGATTTACCTGACGCTGCGCCATTCCGCCGCGCTGGTTTACCACAACCTGCGAGATTACCTGCCAGCCCGGATGGCGGCGCTCTTGCTCGGGGTGCTGCTTGGCCTTTCCGGGCGCGCGCTTGCGTTTCCTTCCTTCAAAAAGCTCCTCACGCCCCTGCTGCTAAGCGCGCTCGCGCTTTTCTTACTGACTGCCGCTTTTTGCGCGCCCAGCACGCTGATCCAGTCGGCTTATCCGGAAGAGCGCGCTCAAACCGGGGCGGTATTTCTTTTCAGCGCGGCCTTGTTGGTCGCAGGCTTCTTCGTTGGCGGTTGGCTTCGCGCGCGCCAGCCGGGATTCCTCTCCCACGCGCCGCTTATCCTGCTGAATATTGGCGCACTGGTCTGCCTGTTTCTGGCTCAGAGCCAACTGCCCGCGCAGTTTTCCACCTTCCGAAAACACGCCGCCGCCTGGGATAAACGCGAAGCGGTCATCCTCACCCAAAAGGATGCCGGCGCGCGCAGCCTGCTTGTTCCGGGAGTGGACAGCCTGGCGGGATTAATGGAACTCACCCCCGACCCATCAAATTGGGTGAATGAATGCGCTGCCAGCTATTACCAGCTCGATTCCATCCGCAGCACGGAATAACCCCGGCTTTTTGACGCAGTGAATAAGTTTTAGTAAATGTACCCAGAGCCAGGCCCAATCCGCTATTCAGAGACAACCTTTTTTCCACCTTTTACGGCGGAGCGTTTATGAATCGGATTCGCTTCGCCCTTTTTACTGCCTCCATTCTGCTCCTGGCAGCCGCCGCGGCCCGCCAGCCCCGAACAAAAAACTGCCCAAGGGAGCGCTTTCAACCGCCGCCACTGGCTGCTTACATACAGCGAATCCCTGACTCATAAATTATTTACCCCCAAACTGGAGGAGGCCTTCTTCAACCCAGGTGGAGCGCCCGCGACGTTGTGGTTGGCTCCGCGCGATGAGAACGGCAGGAAGCTGACCTCTGAGCCGGGTGTGGTGCTGGCAGGCAGCGCGGCGCGTTACCTTTTAACGCTGAACAGCGCCCGGATAACACATCTGGCGCTGTTTTTCAGACAAACTTACAAAAGAGAATTTCAGATGCCCAAAACGGCGGAAAGAATAAACACAAACATAGACCCGAGGATAATCCCCAGGGAGGTCCAGTGGACGTTGCCGTATTCGCGCGCGGAGGGGATGAGTTCATCCAGCGTGATAAAAACCATCACCCCGCCAGCGAAAGCCAGCGCGGCGGGGACCAAGCTGGCGAAGCTGGTCAGGAACAAACCCGCCAGCAGCGCCCCGACTGGCTCGGCAAACCCAGATAAGAAAGCTACGCGCAGCGCGTCCCAGCGCCGCACGCCCCCTTTGCACAGCGGAAGCGCGGTCGCCAACCCTTCGGGAATGTTATGCAGCATAATTGCCAGCGCCACAAAAAGCCCGAACTGCGGGTTGTGCATGTACCCCGCCCCGACGGCAATGCCCTCGGGCAGGTTGTGCAGCGTGATACCAATTGCCAGCAAAAGCCCTGAATTAACCAGCTTATGGTCTATCGGGCGATGCTGGCCGCCCCGCCGGCCCTTCCCGGCAAAACGCCATCCTCTGCGCGGTCTGCGGTCTTCGCATTCATCCGCCGGGCTCTCCGTGGCATGTTCTCCGCGGTATTCCATCTCGCCAAAGCGAATATGCGGGGCAAGGTAATCCAAAAAGAACATCGCGGCAGCCCCGATACCAAAGCCCAGGGTAGCAGTCAGGGCGCCGCCCAATTCCCAGGCTTTATTTACCAACTCCAAAAATGCGAGGCACAGCATCACCCCCGCGGTAATGCCCATCAAAAAGCCGTAAGAGCGCCTGCCGGGTCGGCGAATTATCGCGATGAGCCCGCCAAGGCCGGTGCCAAGGCTGGCAACCAGGCTGAGCAGGAGTACATTCAGAAGCGGGGAGAGTTGGGTAATCATTTGTATGGCAGGTCCTTACGTTGTATTTTAGATCGCTCGGTTTTCAGAGCGTTCCAAAGTAGTGTATTGTACCCTTGAACTGCCAAATATCAAAATTTTCAGTTTGGGATAATCACCGTCTTGTCTTCCTTGTTTGGAACCAGGCATAGAAAGCGGAATGGCCCACTGCCGGTATTCAGGTAAGTGTGCGCCGCGCCAGCCGGAATAAAGACCACATTCCCCGGTCCGACGATGTAACTCTCAGCTCCGATGAGCACTTTTGCGCTGCCTTCCAGGACGAACTGCTCGTGTTCCACAAGGTTGGTATGCAAAGGCATGCTGCCCCCAGGCTGAATGGTGAAGCAGCGCATGGCAAAACCGGGCGCTTCGCTGGCTGGGATCAGGACCTGTTTGCTCACGCCAACCCCATCCGGAACTGGTTCAAAAGGCACCTCATCGATGTGTTTTACACTCATTGTCTCTCCTTATCGCTTCGCGCGTACTGTTGTGTTTTCCTCATGTGATTATATCAACCCCCAGCCAAGCGGAGTTATTTTCTCACCAATTCTGGCGCCTCCAGGCTGGCTTGCCATTCAGTAAACCGCGGCCCGCAGCAAGCGCCGGCGCCTGACAAGAACACATGAAGCAGCCATTAAGGGGAAAACCCCGCGGAGCCCCATTGCCCGGCATCGCCCACGAACAAAGCCCGGCTTCCCCCGATTCTTGCTACCATCCGGGAGCAGCCGCCATCCGATGAAATGTTTGTGCCCTCTGCCGCAACCCAGCAGGCGCACTTTTTGCACTATAATTCAGACAAATACATAACCCAGCGAATGGACGGTAAAAAATGACTGATAACATCCCCGAGGTTAATGTTCAAAGACGGCGCAAAGGCGCGAAACCGACCACCCAGGCGCAAGCCCCCACCCGCCCGGGCGGCAGCGGTACCGGGTATTCCGGAGGCGGTTTATCTTCCAGCGGGGGGAGCGGCGGCTTCCCTGGCGGGAACATTCTGCGCACAGGCGGCGGAAAAACCGGCTGCGGCTCAGTCGTGTTGTTTATCCTCGCGATGATTGTTTACTTCTTCTTCTTCAGAGGAGGGGGAGAGCAAACCCCCTATGTCTACCCCAGCGAGGAAGCCCAGCCCGTTTATCAGCAGCCGACCGCCATACCCCCCACGCGCACCCCGCGCCCAAGCAGCACAAGCGGCGACACCTGGACCGTGATGGTCTATCAAGACGCCGACGACCAGGCCCTCGAGCAGGACATTTTCATTGATATGAACGAAATGGAGCGCATCGGTTCCACCGATAACGTCCGCATCATCACCCAACTGGACCGGTATAAGGGCGGCTATGCGGGAACTGACAACTGGACCACCGCCAGGCGTTATCTGGTTTTGTATGATGATGACCTATACTCCATCGGCTCGGATTTGCTGATGGACCTGGGCGAAGTGAACATGGCGGACGGAGACACCCTGGTAGACTTTGTGACCTGGGCTGTCCGGAATTACCCCGCTGACCGCTACATGCTGATTATGTCCGACCATGGCATGGGTTGGCCCGGCGGCTGGAGCGACCCGGCGCCTGCCACCGCTGACCGCGGGAGTGCGCCCATCGTCAGCGCCCTCCAGGAGGATTCTATCTTCCTGAATGAATTGGACCAGGCGCTTGCCAAAATTCAGGCAAATACCGGCATCGAAAAATTGGACCTGATTGGCATGGATGCCTGCCTGATGAGTCAGTTGGAGGTCTTTACCACCTTGCAGCCCTACGCGCACTACGCCGTAGCCTCCGAAGAAACCGAACCCGGCCTGGGTTGGGCATACTCCGCTTTTCTCAGCCTCTTGGTTGACAACCCGTCCATTGATACCGCCGAGCTGGCGACCAATATCGTCGAAACTTACATCCAGCATGATGAGCGCGTGACGGATGACCAGGCACGCAGCGACTTTTTGGCGCAAAACAGCAGCGCAGGCGGCTTCTTCTCCAGCTACCGCATGAGCGCCGAACAGCTTGCCAGCCAGCTGGAACAAAACATAACCCTCACCGCGGTAAACCTGGACAACCTGCCCGCCCTGAATCAGGCTCTTAACAGCCTGGTTTACGACATGCAGTCCCTGAACCAACAGGTGGTTGCCAGCGCGCGCAGCTACGCGCAGTCTTTCACCAGCATTTTTGGCAGCCAGGTACCGCCCTCCTATATAGACCTGGGGCACTTCATTCAACTGGTATACAAAAAATCCGGCGGCGATCCCGCTATTCGCCAATCCGCGAATGAGGTTATCAAGGCCTTGAACGCTGTGTTGGTAGCCGAAAAACACGGTCCCAACAAACCCGGCGCCACCGGCATCGCGATTTACTTCCCAAACTCGCAGCTCTACGGCAACCCCGTCACCGGCATCCGTTCGTACACCATGGTAGCCGACCGCTTCGCGCGGGTTTCGCTCTGGGACGATTTCCTTGCCTTCCACTACAGCAACCGCGCCTTCAAGGAAAGCGCTGCTGAGGCGGCAGCCCCTTCCTCCACCGGTATCACGCGCGCGCCAGGCAGCGGGCAAATCAGCGTTTCGCCCATCCAGGCTTCCGCCAAAAGCGTCTCACCCGGCGGTTCCATCAAGCTGAGCGCCGACATTACCGGCACGAACATTGGCTATATTTACCTGTTCACCGGCTTGTATGACCAGGCTTCCAATTCCATTTTCGTCGCCGATACCGACTACCTGGAAAGCCCGGAGCAGGATTCGCTCAACGGTGTGGATTACCCCGTCTGGCCGGATGGCGGCACCTTCCGGATGAATTTTGATTTCGAACCGCTGCTCTTTTCCATCACCGACGGCAGCCAGTCTGCCCTGGCGCTGTTCAACCCCGTCTCGTACGGCGCCAGCGCGGAGCAGGCGGTATACGCGGTGCGCGGCACCTATACCTTTGCTGATACGGGCGAGCGGCGCGCGGCCGAACTGTACTTTAAGGACGGGCAGCTCTTCCAGGTGTTCGGCTTCAAGGGAGGCGATATCGCGCAGCAGCCCTCCCAGATAACACCAAGCGCCGGGGACACCTTCACCGTCGCAAACCGCTGGTTAAACCTAGATAGCAAGGGTAACGTGAGCGGCGAGTCCCTAACCGAAGGCGACACGCTGACCTTTGGCGCGAGTCCATTCTCCTGGGAGCAGGTTTACGCGCCCAACGGGCAGTACCTGGTCGGCTTTTTGGTGGCGGACCTGGACGGCGCCATCACGCCGGCGTACACGCAGATTACGGTAAAGTAGACTGACAGATTTTTATGGATGCAAAGAGGCTCCCAATAGGAGCCTCTTTTGTCTTTATCAAACATGGATTCGCGAATGTGAAACCAAGGATGCGGCCAAACGCGGGACCCCAACTTGCCGCCGGATGGAAAGTGCCGCGTCTTTTAATTTCCCTGTGCCGCCGCTTTGCTTACACTCCCAATCGGGCGAGCGGCTGCCAGCGCTTCAGGCTGCCTTTTACCTGTTCTGGTTGGCCCTGCGCCGCCAATTTTTGAGCCCGCCCTTATTCATACCGGAAGCGGGCGATACCCACCGTAAAAAACAGCGGCGCGAAACCCAGCAGCACCGCGCATTCCAGCAGGACCCCGGCTGGCCCCTGACCGCGCACCGCGATGTCCAGAAAGCCCTGCATCGCCCAATAAGTCGGCAGTGCCTGTGCCGCGCTGCGTATGGCGGGAGGGAACAATTCAATCGGATACCAGCACCCGCTCATCATCGCCATCACCATCCCGATCATAATCGAGAGCCCATTCGCCTGCGCTTCGCTCTTCACGAAGGTTCCCAGCATCGTGCCCAGGGCGGCGGCTGCCAGCGTGAAGGAAACCATCACCAGCGCCAAACCGGCCGGCGACTGCCCCCATTTCAATTTCATCACCACAATCCCGAACACAATTAACAGGGTCATCTGCGTCAAAGCGGTCAGCCCCTGCCCAAGGATTGTGCCGGCAAGAAAAGTGGCTTTGGTGGTGGGTGTGACCAACAAGCGCCGCAGCGTCCCGCTGACGCGTTCATACGCGAGCATCGCTGAGATCCCGACCAGGGGGATGAACACCCAGGTAATCATTTGCCCGGCGGTGGTGTTGGCTTTGGCGTCATAATGAATCGGGTCTGGGGTGCTGCCAGACACTCTTTGCAGCCTGTCCGGATCTTCCGAAAGCATCGTTTGCGCCTGAGCGAAAGCCTGGTCATAAAACTCCTGGCGTTTTTCTTCGCTCGCGAAGGGTTGGATTTCTGCCGTGCGATCGGTGCTCACGCGCGCCACCTCCGCCAGGCTGGAAACCCTGCTGGCTGCCAACTGCACAGCCTGTTCCACAGCCAGGCTGTTCAGCGAGTTTGGCTGCACGCGCAGGTCCAACTGAGCGGCGCCAGATCTGAGCGCCTCTCCGGTAAAATCCGTCGGGATAATCAGAATGGCTGGAACTTTCAGCTGCTCCAAATCTTTGACAGCTTGTTCATAGTCCGCGAGCACAGGCTGCACGGCGCTGGAAACAGACAGCTCCTCAATCAAAGTCTGCGAAAGCGCGGAACCGGATAGGTTGGCGACCGCCAGGGTCAGGCGCGGGTCCCGGTCCTGGTTGGTTCCGCCGCTGATGAGGTAGATGAACACCAAAGGCAGGATGATGAAAAACATCCATTCCATCGGGCTGGTAAAACGGAGAATTGTGTCCTTTTTGATGATAGCCAGGATTTTTTTCATCTGCTGCCTCACTTTCGAACCAGCCCGCGCCGGCTGAGTAAGATGGTCCCAAGCGTATAAAGCGCCGCGCCCATAATCAACAGCGCGATGAGGTTGGATTGAATTGCCGCGAACTTTCCGCCCATGCTAAGGATGCGAAAGCCGTCGTTCGCCCAACTGTTAGGAGTAATCATCCCCACCTTGCGCACCCATTCCGGCATCACGCTGAGGTCAAAGAAGCTGCCGCCCAATACCCCAAATAACAGCGCGACGGCTGAGCCAGTGATGGCCACCTGACCAGGCGTTTTCAGTACCGACGCCATCAGAATCCCCCAGCCGGAAGCGCCAAAAGCCGCCGCCAGGATAAGCAGCGCCACGCCCCGCCAATCTCCCCAGGAGAGATGAAAGAACAGCGAGGTGCCGCCGATAAGAATCAGCAGCTGCGCCGCGGCAGTCAGAAAAATGCCCAGACCCTTGCCGCCCAGAATGAAACCTGGATTGGTTGGCGAGATGAGCATGCGTGCCATAGTGCCAGTCCGGCTTTCCACCAGCAGCGAGCGCCCGCCAAAAGACACGGTATACATCAAAAACAGCATCGCCATTCCTGGCGCGAGGTACGCCAAAATGTCAAACTTCACCCCGCTGCCTTCCGCGGTCGTGGTTATCAGATTAATGGAACCGCTGCTGTTCCCAACCACCTCCCGTCCCACTTCCGCGCCAATCGCGGCGGCCTGGTTGAGTTGGATCGCTCCGGAGCTGAGCAGTTGGTTGACAATCAAAGCGCCCGAAACCCGGCCAACTTCCACCTGAGTCAGGAAACTCTCCAAGATAGAGCGCACGATTCCTGTGGACGTGGGGTGAGTCGGGTTTTCATAGAATTCAATTCGAACCACCTCACCGCCGCTTTCTCCGCTCATAATGCTCTCAGAAAAGCCTTCCGGCACGATAATTACGGCAGCCAGCTTGCCCTCGTCCACCAGCGCGCGCGCCGCGGTTGGGTCACTCTGGGGCTGCGCGGCAATGAGCTGCTTAATCTCGTCGGAAGCAAACACGTCCTCCAGAACCTTGCCCAACTCGCCGCTGTCCTGATTCACAATCACCACAGGAATCTGGCTGATTCCAAACTGGGTGAACCCGGAAAAGCGGCCGGTAAGCGCTCCCATGCCAATGGTGAGCGCGAAGGGCGCTAACAGCATAAAAACCAGACCAGCCGGATCGCGAAAGATGAGGCGCAGGTCTTTTAACGCGATAAAAAATAATTTTCGCAGGTTCATGGCGCTAATCCCTCAGCGCGCGTCCGGTCAGGTGCAGAAAGACTGCTTCCAGGTTCGGTTCGCGCATATCTATGGAATGTATCTTGATCCCCAACTCATTGGATCGGGAAACCACCGGCGCGAGCAGCTCTTCCGCCGAAGGCGTCACCAGCGCGACAGTATGATCGCTGGGGTTCGCCTGTAAAACGTCGGGGAGCGCTTTCAGCGCCTGCGCCAGGTGTTCAGGGTCCTCATTTTCACCCAGATGCAGGATAAGGGTGTCCATCTCTCCCACCTGAGCGGTCAGTTCAGATTGGGTTCCCAGGGCAATCAGTTTGCCGTGGTCGATAATCCCGACCCGATCCGAGAGTTCCTGCGCTTCTTCCATGTAGTGCGTGGTGTAGAGGATGGTCATGCCGTTTTTGTTCAGGGCTTTTACCGAATCCAGGATAGCCCGGCGGGACTGCGGGTCAATCCCGACGGTGGGCTCATCCATGAACAGTAAGCGCGGTTTATGCAGCAGCCCGACGGCAATGTTCACCCGGCGCTTCATCCCGCCGCTGTAGGTCTTGATCCGTTCTTTGGCGCGGTCTGCCAACCCGATTTGTTCCAACAGCTCCTGCACGCGGGTTTTCAGCTCTCTGCCAGAGAGACCGTACATCTCACCCCAAAAATTCAGATTCTCAAGGGCGGTCATGTCGTCGTACAGGGCGATTTCCTGCGGAACGACGCCGATAAGCCGCTTCACGTCCATCGGATTTTTGGTAACCGAATAACCGAAGATTTCCGCGTCGCCAGCCGTGGGCGAAAACAGCGTCGACAGGATGGAAATCGTTGTGGTTTTACCGGCTCCGTTAGGGCCGAGCAGGCTGAATATTTCACCTTCCTGAACTTCAAACGAAACATCATCCACGGCTAGTTTTGCGCCATACTTTTTTACCAGATTGAGGACTTTGAGCACAGTTTCCATTGACATTACTCTCCTGAGCCAGAAGGGTATTCCTGAATATGAAATTGACATCTGTTGGATTGGAAATACCCGGTAGATAGGACCTATTCTATCAAAAAAACCGTCGAGGGGCTTTACCATTTTTGGGTTTCTCAGGCGGCAAATCGCGCTTATACCCGGTAAGCCAACCAGCGCAAGGATTGACCCCACACAGGCACTTCGCTGCTTATTTCCCCCGAAGCAGGCAGCCGGCTTTCGGGTATTAAGCCGCCAGCCCGCGAAACCGACCGAAGCGAACAGCGCTGCCCCGGCTTAACCTGAACAGGGCGCGCCTGTTTTTTTGTTGATCAGGGTTTGGGTTCCTGCTCCAACAGACTGTAGAAAGGATAAATTCCCTGGCTTGCCAAACCTTCGATAACGTCGGGACTGAGCATCTCGGCGGCATGGTAATGCAGGCCGAAGCGGCGTTGAATTTCCGCGATAGACCCGGCTTTATCTGCCGCCCGCACGATTTCCTCGCATTTGGCTTCATTATAAGTAGTGCGCAGCGCGGCCCGGAATTCCTCCAACAGCGCGCGGCGTTTGTGCGGATCGCTGGGCAAGGAGAAACGCATGCCGGCGTATTTACGGTCGTAGGCTTCGGATATCTTCTCAAGGCTGAGCGCGGGGTACGCACCGCGGAACACCACCATGTCCTGGTCCAGCTTTTTGCGGGGCACCGCCATAGTCTTTGGGTATCCCAGACTGAGCAGCAATACCGGCGCGGTCAGCATTGGCAGGTTATACAGTTCGGCGATGGCGGGTATGCACTCCAGGATGGTGCCGACGTAACAGCTTCCGATGCCATATAACCAGGCCGCGGTTTCGATGCTTTGCGCGGCGCAAGTCACGTCGTCCATGGCAATCGTGAAATGGCGGAAGCTTTTATTGCAGACAAACGGCGCGTTGTTCTTGCGGCTGTACATAGCCAGCTTGTGCCAATCCAGCAAGAAAATCAGGTTCACCGGAGCCTGCCCGATAAAACTCTGCCCGCCGCAGAGCTGCGCCAGATGCTGATTTTTCAGGCGGTTTTTCTCAACAAGGATGGAATAGGGCTGCAGATTCCCGCCGGTGGCGCTGTTGACCCCCGCGGCGAGCACTTCATACAGGATTTCCTCCGGAATCGGTTCATCTTTATAATTTCGCACGGATTGGCGCGCTTGCATCAATCCAACAGCCCAGTCCGCTTTATCTAAATCCCGTTGCATCCAAACACCTCTCTGCTTTCACACCTCTATTTTAATGGATAAAAGCAGAAATATGGGCTGTAAAAATCATTTACAGCCCCATAATCTTTACCAATTCATGTCCGTTGGGCGGCAAAACCGCTCAACCCGGGAGCCAGAAGGCTCACACTTCATCATTCCGTGAGTATTTCTCGTCCAATTTGGCAAGCAGGAAAGACACCAGCCCACCAGCGAGGAAGAGCAGCGCGCACACCGCGATCATGCCCAGGCCGCTCACGCCAGAGGGGATGATGGCCAGCGTGGATCCGATTACGATGCCCAGGATAATATGGTACATCAGCGCGTAATATTTCTTAAAGAGCCAGGCCACCAGTTTGGCAAACAGCAGCACGCAAGCCGCGCCGCCCACCACCAACGGAATGATGACGCCAAAGTCCAGCCGGCTGATACCGCTGGCCATGGGTTCATACAATCCGAGATAAATTAAGAAGTTCGATGGGCTCATACCCGGAACCACCACTCCCAAGCCAATCATCGCGCCGCTCAACAGCCAACTGCCGAGGTTCTGTGTCATGTGCACACTGCGAATCGTTTGCAGCCAGCGCATCAGGAAGAGCGTACCCAAAGCTATAAGCCCCAGCAAAACCCAATGCCAGCTTTTCCGTCCTTCTTTGCCCGAGGTTTTCAGCAGCGAGGGGAAAGTTCCGGCGATGAAACCGATGAACAGCCAGGTGAACTGCGCCGGATAATGCCCGAAGGCCCATTCCACCACAACCGAAAACGCGAGCACGCCGAGAATCCCCCCGATTCCGACGGGTATAAAATAGAGCAGGTTTTTCAGGAACTTCTCGCGCAAGTTCCCCAGCCAGCGCATCAGAGGTTCATAGATACCAAAAACAACCGCCAGCACGCCGCCCGAAAGGCCCGGGGTGATAAATCCGATCCCGACCAAAATGCCTTTCAGCAGCCGCAGAATCCAATCCGCGAGCGTTGTTTTAGGTCGGGCTATTGTTTCGTTTGTCATAAATTACTCCTGTATGTTAAGACTTAAGCCCTCCAATTATAGCCCCAAGCTGCCGAACGGTGTTTTGGTATCCGTCTGACATCTGCCAACTTAAGCGCCCTTTTTGAGGAACATCAACGCGAAAATCTATTTCCCTCCGCGTTTTGCGGCCGGAGGATGCCCCTCATGGGTTCCGCCCTGACGGTTATTAATATGAAATTTCAGACGAGCAGCAGGCCCAACACCCAGACAATGAACACACCCAGAATGATAAGCGCGAAGCGCCCGGCAGCGCGTTTTCCTTGCGGGTCCTGCCAGGTGTAACGCCGCGAAAGTAAAAGGAGCAGAATGTTAATCAGATACACAAGCGGGATAACGGCACTTACCAAAATAAAAATGAGCGGGTCAGCCATCTCATTTTTTGCCAGGAGGGCGTAACCTATCATGGCAATCACCCAGATGATGCCGCCCAGGTAGCCCGGCGCGCTCCTGATTCCCCGCGCTGCCCGCAGGCGTGCGGTGAACATTCCCAGCAGCAAAATCATCGCCAGGCAGCCCGCCAATAACCAAAACGCGCTCAAAGCTGATCTCAAGAAACGAACCTCCAGTAGTTCAGGTTCATTATATCAAGGCGCGCCCGGGGGAGCCGCTCTGGCAGAAGCTTATATGCGTCCCGGAAATCAAAAAAGCTTTGTGCTACACTCGTTACCATAAAAATATCAATCTACCAAGGTTAGTTCACGAAGAGGTTTTCTATGAACCAATTACCCGACAAGAAATGGGTGTGCAATGTGTGCGGCTTCTCCTCCACCGGCGCGGAACCGCCGGAAAGCTGCCCGCAGTGCGGCACCGATCGCGACCATTTTGAAGAAGCCCACCCGGGCGCGAAGCGCTACCTGATAATCGGGGCTGGGGTTGCTGGCGTCAGCGCGGCGGAAGCAATCCGCCAGTCAGACCCGGAAGGCAGCCTGGTCTTACTCTCCGAAGAACCGGAGCCGCCGTACTTCCGCATGAACCTGACCCGCTACCTGGCCGGAGAATTGGACAGCAGCAAGCTCGACCTGCATCCCCGCACCTGGTTCCTGGATAAGCGCATCGAACTGCGCCTGAACAGCAAGGCGGTTGATATTGACCCGCGCGAACGGCGCGTGGTTCTCTCGGATGGGCGCGTTTTTCCATATGACACCCTGATCCTGACCAACGGCTCGTCTCCTTTCGTGCCGCCTTTCCCCGGGGCGAACTTGCCGGGCGTGCAAACCCTGCGCACCCTGCGGGACGCCAACCAAATCCTGGAGGTCTGCAGCAAACCGGTAGACGTGGTTTGCATCGGCGGCGGGCTGCTCGGCTTAGAGACCGCCGGAGCGATTTCAAAGCGCGGCGCGCGGGTGAGCGTGGTGGAAAGCCTGCCCTGGCTGCTGCCGCGCCAATTGGATCAGGCTGCCAGCGCAATCTTACAGCAAAAGATTGAAGCGATGGGCATCAAAGTCTACACCGCTGCCAAAACCCAGGCTCTGGTCGGTTCAGACCATGTCACAGGCGTGCAGTTGGAGGGCGGGCCTTTGCTGCCGGCAGACCTGGTTATCATCAGCGCGGGCGTGAGCGCCAACCTGGACCTCGCGCGCAAAGCCGGGCTGTCTGTCAATCGCGGTATCCTGGTTGATGATTCTATGCGCAGCTCCGACCCGCATATCTTTGCCGCTGGCGACGTCTGTGAACATCAGGGGCGCATGTATGGTTTGTGGCTCCCTGCCAAAGCGCAAGGCGGCGTTGCGGGGCTTGCCGCGGCAGGCATGCCGGGCGTTTTCGCGGGAGACCCACCCTCCGCGCGTCTGAAAGTGCTGGGGATTGACTTGTTCAGTATTGGTCAGTTCACCCCAAGCGAAAGCGCGGATGTGCTGCTGGTGGATAAAACCGAGAGCGCCTATGCCAGCTTTTTGTTCCGTTCGGGGGTTTTGGTCGGCTCCATCCTGTTGGGGGATGCCTCCTTGGCTGCGCCCGTGAAGAGCGCGGCAGACGCCCATCAGGATTTCAGCGCGGAGTTGGCACGGGGCATCAGCGCGGCCGCGTTTAAGGAGTTATTGAAAGCCTGAATTCCTACTGACAAAAAAGGCAGAGGATGACACACCTCTGCCTATTCTTATAAACGCTCAGAAGCGCCGCAGGACAATCCCAGGGTGTGTAAGCCGGACTTCCAGAGCGCCTTCCGGAAGGTGATACAAACGGGAGAGCTTCTCCGCTGTCAGCACCTGCGCGGGCGCGCCAACCGCCACCGAGCCGCTGCCATCCACCAGGACAGTTTCATCGCTGAGCGTCAGAGCGATTTCCGGGTCGTGCGTGGTCATCAAAATGGTGGTGCCGTCATTTCGTAAATCAGAAAGCGTCTGCATCAGGCGGTACTTATTGCCCAGGTCAAGATGCGCGCTGGGTTCATCCAGCAGGAGGACGCGCGGCTCCTGTGCCAGAGCGCGCGCGATGAGCACCAACTGCCCTTCACCGCCGCTCAGCTGGTCCACATACGCGTCGCTCAGGTTCGGGATACCCGCCCTGGCGAGCGCCTGCCGCGCTGCCAAAAGGTCAGCTTCTTTTGGCGAGCCAAACAGCGCCAGATGCGGCGCCCGACCGAATAAAACGTATTCCAAAACCGTATAGGAGTAGGGCTGGCGTTCAGTTTGCGGAACCAAAGCGATGCGCTGACCCAGCTCCGCGCGTGAATATTCCCCCAGCGGTTTGTTTTCCAGGAAAACCTGCCCGGAGGAAGGCTGGAGCCAACCCAAAGCCATATAAAGCAGGGTCGTTTTCCCGATGCCATTCGGACCTAACACAACCGTCAGAGCGCCGCGCCTCAGCTGAAAGTTCAGACCGGTAAAAATCTGCCGGGAGCGGGTGTACCCAAACGTAACCTGCTCAAAACTGACCAAGGCGCCGCTCATCCCCGCGCCCCCTTGACCGAACCGCGCACCATCAGAATCATAAAAGTGGCCGCGCCAAGCAGAGAGGTTAATATCCCCAGTGGGATTTCGCCGGCCGTCAAAACGCGCGCCAAATCGTCGCAAATCAGCGCGAACCCGCTGCCCAGCAGGATTGCCACCGGCAGATTCCAGCGCGTATCCGACCCGACCAGCCGGCGGGCGATGTGTGGGGTAATCAAACCAATCCAGCCAACCATCCCTGCCACAGAAATCATCGCGGAGGTTGCGAGGACCGCCGCGATCATCATGATCAACCTTTCTCGCCGCGGCGCCGCGCCGAGTGAAAAAGCAGTGGTCTCATCCAACGCCAACAGGTTCAGGCGCCACCGAAAAGAGAAAATCACGCCTAAGCACAGCAGACAGGCGGGCAAGACCGCCAGAAATTTGCTCCAGGTGACGCTGGCAAGGCTGCCCAACATCCAAAAGGTAATTTCCGGCAGCTGCCGCAGCGGGTCTGCCAGGTATTTGACAATCCCAAGCCCAGCCGAAAACAGCGCCGAAACCACAATGCCGGCCAGAACCAGGCGCAGCAGCCAACTTCCCACGCGGATGCGCCGCGCCAGCAAATAGGAGAAACCCAAACCCGCGAACGCGAAAAGCGCCGCCATCCCCTGGATCGCCGCCGCGGAGGCCGAAAAGAACACGATAGCCAGCGCCGCGCCAAATGCCGCCCCCTGAGAAACGCCCAAAAAACCAGGCTCCACCAGCGGGTTCGCAAAAATCATCTGAAAGACAGTCCCTGAAGCCGCCAAAACCATGCCCAAGAGCAGCGCGGTCAGCAGCCGCGGCAGACGCACATGAATCACCAGTCGCTGGGCAAGCAGATTATCCCGCAGCTGATTGAGCCCCAAGAAGCCGGCCTGGGGATAGCGCCCCAAAAACACGGACAAGACCAGCAGCAGGAGGAGCGCGGCGGTAAGCACCGCCCACATCCCATTATTTTGGGCGCGTTCCGGTTGGGCTTTCAGAAGGGAAGCGTCGTCGTTCAATGAATGTCGCCTTGAGTGATGGGCAGAAGGTGCGCGTCGTAGCTCGCCGCGTCCAGCCCATAAGCGGACTGATAGAAGTCGCGCGCTTTCTGGAGCATATCCACCTGTCCGAACTGCCCGGGGTGCAGGCGGCTTGCCAGCCACTCCAGCCCAAGCAGCCAACGCGTGTCGGGTTGGTCCCAACTATAGATGTCCTTGGGAAAGCCGTACAGGCTGCCGTTTTTCACGGCGCGCAGCAGCTGCCACTGCGGGTCTTCTTTCAAGCTCGCGGTAACCTTGCCCGGGTCCTGTTTATAAGACACCACCAGGATAAGGTCCGGATCCCACGCCGCGACTTGTTCGATGGTCACCTGCGCCCAACCTTTGCCCGGGTTAGCCTCCTTCCAGACCGGGCGGCCGCCAGCCAATTCCACCATTTCGGTTTGCATCCAGCCAGCAGGCGGCACTCCAAAAGCCACCGCGCCGTCTGTGTCGGAGTATTGCAGCACGAGCACGCTGGGCTTGGCGGTTTCGGCAGGCACTTTTTGGTTGATTTCGTCAACCGCGCCCTGGTAAAGCTGATTAAGTTCCTGCGCGCGGGCTTCATCGCCGAAGATCTGACCGAGTACGTTCAGGTCGCGCGTGTATTGTTCGGGTGTTTCAAGATCCAGATAAATCACGGGGATTTTCAGCGCCTCAATCGGCGCGCCGTATTTCTCAGCCTGGGAGCTCTTAAGCAAAACCAGGTCAGGCTCGGCAGTCACGAATTGCTCCACGCCGGCGTCCCGCTTCAGGAAGGCTTTCTGCGGATACTCCGGGTCGAGTAGTTGGATAAAGTTCACGTCGCCCTGAACCGCGTCCTCAAACGCGACGACGCGCTCTTTGGCCTCCGGGAACATATACAGCGCGTCCAGGATCATCAGCGAAGCTTTGCCCGCCACCGCGATGCGCTGAGGGAGCTTTTGCAAGGTCACTTGGCGGCCCAGCGCGTCCGTCAGGATAATGGGTTCGTCGGGCTGAGGCGTTTGGGTGCGGGCGGCTTGAGCGCAAGCCGACAGGAACAGGGTGCAGATAAGAAGCATGCTTGCGAAACGTTTCATTGTCAGTTCCTCCTGAGGTGATGATTTTGACTTTCAACTAAAAAATCCAGGATGCTTTGGATTTGCATTTGTCTGAAGCGGCGCACCTGCTCTTCAAAAACTGAGCCCGTGAGATTAAGTTCATTTTGGGCTCTCAACCAAGCCCGCGCCGCGTCGATTTGATTTGCGTAAAGAGCCCCGCGCTCCTCCGGGCTCAATTCTGACGAGAAAAAGAGCTTCGCGAACCACTCCTGCCGGAATTCGCGCGGGGAAGAAACCGGCGAAGCCAACCAGCGCGAGAAAGCGGCCTCGCCCTGTGGGGTGAGCGCGAAAACTTTGCGGGCGGGCGCGTTTTCCCCGCTCTCCAGCTGCGCGGAAACCAAGCCGCTCCGCTCGAGCTTGTTCAGAGCGGCATACAGCCTGCCCGGTTTCACTTTCCAGATGATGCCCAGGTTTTTATCCCAATTCTGCAGAATATCGTAGCCGTACTGGGGCCTTTGCCTGAGCAAACCCAGCAGGGTGTATTCGAGATGAAGCGGTAAGGCGGCTCTGGGTGACATCGCATATCCTTGCTATTCATTGTATGAATAGCAGGATTCTATCATCTTTTTGCGGTTGGGGGGGGTTATACAGACAAATTGGGCATGATTTTCAACGCGAATCGCGCGGTTTCAGGCTGCTGGCAGGGAAAGAGAGCTTCGGGAATTGTCCGGAGGGGCGGTGCGCAGCCCCGATTTGCGAGAAACAACCCGCGTTTTATCGGATGATGGAACGGAGCAAATTTCGGGTGGACAAATGCACGGGGGTTTGCTATAATCTTGTCACTTCGGGCGCGTAGCTCAGTTGGTTAGAGCGCACGGTTCACATCCGTGAGGTTCGGAGGTTCGAGCCCTCTCGCGCCCATGTAATCTGCTTTTGCTGGTCCCTTGACCAGCATTTTTTATTATCCCATCCGTGCACCCGCGGAGGGTGTTATAAAGGTTCGGAGGTAAGTCCCCTTCAGGGAATCGAGCCCTGCTGCGCACTGCCTGCGGCTTGTCGCGCCCATGTTTTTTATTTAATTCCCAAGTAATAGCAATCCCATCCGTGCACCCGCGGAGGGTGTTATAAAGGTTCGGAGGTAAGTCCCCTTCAGGGGATCGAGCCCTGCTGCGCACTGCCTGCGGCTTGTCGCGCCCATATGCATTGCTTCTGCTTGTCTCCTGACCAGCAGTTCTATATTCCCATCCCCACGTCTCTCCCATCCACAGCCTGAATCGCTGGTCTGAACCTGGATTATAATTAGCCTCCACTGACTATACTGAGGAAAACGCAATGCCACCCATCTCTCTGACCGGCATCAAACCTACCGGCAACCCGCACATCGGCAATTATTTCGGAATGTACAAATCCGCGCTTGCCCTCACCGAAAAATACCTGGGCATGTAT
>JAKQFH010000082.1 GCA_029556265.1 Chloroflexota bacterium | reverse complement strand
CCTCTGCTGCACGGGCGCAAAGCCGGCGCGTATGTGCATGTGGACCGCATCGATAGCATTTTCACCCGCGAAGAAGCCCGTGCTGTAGCCTCAGCCGTGCAGCAAGCTGGCGGCAAAGAAGTGCAATGCCTAGCCTGGGATTTCGAAATGGATTTGCGCATGTATTGTGACCAGTTGGAGCAGGAATTGGGCGTGCGCATCAAGCTCTATATCATCCCGCGCGAAATCATGGAGCGCAACCGCAAGGATCCGCCCCCTTTTTTTGAAGTTGCCACTCTTACCGCTGAGCCGGTTTATCGCACGGCTGAGGGCAAGCGCATGGTGGATATCAAGCTCACGAGCTTTATCCCCTCCCTGGCGGAAGTGCCGGAAAAAGAATTGACCGCTTTGCAGGAACGCGCTATGCAATCCGGCTTCGATTTTATCGACTTTTGGGCTGTCGATTTCGATTATCATCCTGAGCAGCCCTTCAATCATCACTGGCAGGCTTACCGCACGCGTAAAAACCGCGCCTTGCCGACTGTTTCGGATTTGCATTATTCCTACACGAAGCCCGGCAAACATACCGCCTGCGTTAAAGTCATTGACGTTTTTGGCGCTGATACCTCCATTACGGTTGAGGTCAATATTTAAGCAGAAAGGGGAAAAAACATGGCAGAAAACCACATCAATATCACGGCGCTCGAGCCGCTTTACCAGCCTTGGGAGGAGCCTAACCAGCACCGCACACGGGCCGAAAGGCAAGGGGACCCGGCGGTCATTCAGAAAGGGCGGGCTCCAAGCAAGATTACCATCGTGAACAACCTGCGGGTTGAGTTAGACCAGTGGCGCAATAATGATTATGTCGGCGCTTCGGAGACGACACGTGAGCTGCTCAACCACTGGTTTTTACGCGACCACGTCATCACGAATGACGAAGGTATCCCTCAGGAATTTCATTATTACTTTTGCCAGCGCGAAGCCATTGAAGCCTTCATTTACCTGATGGAGGTGCGCCAGAAACGCTCTCTATCAGCATTGGTGGCAGAATTTGGCGGTGAAAATGCAGTAACCTCTGCTTTGGGCATTACAGAAGAAGAAGACCTCTGGCCGCGCTATGCTTTCCGCGTTGCGACTGGCGCCGGAAAGACCAAGGTTATGAGCTTAGCCATCGTTTGGTCTTACTTCCACGCGCTGCGTGAATCTGACAGCCCCATGGCGCGCAACTTTGTGGTCATTGCGCCCAACTTGACCGTCTTTGAGCGCTTGAAGCAAGATTTTGGCGATGGGCGTATCTTCGATACCGACCCGCTTATCCCCTCAGCCTGGCGAGGGGATTGGAACCTCTCCGTGGTGCTCCAGGATGAAGCCAGCGGCGCAGCAACTGGCGGAACACTTTACCTTACCAATATTCACCGCTTGTTTGAGAAGAAGTCTCGGGGGCGGGTTAAAGACGATCTCTACCCTTGGGCTGGGCCGGCGGTTTCCCGTGCCAGTGCCTTGGATACCGGCGAGGCGTTGCGCAAACGCGTCACGTCCCACCCCGACCTGATGGTTATCAATGATGAAGCTCACCACTTGTGGGACCCGGACTCTGCCTGGATGGATGCACTCAATTACTTAAATGAGGCTTATAGGCAGCGTAATGGACATGGGTTGGCAGCTCAAATGGACTTTTCCGCCACTCCAAAGGATAACAAAGGCAACCTCTTCAAACACATCGTTACCGATTCGCCTTTGGGTGAAGCCGTCGATGCCGGCATTATCAAAGTGCCCATCATCGGGCATGTGGGCAAGCTGAAGGAACGGCCCTTAGATGACGCTGGTTACCGTTATGATGAGCACTTGCGTTTGGGCTATGCCCGCTGGCAGAAATCGGCGGAAGAATGGGCACAAAGCGGGAAAAAGCCATTGCTCTTTGTGATGTGTGAAGATACTGAGGCTGCCGACCAAATTACCCGGCGCCTCAACACTGACCCAACTTTTGAAGAACTGAATGGCAAAACGATTAACTTACATACCAACCT
>JAKQFH010000059.1 GCA_029556265.1 Chloroflexota bacterium | reverse complement strand
TTGCGATAATGTATCAGAGGAAGCAAACCCAGTTCTCTTAGTAATGCAATTATTTGCCAGCTGATTAGTCTCACACTCCTTCGCAAACAGCGTGATCAAATTGTGTTGGCCCAATGCTGATTCAAATATTTTCAATTCATTAAAATTTAACAGCTTTAATATCGTCGCACGATTCTTTAGGTCTTCACGTAATTTCAACGCGCCTGTTGCGGTTGGGTAATAATTCGTGGTGATGAAGGCAATAAGCCCCTTTGTTCTGGCTAAATTCAAGGCTAGATGGAAAAAGAAATAGAAGTAATCCATCTTCCCAAGATAGTACTTACCCAGATTCGCGTTCTTAACAGGTTGAAAAAGTTCCTTATGGCCTTTCTCTCCAATATACGGCGGGTTACCCAGGACGATATCAAAGCCGCCCTTCTCCGAGAACACTTCCGAGAAATACAGCCCCCAGGGAAAGAAGTCCCGCTTCAGGTGCTTTTTGGAGTATTCACTTAAGCGGTGTTCAATCTTACCCATGTCAAAGCCGGTTGCGCTGGCGTAGCGTTGTTTCTCAATGGAACTCAGCTTCACGCGCAGCTTGGGGTCCTCTATTACGGAGAATTTACGATCGATTTCGGCCATTTTCGCGGCGTAGTCTGCTTTTTGCGAGAGGGTTATCTGCTTGAAAATCTTGATGAGAAGCTGGTCTATCTCTATCCGAAGCGCATGCTTTTTATGGTGATCGGAGGCCGACTGGTAAGACGCTTTTTTGCTTTCGTATTGCTTAACCAACTGCAGCTTTTCATCTTCAGCCGCAAACAAACCCTCCTGCGGCTGCAAGGCTTGCTTGGGGTCAAAGTCAATCCCCTCAAAAACAGAAATCAAGCTGTTGCCCTGCATAATCTTAAAATCCAGGTTGGGCAGTGGTTCAATCCCCCAGTTTTCTTCGTCCTTCTCCACCGTCTCCTCCACCAGGAGCGAGATGAAAAAGCGCAGCTTGGCAATCTCCACCGCGATTTGCTGGATATCCACCCCGTAGATGCATTTTTCAATCAGGAAAACTTTGCGTCCGTAATCGAGATTCTTTTCTGCAAAATAATTGCGGATGCCAGCCTGTGCCGCTGCCCGCGCCTGGTAATCAGGGATGTTTTCGACAGAGTCCAGCTGCGCTTGCTGCCATAAGTGGTTGTCAGGGTCCAATTTGGTCAATAGAAAAACCATTTTGTTCAGCGCGCCCATGGGGAACGCCCCCGAACCCACGGCTGGGTCCACGATGCGTACGCCTTCAATTAACCGGACAATCCGCTTTGTTTCTCTGGCAGAGAAGGGATTGTTATCCTGCTCCTGGGAGAAGAGCCATTGGATCCGCTCCTCCACATTGGGAATATCCACCAGGTGTTCGCGTAAATACGCCTTAAGGGACTCGTCTACCATGTAATCAACGATCTCGCGGGGGGTGTAGTAGGAGCCGGTGGCTTTGCGGGCGGTGGTGGAAGTTTCGGGGTTGAAGCTGGCAAGCAAGTTTTCAAACACGCGCCCCAGAAGTTCAGGGTCCAGCGCCACGTCCTTATCATCCGCGGTGTTTTCATCAATGGTGAAGTTGTATGAGGAAAGGATTTCCAGCAGACCCTTGACCTTGTAGGTCTTATTGGAGGTTCCATATTCGGCGTTCAGGTCAACGTTGATTTCATCTGAGAAAAAGAGCTGATTAGGCACCACAGGCTGGTTCTTCTTGGTATCAGAAAAACCGTCAATGTATATCGCCTTATCCCGTTCGTCCAGGCAGTCAAATAAACCGCCATTCAAGAAAGGAATATCGCTGAAGTATTCCTGCAGCAGCTCGGGATGCGCGAATAAAGCCTGATGACGGTAGACGTATTCATTCCCGAAGTCCGGATTGTGACCCTTGGGTCCGCGGATCTCGGAGCGGAACTGCCGGTCCTTCTGGGGGGTGTTGAGCGTGGCGAAAAACAGGTTCTGGAGAATGGCCAGGTAATATGAGGAACTTTGCGGCTCCAATTCTTTCAACCACGCGCTAACCTGACGCTTATCGAACAACTCTGGACGCACCAAAGCCTTTTCGCGCATGAACCAGACAAAAATCAGGCGGGTAATCAGGCGGATGACAGAAATCTCGCGGCCATTTTCTTCCTTTTCCGCGTCCTCGGGGAAGCGGCACTCCTTGCAGGCCCAGAAGTACCAGTAAGAGATCTGCTCGTAAAATTCTTTGGTCACCTTCTCGACCGAGAAAGCGTCCTGGATGCCTTTCAGGCTGGAAAAATCCCCATTTCCAATACGATCGAGGAAAGTTTTGTTGGTTAGTTTCGGGCTGACGAAGTAGGTGAAGCGGCGAAAGTTGGACCAGTCCCTCTTTTTGCCCAGATAATTGGCGTAGACAAGCGAAAAGCGGAAATCACCTTTGGCGTCATAGAACACGAAGATGCCGGCGTCGTCATTGGCGTCCTTCAGCAACTTCTTGGCCAGATCGTACTGCATCTTTTTTCCGCTGCGCTCGGAGAGCGCTTTGTTCACCTGGATGGAATACACTGCCAGGTTTTCATGGGCGCTGAGCGGCACTTCCCCGACTTTTTCTCCCCCGATAAAGTTGTCCGCGTCCAAGGAGGGCAATAGTATGTGTACAGGCTCGATTTTTGGGTTTTTATCGTTCAAAAACCTGAAGAGCGCCTGGGGGCTGAAGGATTGGATAAGTTTCTGCAGATAGGGGTTGATCATGGTTTCTGGTTCTCGATGGCAATGATTATTTCTTCGTGGGCTTCTTTGTATCGGGCGATCTCCTGCTTCAGGAAATCCTCACCCAATTCGTGTTTGAGCACGGCAATATCCCTTAGCAGTTTTGATAAGCGCGCGGGATTAGTGGAGTCCCAGTTCGCGATCGTACGCAAGGTGAAATCTGCCAGTGTTCCGTAATCGCGGATATCCTCAACAAGATCGGTCAAGAATTGTCGGTGCTGAGATAAGGCCGGCTCGCTATTCCTCAGCAAGGTTTTCAGGTTGTTGAGCGCCTGGGTTTCGATGCTCTTTGCTCCGCCAGCCCTTTCGGGAATTTCTTTAACCTTTTTTGCCTGGGTGTACTTATCCCAGAACTGGGAGCTTAGCTGAAGCGTTTCCGCGTCCGGTCCGCATTCTATTTTTGGGAAGGCCTGTTCAAAGCTGATAACCGCAGGAAGCGTGCCCTGTGGGTTGGCGTAGTTTAGGGTTTGGATGTAGAGGCGTCCCTTTTTGAAAAGGACCAATAGCTCGTTCTCGTCAGCCATTTTCGCCACTTTCACGCGGGGTGGAAAATCGGCTAATTCAGTGATCAGGTCGGGATATTTTGCTTTGATATCCTCGTAAAGTTTGAGCATCTGAGTATAAAAGCTTTCCTGTTCCAATTCTTCCGGATTCTGCGTGAGGCGGGTGAACAAACCCGAAGGAGATGGTGTTTCATCAACATCAAAGATCTTGGCATCCTCCCCCAGAATGTTGTGAATAAGGAACATTTTCGAACCGGCAATCTCCCGTGACTTGACCAATTCGGCGCCTCGTTCGGATGGGAAAAAGTTGACGATGTTGAGCTCATTGAAGACTTTTTTACTGATGCGGTTGATGCGCCCTACGCGTTGGATCACGCGGACCGGATTCCAAGGGATGTCGTAGTTGATCACCATGCCGGCGCGGTTGAGATTGAAGCCTTCGGAGATGCGGTCTGTGGAGAGGAGGATGTCGTAATCATCAGACGGGTTTTTCGCAGAGGCATCGAAATTTTTGGTAATCTCCTGGACAAGTTTCGGGTTAAGGTTCCCAGCCACCACCAATACGCGATTACGGAAGAGGGGTACCAAGGTCTTCTCGAGATGCTTAACCGTGTCGAGATACTCGGAAAAAATGACCACCTTACGTTTGGGTTCGCCTGGGAGTGGAGGAGTTGAGAGGACTTTGCTAATCTCGGCGACGAGACAGCGGCTCTTGGGATCCTCCTCCACCAGATGCATTTGGTCCAGCTCTGCGATGATGGTTTTGTACAGCTCCAGATCGGAGTGGATATCTTCTAAGAACTTGGAGCGGTAGGCGAATTCGTCCAGCTTGTATACTTTGTTCGTCTTGGGGTAATTCCCTTTGAGCATCTTTTCGGTATACAGATCAAGCTCCGCTTCGATTAGCTCTTCATCCAAGGTATAAATCTTTTCCATAAGCGCACGGTCGAGGATGAATTTGTTAGTCTTTTTAATAAACGTAAGCGCGTTTTCAGTGATGCGTTGAAAGCGGCGTATGCTTTGCTCGAAAGAACCGAAAGAGCTTTCGAAGCGTTTTACCAACAAGCGGCGCATAAATTCGTACAATTCGTGCTGTTGAACAAATTCGAAATTTTCCCGTTCAGAAAACTTATCTTCTTCCTGAGCCGTCTCATATTTGAATGGACGGTATATCGCGCCAATGAATTGCCCGCCTTCCTCTTCCGAGCCGAAGTATTTCGTCAGGATCAGGTCATAAAATTTGGATTGCTCGGGTGTGAGTTCATAAAACCATTCCTGCGGATCTGCGATCACCGAGAGGTTCTTAACTTCATCTTTATAAAAGGGATTATTTTTCAGGTCCAGACGGTTACGGCGGATGGTGACAGGCTGGATGACATCGCGGATTTCGTTGGCGAGAATGTGCGTGCGTTCTCGCACTTTTGCAAGATCAATTTGGTCTTCACCGAACAGGGCGGCATAATTGGCTTGGACCTTGGAACGTTTCCTGGGGTCGCTGGATTTATGATAACGGCTGATGTAGGAGAGCTGATCAAAAGTCGTTTTGTAGGTTCGGAACATCCCGACGAGATTTTCTGCCAAAGTAATAGAGGATTTTTTAGGGGTGATGAAGAGTTTGAGCAGCGAGAGGATGTCCGCAGGACGATTGTTGAAGGGTGTGGCGGTGAGCAGGATGACAATCTTATTACGGCATATGTTTTTGAGCTGTTCATAGTCGCGCGTATCTTGATTTCTGAAGCGATGGACTTCATCTACAATGACCACTTCGAAATCGTCCTTATCCTGAATATATTCCGCAGTAGCTTCCAGGTCTCCGAGAGAACGCACTTCCCAATCATGGAGGCCGAACTGTTCTAGGTACATACGCCAGCCGCTCTTTTTGTTTTTATCTCCCATTAAGCCTGGCGGGCATATCACCAGGCCACGTCTGCGCAGGGCTAAAGCTACAGAACAGGCGATGATAGTTTTGCCCAATCCGACCACATCAGCAATGATGACGCCGTTATTATCTTTGATGACGGCTAATGCTTGACGGACCGCGTCAAGCTGGTATGTGAAGGGGGTGTAATCGTTCTTTTTCAGAACATCGATGAGATAAGGGCTGATTTTTTCCTGTTTGAAGGATTCTATATAGGTCTTGAGTGCGAGGACGTAAGCCTCGAAGGGCGTTATCTTGCGGACCAGGGTGCCTTTTTCGATTACTTTTATTAGCTTGAGTTTCACCTCGTCCCGTTCAGTAATTTTGACAGCATCGTCCCAAAGTGCGTCAAAATATGCCTCGGTTTCTTTGGCGCCATAGTCGCTAATTTCCACATTGAATTCAGCCTGTGTGGTGAGGGCGGGACGAGTGAGGTTGCTGCTGCCGGTTATAAATAACTTAGACTTGGCTTTTTCAGTGGTATGGAAAAAATATATTTTTGCGTGATTAGGGTCGCGGGTTTTCCGGATGATAAGACGATCTTTTTGGATGAGGTCGATTATAAAGGCTATTTGTTTATAAAAAGTAGGGGTATCGAAGTCCTCGTGAGCAAGGGACAAGCGAATATCCCCTAGCAGTTTTTCACTCTTGTCACTGTCGGATGTATTGTTTCCGTATTCAGCAAACTCGAGCAATTTGAAATTCGCTGTGTCGATATTCATTCCGACCAGGACCTTGAGGATAACATCCGGATTTTCTTTGAGCCCTTGGTATAGTTCCTGGATGCCTGAAAAATAAAAGAAGCCGACCAGGAATTTGAGTTCTTTGCTAACGTGGATTAATTCGAGGAGGCGCTCTTTGAGTTCCTTGCTGTCGTCATTCGTGATGAAGTTATTCATATCTTGTGGTTGGTGGCCTCCCTCGCCGATGATGGAAGAATTATAGCATTAGTCAGAAGGGAGTTTTGTCTATGGCGAACATTTTTAAGAGCAACTTGATAATCTCTTAACATAGCAAAATAGAAATGTCCTGATTAGTATCAGGCACGATGAAGCGGGCAGTCGAAATGACAGCAAAAGTATCAGCCCGAAAATCAGGAATTGACCGGGTCGTGCAAAAGGGTCAACCCAAACAGAAGCGGCCTGCCTCCAGCAGAAGGTGATGCGGATAACGCGCAGCTACCGCCAGGAAGGGCTGGTTGGTTTGCTATCCAAAAAGCGAGGGTTCCCCAACACCCGGACTTATGGAAGAAAGATAAATGGCAGGCCTATCCTGACCGCATTAACAACGCAATCGGGCATTTCGAATTAGTCTCGCGCACTCCCGCTTACTGACTGCGCAGCACCGCGCCATACTCCTTTGCCAAAGCCCGCACAATCCTGTTGCGGATTGTTTCGGCGTCCTTATCGGTCAGGGTGCGGTCGGGCGCCTGGTAAGTGAGCTGGTAAGCCATACTCTTATTCCCTTCGCCCAACTTTTCACCGCGATAGATGTCGAACAGGCGCGCGTTCACCAGCAGCTTCCCACCCGCCTGGCGGATTGAAGCTTCCAGCGCTGCCGCGGGGGTGCCTTCCGGAACAATCAGAGCGATATCTTCCACCATGAAAGGGTAGTTGGAGATGGATTGGTGGTCAAATCGGGTTTGGCTGAGGTCTACGAGCAGGTCAGCGTCCAGTTCCGCCGCCAGCACCGCGCCGGCGTCAAATTCGTAGTGTTCCCGAACGAGCGGGTGCAGTTCGCCAAGCACGCCCAGCTTCTGTTCACCCGCCCACACTTCGGCGCATTTGCCCGGGTGAAAACTGGGGTGCCGAGCGGGTCGGTAGCTGATATCCTGGATATGCAAGCCCTGCAAGAGCGCGTCAACTACGCCCTTGAGGTCAAAGAAGTCTTTCTGTTCTGATTTCTGGGTTTGCCAGGTGGGATATTCGCGGGCGCCAGTCATGCCGATAGTCAGGCGCATGGCCTCATCCGGCAAAAGCTGACCTTCCACGGGCAGGAATACCGGGCCAAGTTCGAACATCGCCAGACCCGGGCGGAATTTGTGGTTGTGCTCCAGCAGTTCCAGCATCGTTGCCAGACTGCTGCGGCGCATGACGGTCCGGTCGGGGGTAATTGGGTTGCGCAGGCGCACATACTCCAGCGTGGGGTCCGGCGTATTCTCGGGCAGCAAACGCGCCTCGCGTTCGGGCGAGGTCTGGCGGTAGGCGACGGTATCCTGCAGGCCGGCGCTCACCAGAATGTCCCGGATGCGTTCTTCCATTTCAAGCTTGGGATTGCCCACCTGAGCTGGCAGTTCGGCAGAGAGCCTGGTGGCGGGCAGGCGGTCGTAGCCGTACACGCGGCTGATTTCCTCAATCAGGTTGGCTTTGCCGACGATGCCTTCGCTGATATCCAGGCGCGTGGCAGGCGTCTGCGCGCTTAGCTCGCCGTTTTCAATGCGGCAGCTGAAGCCGAGCCGGGTGAGGATGTCCGCGGCTTCATCCAACGGGATGGGCGCGCCGAGGGCGGAGACAATTTCAGCTTCGCTCAGGCTCACTACGGGGTCTGCCTGGGGGTGGGGGTAGACGTCCAGGATACCGTTCACCAGCTTGCCGCCGGCCCAATCCGCCATGCGCTTCAGGCATAGGCTCAGGGCGTATTCCGCCAGCGCGGGATGAACGCCGCGGCTAAAGCGCCAGCCGGCTTCGCTCGCGATCCGGACTTTGCTGATGGTTTTCCGGGTATTGATAAAATTCCAGGATGCCGCTTCCAAAAGGACGCGCGTGCTTCCGGAATGGATGCCCGTCTCGCTGCCGCCCATCACACCTGCCAAAGAGAGCGGGCCGGCGCTGTCGCAGACCAGTTCCATTGTGTCATCCAACGTATGGGTGTTGCCGTCCAGGGTGGTCAGCTTCTCCCCCTGGGCGGCTGTGCGCGTGATAATTGTCGGTTTGCCGCCCCCGGCGCGCGCAACAAGCAGGTCGTAGTCAAATGCGTGCAGGGCCTCGCCTGTATCCAGCATGGTATAGTTGGTGGCGTCCACCAGCGCGTCAATCGGGCGCATGCCTGCCAGAACCAAGCGGCGCTGCACCCAATAGGGGCTGGGTTTGGGCTGCGCGCTTTCAACCATCCCAAGCATAAAACGCGGATTGAGTTCCGGGTCGGTAACTCGCAGGCTGACCAGCTCGCCAAGGCTGCCGTTGCGGGGCAGCTGAACGCCTTCGGGCTCGCGCAGTTCGCGCTTTGTCACGGCGGCAAGTTCCCGGGCGATGCCGATAATAGACGCGTCCCGCACCATATTGGGCAGGATGGAAATATCAAAGACCGCGTCGCCCATATAGTCTGCCAGGGGCATGCCCACCGGCGCGTCGTTATCCAGAATGATGACGCCGTCGTGCTCGTCAGAAATCCCCAGTTCCTTTTCTGAGCAAATCATAGAAAAAGATTCAATTCCGCGAATGACGGCGCGCTTCAATTTGGTCAGCACCTGGCCGGGCTGATGCCCGTCATAAAGTTGGGCGCCTTCGCGCGCGTAGGCAACTTTCAACGGCTCAGCCAGCGGGCCAATGCCTTTGTAAGGATACAAATTCGGAGCGCCAGTCAGGACAATCACATTGCGCTGCCCGTCGTTCAGACGGCATAAAACCAGCTTGTCCGCGTTGGGGTGCGGCATCACCTCGTCCACTCGCGCGACGACCAACTTCTCCGGGTCCCAGGAGATACCTTCGTATTTAAATTCGTGTTTTTCGCCTTCTGGCTTGGGCAGACCTACCAACAAAATACTGTCCACTTCCAGACCTGTCATGGTGAGTTTGCGGGCGATTTCTTCAATACTGAACCCGTCCAGGGTAACGTAATCTTTAATCCAGCTTAAGGGTGCTTTCATCTCAACTCCTCATCCAGGCTTAGAACTGTTCCAGGAAGCGCACATCATTGTTGCGGAAATGGCGGATATCATCCACACGGTAGCGCATCAGCGTGGAGCGGTCTATCCCCATACCGGCGGCAAACCCAGAGAAGACGCGCGGGTCGTAGCCGCCGTATTCCAACACAGTCGGGTGCACAATCCCGCAGCCCAGAATTTCCAGCCAACCGCTTCCTTTGCAGACGCCGCAGCCCTTGCCGCCGCACACAAAGCATTCCACGTCCATCTCGGCGCTTGGCTCGGTGAAGGGGAAGTGCGAGGGGCGCAGGCGCGTGCGGGCATCCTTGCCAAAGGTGCGCGCGGCGAAATCGTTCAGGGTGCCTTTCATATCCGCGAAAGTGATGCCCTTGCCAACCACCAGCAGCTCCACCTGCACGAACTCAATTTCGGAGCGCGCCGTGAGCTGCTCATAGCGCATGGTGGTACCCGGCAGGATGGCGCGGATGGCTTCCGGAGCGCGTTCGCGCATAATATGAATCTGACCTGGAGAGGTATGCGTGCGCAGTAAAACACCTTCTTTTTCCGTGTAAAAGGTATCCCACATATCCCGGGCGGGATGGTAGGGTGGCATGTTCAGGAAGGTGAAGTTGTAATCGTCGGTTTCCACTTCCGGTGAGTGATAGACCTGAAAGCCCATATCTCCGAATATGCGGAAAATTTCGCGCAGGGTCTGGTTGAGCGGGTGCAGCCTGCCGCGGCGCGGCGCGCGTCCGGGTAGGGTGACGTCCAGGCGCTCGTTCTCCAGCGCGCGAGAGAGCGCGAGCTGGCGCAACGCATCGTGTTTTGCTGCATACGCGCCTTCCAGAGCGGTTTTAACCGCGTTGGCGGCCTTGCCAATCAACGGTCGCTCCTCTTTGGAGGCGGAGCCCAGCGCGGAAAAGGCTTGCATTACCGGGGAAGACTTGCCCAGATGCGCCAGACGCCAAGCTTCCAGCTCGGCTTCGGTTTGGGCTCTTTCCAACTCGGAAAGGGCTGTGATTTTTTCCAATTCCAATTGTTCCAAAACAGACATCTCTCACCTCAACAAAAAATATGCGGCAGACAACAAAAAACCCGCCCGGTCAAGGGACGGGCACATCTGCCGCGGTACCACCCTTGTTGGCCGCTCTGCGCAGCCCGCTCAAGGTTCCTGTAACGGGAAAGCCCGGTGCGGACTACTCGGTTTTCACCCGCACAACTCCCGAGGGAACTTCTTCCATCTTTTGCCAGGTTCCGCTTTCAGTCAGCGGCGGAACGTCCCTGTTGGGTCCGGACGGGCTACTTTCCTCGTTCGCAGTTGATAGGCTTATTATAAGATTCTGGAGGGGCTTGTCAAGTGGCGCGCAGAAAAAATGTTAAAAACGGGCAGTTTTTGGGCTGCCCGTTAAGTTCCAGCAAAGCCGCCTCAGAGCGCGGCTTTCACAATCGCGGCGAAGGAATCGGGCTTGAGCGAGGCACCGCCAACCAAGCCGCCGTCAATATCAGACTGGGAGAAAAGCTCCGCAGCGTTCGCGGCTGTGACCGAGCCGCCGTACAGAATGCGCATCGCGTCCCCAACTTCCGCGCCGAATAGCTCTCGCAAGACAGGGCGGATAACATCTTTGTGCACGCCATTCGCGCCTTCCGGGGTGGCGGCCAGGCCGGTTCCGATTGCCCAGACGGGTTCATAAGCGATGATGATGTTCCCGGCTTGCTCAGGGGTAACGCCCACCAAGCCGCCGCGGACCATACCTTCCACCACGGCAGCGGTTTGCCCCGCCTGGTTTTCACTCAGGGTTTCGCCCACGCACATAATCGGTTTGAGCCCGGCTTTCAGAGCGGCGTGGACCTTTTTGTTTACGGTCGCGTCAGTTTCGCCAAACATCGCCCGGCGCTCAGAGTGACCGATAATCACATACTCGCACAAATCCACCAACATCCCGGCAGCAACCTCGCCAGTGTAAGCGCCGCTGGCTTCCCAGTGTATGTTTTGCGCACCGACTTTGATATTCGTCTCGTCAGTTTCCCGGCGGGAAACGCCCAGGCTCACAAACGGCGGACATACCACGATGTCCACCCCATCAATCCCCGCCACCTCGGGCTGGATAGCGCGAATCAGGTCGCGTGATTCGGCCAGGGTTTTGTTCATTTTCCAGTTACCTGCAACCATTGGTTTTCTAGATTTCATTATGTGTCCTTTCTTCAATGGGAATTTATCAGGTTGATTCTACCACGCAAACCCCCACCCAAGCGCCATTTCCTGCCGCTGGCGCTTAAAAAACAGGCTGCCCTGCGGGGCAGCCTGTTTAATGAACCATTGAGCGCGCCTTATGGCCTGTAAATGATGGGCTGCAGCCACAGACCGCTGTTATCCGCGGAGGTAGCGCCGTTGCGGACGGTCAGGTAGAAGGTAACATTCTTGCCAGCGAACCACGACAGGTCTACAGAAATCGGTCTCCAATTATTGTCAAAGGCCTCGTGCCAGCTGCCCAGCAAAACCACCGGTTCGCTGCCCGACCTGGCTTCAAGCACAAAGTAGATATCACAGTTGTTCATGCCGCCTTCGCACTGGATGGTGGCTTTGAATTTATCTCCATTTTTGATGGCGATTTCCGGGAATTGACCGGTAATGAAACCGCCGCTGGTGTTATCCGGGCGCGTGATAAGCCCGGGCTCGTTTTCCTTACCGCCGTCCTCGCGAATAGGATTGGCTTTGGGGATGACGTAGCCTTTGCTGATATCACTGGTTTTCCCGGGGCATTTCAGGGGGTCGCTGCTGCCATTGGAGGTCCAGGTGGCGCTGCAGGCTTCGGCGGCAAAGCTGTAGGCAATATTTTTACCGGGAGTGGACTCGATTTTGACCCAGAAAGAACCCGTGCCGTCTGGCTTTGGGCCGAAACGCTTCCCGTTCTGATCCACGAGCATATAGTAGGCGGTGTACTTTGCCGGCGTGCTGGGTGCAATCATCGTCACGCTCAGGTCAATGGTCTCCCCGGGTTTCACCTCTTTGGGCATATCCACGAACTTTGGGCCGCTCATCAAGTCGCCATCCACAAAAGCCATATCATAGGCTGTGGACCATGTGCAGGAACCGGCATTCCTGAGGCGCCAGGTTTTGACGAAACTGGTGCCGCCAACAATTTTGGTTCCATCGGGGATGGTCACATCCGAGACGAACTCGATGCGGTTGCAGGGTTTCGGGGTGGGGCTGGGTGGAATGACTGTTGCCGTGGGGGGGACCCACGTTGCGGTTGGCGGAATTATCGTAATCGCGACGGTGGGCACCAGCGTGGGAGGGGCAGGCGTGGGAGGAAGCGCGGTGCCTGCCGGGACTGTCGGCGTTTCCCCGGGCAGGCTGCCTGGGGTTGAGGTCATATGAGCTACCATGGTCTGAAAAGCTTCCAGGGTGGCTTGCGCCTGCAGGGTTTGCATGGCTTTTTGAACTGCGTCATCAAGGTTTTGCGTGGGGATGAAAGGCGCGTTACATGCCGAAAGCACCAGGGCGCTGATGAGCACAAGGGCGACTGCCCAGGGACCGAAGGATTTCATTTTCGTTTTCATCATGTACTCCTTTAGAACATACATACATCATACATCATTTTCAAGACGTTTAAATCAAAGCTTTTGTTCCGGAATAAGCTGGGCACCTACCAAATTGATTGGACGCAGCCCGGTTTACCTGTCCGGGCCCGTATAAAGCGCAGTATGTCATAGCCGGCGCGGCGCGGCTTGTGCCTGATGTTTGTTTGCCCTCCAGTGAGGCGAAGCGGCTTTCTGCCAGTACGGTTTTTTACACCCTCCAGAATGTTTTTTGCCGCTGTGAAATTCTGACCCTGGCGCTGTTTCCGAGTCCCCCTTTAAGTCTCCTCTTTCTGAGATTTTACTCCCGGACACCCGTTTGCAAACCACTTTACCGGAGCGAAGATGGACAGAACGCCTGGCCTGGGAGGTTCCCGCGCCCCGCTGTCGCGATTTCTGCGCCAGACTGCTGCCCGGGCAAGCAAAAATCTTGCGCATAGGTAACAAATCGCGAATTCTTTTTTGATTCTTGGTCGGGTGGACAAAAAGCAAACGAGCCGCACCCAAAGTTCACGGGGCGGCTCGTAAAAAATTGAAATTTACCTGCTGATTTACTTCACAACCTGTATTTTCACTGCCAGCGAGTAATCCCCGCCGGGACCATAACCAAAGCGCGCGCCTTGATTGTCAGTCATCATCCAGTAGCCGATGTAGGTGCCGGCAGTCATCGGCGCGGTAACCTTCACCTCCACCTCATAAGTATCGCCGGGTTTGACGTCGTAAGCGATATCCCCGTTTTTGCCGATTTTGTCTCCCCAGACCAAAATGATATCAAAGTCTGTTGTCCAGGTGCATGTGCCGGTGTTCTTGATTTTCCATTTTTTAATGAAGGTATCACCGGGAGACACGATGGTATCGGGTGGGTAGTTAACATCCCCAAGAAATTCCATCTGATAGCATTTGGTGCCGGAGGGAGCGGTGGGTTGGGGGGCCGGGGCGGCTGGGGTGCCCACGACAGCAGTCGGCGCGGCTATGGTTGGGCTGGGAAAAGGTGTATAGGTCGGCTGGGGCGTCCAGGTCGGCTGATTGCTCAGTTCGTCAACCTTGGCAATCAGGGTCTGTACAAAAGCTTCTGTGGCGGCTGCCTGCTGCGTCAGGGCGACGCGCTGAGCGATTTCCTCAGGGGATGGGGTTTTCTCCGCGGCGGGTTGGCAGGCGCTGAGCGCGAAAATCAGCACGAGCGCTCCGCTCAGCAGTGTCAACCAAAGTTTGCTATTTTTTCCGTTCATCTTAGTTGCTCCTTATGCATTCGAATAATGCTAAGCTTTTTGCCGGGCAGCCCTGCTTATGGGCAGCCGGGCCGGGTTTTCAATGAGAAACCGCCCTGAAGTTTGAGCGGCTTTTGCTAAACAAGCATTTTATTTTACCACAATCTGAACCTGGAAATATCCCTTTCCATCAGGGCCAATCCCAAACACCTGCCTGCCCGGGCCGGTGAACGCCCAATATCCGGTATAAGTGCCGGCGCCAGTTGGGGCGGTCATCTTGACGCTGATGTCAATCGTGCCTCCCACCGGCACATTAGCGGGAAAGTCCAGGATCGCGGGCGCGGAAAGCTGATCTCCGCTGATAAATACGATATCAAATTCCGTGTTCCACGCGCAGGTACCCGCGTTCCTGAGGCGCCAGGTCTTGGTGAAGGATTCGCCCGGGTTGAGTGTGGTGCCGTCGGGGATGGTCACATCTGATACGAGCTCGGCTCTCAGACAAAGCGACGGCGGCGTTGAAGTGACTGTGGGGACCGGAGCGATGTAGACAACAGTTGTGGCGACGGTTGGCGCGAGCGTGGCTGTGGGGGCTGGGGTTGATGTCGGTGTCGGAACTGGCGTGTCGGTTGGCATTGCCTGAAGGGTCATACGCGCGATTAAGGTCTCGACCATGTCTTGTGTGGCTTGAGATTGGATAGTGGCTGCCACCTGGGAGGCGATATATTCCGCGGCGCTGGTGGGGGCGACTTTTGGGGCGCAGGCGCCAAGCGCGAGCGCGGCCGCCAGAAGCAGGAAGGCAAACTTGGTCTGTATGGTTGACCGATTTGTGTTCATATTCTCTCCATGGAAATCAGAAGAAATCTGAATTATTCAGATAGTACTCCATCCCCGGCCCGGCGTCAACCAGCCTGGCAGCAAGTTGACCGCCCGGTTCGTTTTACCGCGGTTTCTGCGCTCACTGGTATTTTGGGATCGGCGGCCTCCCCCCACCAGCGGGGCGATAGCCAGAGGCAGATTTGTTTTCCGTTGGCGGATAAGCGCGGACAAGCCAGCCAACGGCAGGGTTCCGCGCCGTCCTCTCCGGTTTTCGAGCGCCCGCGAGCACCCCGCGGCGAGGTTCATTCTGACGATTGCCCGCGATTGTTTTTCTGCACACAGCGGTACTGAGGAAGCTACCGGCTTTGATAATAAAACGCGTTTTGCGCGCCTGAATCGCTCTCGGGCAGGGCTTTTAAGCAACAAAGCCGCCCCAATCTTTGGAGCGGCTCTGAAGCTTGCGGAACTTATTTACTTATCCGAAATCAGCGCGACGCCGGGAAGCTCAAGCCCCTCGAGCATTTCCAGGGAAGCCCCACCGCCCGTGGAAATGTGCGTTATCTTGTCGCTCAGACCGGATTGGTTGATGGCAGACACCGAATCGCCGCCGCCAATGATACTGACCGCGCCGCTATCGGCGACGGCTTTTGCCACGGCGTATGTGCCCTCGGCAAAGCGCGGGAACTCAAACACGCCCATGGGTCCGTTCCAGACGATTGTGCCGGCTTTGGCAATTTCGGCGCCGAAAGCCTTGACGGTTTCGGGTCCAATATCCAGGACGCGCCAGCCAGCCGGAACGTCACCCAGCGGCAGGGTCTGCTTTTTGGCTTCCGCGTCAAAGGCATCCGCGATGACCATATCGCAGGGCAGCAGCAGCTTACCTTCCGACTTTGCCAGCAGCGCGCGGGCCTGGTCTAATACTTCCGCTTCCACCAGCGAGTCGGCCATTTGATATCCCTGGGCTGCCAGGAAGGTGTTCGCCATGCCGCCGCCAATCAAAATCTTATCCGCTTTCTTGAGCAGGTTCTCAATCACGCCGATTTTGTCGCTGATTTTTGCCCCGCCCAGTATCGCCACGAAGGGACGGGTGGGGTTGGCGATGGCATTGCCCAGATATTTAATTTCTTTTTCCATCAGGAACCCGGCGGCAGAGGGCAGGTATTCTGCCACGCCGGCTGTGGAGGCGTGCGCGCGGTGCGCGGACCCAAAGGCATCGTTCACATATAAATCCGCCAGGGAAGCCAGCGCTTTTGCCATGCCGGGGTCATTCCTGGTCTCTTCAGCGTGGAAACGCGTGTTTTCAAGCACCAGCACTTCGCCGGGTTTGAGCGCAGCAGAAGCGGCTTCGGCTGTTGGGCCGATGCAGTCTTCCGCGAACTTGACCGGCGCGGAAATAAGGGTACCCAGGTAATCCGCCACGGGCTTCATGGTGTAGGCCGGGTCCGGCGCGTCTTTCGGGCGCCCCAGATGGGAGCACAGGATGACAGCCGCGCCGTGGTCGAGCAGGTATTGGATGGTGGGTAAGGCGGCAGTAATGCGGGTGGCATCTTTCACCTTGCCTTCTTTGATCGGGACGTTGAAGTCTACCCGGACAAGCACCTTCTTACCTTTTACGTCCAGGTCGGTGACCAGTTTCTTGTTAAACATCAAAACCTCCTTGGTTAAAAAAGTGCGCTCCACTGTTTGCTATAAACAGCTTCGCGCACTCTCATGTTCAGTGCTCTGGCGCCAGATTACAGGGATTTGGCAACGAGTTTCGCCAAATCGGCGGTGCGGCAGGAGTAACCCCATTCATTGTCGTACCAGGTCACAACTTTAATCAAGTTGCCGCCCATGACCATATTGTTGGGCAGATCGACAATTGAAGAGCGGGGGTCGCCCTTGAAATCAGAAGAGACCAGCGGTTGGTCGTAATCGCCGGTGGTGACGCCCAGAATGCCCTTCAGGGGGCCGTTGGCAGCCGCGACGAAGGCGGCATTAAGCTCTTCCTTGGTGGTCGGTTTCTCGATGGTCGCGACAAAATCCACGATGGAAACAGTGGGGGTCGGGACGCGCAGAGAGTAGCCGTCAAACTTACCTTTGAGATCGGGGATGACCAAGGCGACAGCTTTGGCGGCGCCGGTAGTGGTCGGGATGATGTTGAGACCGGCAGCGCGGGAGCGGCGCATTTCCTTCTTGTGCCCCTGGTCCAGGATGACCTGGTCGTTGGTGTAAGAGTGGATGGTGGTCATAACCGCGTTCAGGATTTTGAAATTGTCGTGCACAATCTTGGCGGCGGGAGCCAGACAGTTGGTGGTGCAGGAGGCGTTGCTGATGATATGGTGCACTGCCGGGTCGTACTTTTCATCATTGACGCCCAGGACGAGAGTCAAATCTTCGCCTTTGGCGGGGGCGGAGATGATGACTTTTTTGGCGCCGCCGCGCAGGATATGCGCGTCCGCGCCAACTTTGCCTTCTTCTGAGCGGGCGGTGGTGAAGATGCCCGTTGACTCAATCACGATATCAACGCCGAGAGCCTTCCAGGGCAGGTTGCCCGGGTCTTTTTCGGCGAAGACTTTGATGGTCTTGCCATCGATAACAAGGTTGCCATCTACGACTTCCACGCTGCCGGGATAGATACCGTAATTGGAGTCGTATTTAAACAGGTGCGCGTTCGTCTTGGCATCAAACAAATCGTTGATAGCCACGACTTCCAGTTCGTCGCCAGCGCGTTCCGAAATCGCTTTTAAGACTTGTCGCCCGATGCGGCCAAAGCCATTGATACCTACTTTAGTTTTCATAGAAAATCCTCCATGGAATGTTGTGAATGAACAATTAATTTTACCATTTTCAGGGTTGAATTCAAAACATATTTATGCCAAGTAAAAGGTTGAAATAGTCAGGAAAGTGGTCCGGTGCGTTCCTCGAACAGGTTCACGACAGCCCGCGCAAGTTTCTTGGAATCATGCCGCCAGGGATATAGGTCGTCCACCAGGTCCGCTTCGTAGACGTGATAGTTTTCATGCAGGGGCACATCGGCGGTCACCCATTCGATGTCTTGTTCCAGCTTGCCGCGGAAGCTGCGGTTGCACACCACCAGGTCAAACAGGTCGCGGCCGATATGTTGTTCGATGACGCGCAGATGGTCGGAGGCGTTGAACCCGTCCGTTTCGCCGCGCTGCGTGGCGACGTTGCACACGAAGTATTTTTGCGCGCGGCTGGCTTCCAGCGCGTCCGTCAGCCCGGTGACGAGCAGGTTGGGCAGCAGGCTGGTATAGAGGCTGCCCGGTCCGAGGATAATCAGGTCCGCGCCAAGGATGGCTTGCACCGTTGGCGGATAGGCAGGCGTGGCAGCCGGGTCTAACCAGACGCGTTTGATGCTGCCGGGGGTGTTGGTCAGTTCTGATTCGCCGCTCACGCGGATGATTTGTCCGGTTTGCGGGTCTTGTATTTCACCAATCAGTTCCGCGTTGGAGACTGTGGCGGGCAGAACCTGGCCGTAGATTGCCAATACGCGCCCGGATTCGGCGACTGCTTCTTCAAAGCTGCCTGTAATTTCGCTCAGCGCGGAGATTAACAGGTTGCCGAGCGAATGACCGGTAAGACCGGTGCCGGCTTGAAAGCGGTATTGAAACACCTGGGAAAGCAGCGCTTCATCACTGCTGAGGGCGGCCAGGCAGTTGCGGATGTCGCCGGGGGGGAGGATGCCCATATCGCGCTTTAGTTCGCCGGAAGAGCCGCCGTTATCGGCCACGGTGACGATTGCGGTAATGTTGTGCGTGTATTCTTTGAGCCCGCGCAAGAGCGTTGCCAGGCCGTGCCCCCCGCCGATGACCACCACGCGCATGCCCTTCTCGCGCCGGCGGAAGGATTGGATGGTATCAATCAGCGGGCGTCCGGAGCGCTCGAAAGGCTTGAGCAGGGAGCGGTTTGCGCCCCAGATGCCAATCACAATCAGCGCCAAGCCGATTCCGCCGAAGAGAACAAAGCGAATTGGACGGTCCAGCCAGCGTAAAGAAAGGAACGCCAGGATGGGAACCACGGTGGGGTTGACGGCGGAGCGATAGTAGCCGAGGATGAGCAGCGCCAGACTTAACCCGAGCAGCATGGAACCCAAGATGGTGAGCAGAATCCAACGCTTGAAGCCTGTGCCAGGCAAGAGCCAGCGGGCTTCGCTCTTAAGCTTTTTCCATATTCGCGATTTGCGTTCGTCCTTACTGCTGGAATTGTTCATCATTTGGATGATAGCAGGAATTTCGGGAGGCGTCAAACAACTTTGGACGCCAGCCAGAAATGAACCGGCAGCGGCAGTCGGGTTGGGGTGCCGCGGACGTATGGTATAATATTTCTATGATTGACGCAAATAGAACCAACCATAACTCACCTTTGGCTGGTTCTTTTTATTTAATCGCTCACTGAAAGGAGACTCAGCTATGCAGCCTTTGAACTTACCCGGAGAATTGGCGCGAGCCTACATCGAACGGGATGGGCAGGTCATTTCCCCTTCCTATCCGCGCGGATACCCTTTTGTGATGGATCACGGGCTGGGAACCGAGGTCTGGGATGTGGACGGCAACCGCTTCCTGGACTTTGAAGCCGGAATCGCCGTCGCGGCCACTGGTCACAGCAATCCCCGCGTGGTAAAAGCCATCCAGGAGCAGGCCGAAAAATTTATTCACATCTCATCCGATTTTTATCACGACAAATGGATAACGCTTGGCGAAAAACTGGATTCTCTCATGCCTTGGGAAGGTCCGTCGTGTTGTTTTATGACCAATTCCGGCACCGAGAGCGTGGAGGCCGCGATTAAGTTGGCGCGGTATCATACGGGCAGCTCGCAATTCATCGGCTTTTTGGGCGCGTTTCATGGGCGCACGCTCGGGGCGGTCACCTTCACCGCCAGCAAAGCCAATTACAAAGGCGGCTTCTTCCCTCTTATGAACGGCGTGGTGCACGTGCCCTTCCCCAACCCATACCGTCCGCTGCTCCAACGCCGCCCGGGTATGGGCCATGGAGAAACTGTCGTGCACTATATTGAAGAGGAGATATTGGGACGTCTGGTACCCGGCGATGACGTGGCCGGGATATTGCTGGAACCCGTGCAGGGTGAGGGCGGTTATATTTTTCCGCCGGATGATTTTTTCCCGGCCTTGCGCGACCTGTGCGACCGATACGATATCCTCCTGATTGTGGATGAGGTTCAGTCTGGAATGGGCAGAACTGGCAAGTGGTGGGCGATTGAGCATTACGGCGTGGAACCGGATATTTTGTTGACCGCCAAAGGGATTGCTTCCGGCATGCCGCTGGGGGCGATGGTTGCCAAGAAGCACATTATGAACTGGCCCAAAGGTTCGCACGGCAACACCTACGGCGGCAACCCGATTTCTTGCGCGGCGGCGCTGATGACCATCCAACTTATTGAAGAGGAGTACCTGGAAAACACCCGCGTGGTTGGGGCTTATTGTAAGGACGCGCTTGAAGAGCTGCAAGCCAAGCACCCCAGCATCGGGGATGTCCGCGGCAAGGGCTTTATGCTGGGAGTTGAGTTTGTGCTGAACAAGGACACCAAGCAGCCGGCGGACGCTTTACGCGACGATATCGTCAACCTGGCTTTTGAACGCGGGATGATGACCCTGGGCTGCGGGAAGAGCGTGATTCGGATTACCCCGCCGCTTTCCACCAGCAAATCCGAGGTCGATGAAGCCATGCTCATCCTGGATGAGGCCATCGGGCTGGCGGAAAAAAAGCATCAGCTTATCTGAGTTTTTTTACAGACGTAAACACAGGCGCGGCTTATGCAGAGCCGCGCTTTTTGCGCGTTTGTTTGTCTTCGCGGGCAAGTTTGTTTGTCATCGCGAGCGCAGCGCGGCGATCTCCCTGCTGGCATGGCGGGAGATTGTTTCAGTCGCTGACGCTCCTTCGCAATAGCGAATCGGCTCGTAGGGCGGCTTGCTATTTCCAAGCCGCCGTAACCCGATCGTCCGGTCCAGGAGCGCAAGCCGATCAGCCAAATATTCAGGAGAATGGGCGAAACATTCTTATCAGGGTGTTCTCTTGGAGATGCTGATCTTAACGGGATGCTTCGCCACTACTATAGGATGCCGGAGTTCGCATCCGCCGAAACCCGATCGTCCGGTCCAGGAGCGCAAGCCGATCAGCCAAATATTCAGGAGAATGGGCGAAGCATTCTTATCAGGGTGTTCTCTTGGAGATGCTGATCTTATCGGGATGCTTCGCCACTACTATAGGATACCGGAGTTCGCATCCGCCGAAAGCCGATCGTCCGGTCCAGGAGCGCGGCCAGCACCATCCCACCCTTCCTTTTGCACGTCCGCGCGGTTTATTCATTTGCGGTTAAAATGGGGGCATGCTTCCTGATTACCGCGTGCGTCAGCGCGACTACCTGCTTGAGATCTCCCGCGCTCTCACCGAAGAGCTGGATTTGGATACCCTGCTCCTTCGAATCCTGCGAATCGCGATTGAAATGCTGACCGGCCATGCCGGCTTTATTGCCCTGCAAGACGAAAAACACGGCTGGCATATCGCCGTGCACGAAGGCATCGCCGACGCGCTGCTGAACTATCTGAAGAATTGGCTCGAAGCGCAGCCCAGCGAATCCGAAGACGCGAGCGAGGTGCACGTCCCCGAAATCAACCGCATGCTGAACGATATCAGCATGGGCATGCTGACCGGCGTTGGCATCAACATGATTTTTCAGAAGCAAATCATCGGGCAAATCTATGTGTTCCGCAATTACCACGGGCTTTTTTCCACCAACGACCGCATGCTGCTGACCAGCTTTGCCAACCAGGCGGCTATTGCCGTGCGCAACGCGCGGCTTTATAACGAAACCCGCGAACAGTCCCTGCGCCTGGAAGCTCTGCTGGACTCGGCGGCGGACGGCATTCTCATCCTGACGCCGGAGCTGAAAGTGGAACACGCGAACAAAGCGCTGCAGCGGCTTCTGAATACCAGCGAGGAAGCCTTGCTCGGGAAGCCCTTCGCGAACGTTATCCGCTGGGCAAACCCGCCGCAGGGAACCACCCTCGAGGCTGCCATCGGCAGCGGCTGGTCGCAAAACGTGCAAAATGTTTTCTATCTGGAAGGCGACCTTATCCGCGAGGGCGTGCGCGAGCCGCTGCCGGTCGGGATAAGTTACGGACCGCTGTTTTCAGCCAACGGGGCGCTGCTCAATGTCATCGCCTCGGTAAGGGATATCACCCGCTTCCGCACCGCCGAAGAAATGAAAACCAGCTTCATCTCCGTGGTGAGCCACGAATTGAAGACCCCCATCGCGCTGATTAAAGGCTACGTGAGCACTTTACGTCGGGATGATGTGGAGTGGGACCGAGGCGTGGTTTCGGATAGTTTAGCGGTTATCGAAGAAGAAGCTGACCACCTCACGCTCATGGTTGAAGACCTGCTGGACGCGACCCGTTTGCAAGCTGGCGGGCTGACCCTGAAAAAAGCCGAGCTTTCCTTCCCACAGCTGGCGCGCTTCCTGGCAGACCGCTATACCGCGCAAACAGACCAACACAGCTTCGCGGTGGATTTTCCGCCCGATTTTCCGACGGTTCAGGCGGACGAGGAGCGCATCCGGCAGGTGTTGACTAACCTGCTGAACAATGCGATGAAATACAGCCCCTCCGGAGAAATCCGGATCAGCGGCAAGTCGCGCCCGAAGGACGTTGTCGTCTGTGTGAGCGACCACGGCCCGGGGATTGACCCGCGCGACCTTTCGTATGTGTTTGACCGGTTTTACCGCTCGGATGATGTCGCGAAAACCACCAAAGGAACCGGGCTGGGGCTGTATTTGTGTCGGGAAATTGTGAGAGCGCACGAGGGCAAAATCTGGGTGGACGAAACTTACAAGGAAGGCTCGCGCATTTGTTTTTCATTACCGCGGGAAGCGTAGGGTTTTTTAGGATGGCTTCCGGGCCTGATTCTGCTGGCTTTCACCAAATTCTCATCCCTGAGACCAATTCCACAAATGATGAATGCCTCAATCTGGCGGACCTTGGCGCTCCGGACGGCACGTTGGTGCGCGCTCTGCGTCAAACCGGCGGGCGCGGGCGGAGCGGGAGAAGCTGGCATTCCCACCCGGAAGCTTCGCTGACCTTCAGCGTGTTATTCCGCCCGCAACCGCGCGAGTATCCTTATCTGACCCGCTTCACGCTGCTGGGATGCCTGGCGCTCGCGCGCGTCCTTTCCCGTAATTTTGGGGCGGACCCCCGCATTAAATGGCCGAACGATGTGCTTCTGGAAGGGAAAAAGGTGAGCGGCGTATTGGTGGAAACCCTTTGGCAAGATGAAATCCCCAGCGCGCTTGTGCTCGGGATGGGGGTGAACCTCAATGACCAGGCCTTACCCCCCCAGGCAGACGCGGTTTATCCGGCTGGCAGCCTGGAAGGACAAGCCCATATCCATACCACCCCGCAGTCTCTCCTGGAATACCTGCTGCCTGAACTGCGGCGCGCGCGGGAGCTGCTGCCCACGCCCGGGTTTATCGAAGAAATTAATACCTGCCTGGCATTCAAGGGAGAGTGGGTGCCCTTGCGGACCAACACGGAAACTGCGCTCTGGGTGCGTCTGATATCCGTCGCGGATGACGGCAGTTTATGGGCGGAAGGAGAGGACGGCCTCCTCTCGCGCCGCTATTCCGCGGAAATATCCGGCTGATCGGCCGGGTCTCCGGCCGGGTCCGCGTCCAAAGGCGGGTTGGTTTCCGCGGACGGACCGACGCTTTCGGCTGGAATGCGGGCGACTGCCGCCAGGGTATCCCCTTCGTCCAACACCATCACCTTGACGCCTTGCGTCGCTCTGCCCTGCACGGAAACATTGGCAGCTTTCATCCGCAGCACAATTCCGGCGGAAGAAATCAGGGTGATTTCATCCGTTTCTTGCAAGACCAGCGCTTCAGCCACCTTGCCTATGCGGGCCAGCGCCGCGGGGTTCAGGGTGGCCACGCCGCCCGTGGCGCGGGATTTGGGCATGTATTCTTCCAGCGGGGTGCGTTTGCCGAAGCCTTTCTCAGTCAGGACGAGCAGGTAGCCGTCTTGCTCCACCACTGCCATTGCCGCCAGTCCGTCATTCGCGCGCAGATGGATGCCGGTGACGCCCATTGTTGTGCGCCCGGTCGGGCGGATTTCTTCTTCCGAAAAACGCAGCGCTTTTCCGCCGTGGGTTACCAACAGCACATGGTCTTTTCCTTTGGTCAGGCAAACCCAACCCAGGCGGTCGTCTCCATCCAACTTAATCGCGATGAGCCCCGAGGGACGGACGCTGGCAAATTCTGAGAGGGCAATTCGCTTGACGCGTCCGCGGCGGGTTGCCATGGTGCAGTAACTCGCCTGCCCAAAATCCGGCACGGAGAGCAGGGCGGTGACGGTTTCATCTGGTTCCAGGTTGAGGATGTTGACCAGGGCGATACCTCTGCCCTGCCGGCTTTCTTCGGGGAGTTCGAAAACGCGTTCGGAATAGACCTTGCCCTTATCGGTGAAGAACAGCAGGGTGGCAAGCGTGTTGCTGCGCACAAAGAACAAGACTTCATCTTCATCCCGCATAGTCTGCCCCAAGACACCGCGCCCGCCGCGCCCTTGCGCCCGGTAGGCGCTGTCGGAGACGCGTTTGATGTAGCCGCGCTGGGTGATGGAGACGAATACCGGCGCGTCTTGCACCAGGGCTTCGTCTGAGAGGTCGTTATCCAAGTCGTGCTCAATGCGGGTACGGCGCGCGTCGCCGAATTTTTCGGTAACGTCGTTCAGGTCGGTGCGGATAACCTCGAGAATTTTGTGGGGATGGGCGAGTAAATCTTCCAACCCGGCAATTTGTATCATCAGCTCTTTGTGCTCATCCTCAATCTTCTGACGTTCGAGGGCGGCCAGCCGGCGCAGTTGCAAATCAAGGATGGCTTGGGCCTGGATTTCGGTCAGGGCGAAGCGTTCCATCAGTTTGGTCTTCGCGGCGTCCGCGTCTGGTGAGGTTCGGATGATGTGAATGACTTCGTCCAGGTTTGCCAGCGCGATGAGCAGCCCATCCAGGATGTGCGCCCGTTTTTTGGCTTTGTCCAGCTCATAGAGCGCGCGCCGGGTGATAACCACCTGGCGGTGTTCCAGGTAATGGAAGAGGGCGCGCTTGAGCGAAAGCGTGCGCGGCTCTCCGTCTACCAGGGCCAGCAGCTGCACGCCGAAAGTGGACTGGAGCGGCGTGAATTTGTACAGCTGGTTGAGCACTTTTTTAGGCTGGGTTCCGCGCTTCAGTTCAATCACGATGCGCAAACCCCGCCGGTCAGATTCGTCGCGCATGTCTGATATCGTGTCCAGCTTGCCGCTCCGAACCAGTTCCGCGATGCGCTCAATCAGGCTGGTTTTATTCAGTTGATATGGGATTTCGGTGATGATAATCGCGTAGCGGCCGGCTTTGATTTCTTCAATTTCCGCGGCGCCGCGCACGGTCAGCTTGCCGCGCCCGGTACTGTAAGCCTGACGGATACCCTCGCCGCCAACGATGATACCGCCAGTCGGGAAATCCGGGCCTGGGACAGCCTGCATCAGGTCTTCAACGCTCACCTCGTCGATTTCATCATAACGATCGATGAGGATGTTCAGAGCAGCCGTGAGCTCGCGCAGGTTGTGCGGGGGAATGTTAGTTGCCATTCCAACCGCGATACCGCTGGAGCCGTTCATCAGCAGGTTTGGCATGCGCGCGGGCAGCACTTCCGGTTCCTGCAGCGAGCCGTCAAAGTTATCGGTGAAGTCGACGGTTTCTTTTTCCAGGTCTGTCAGAAGTTCTTCGGCGGTTTTGGCAAGGCGGGCTTCGGTGTAACGCATGGCAGCCGGGGAATCGCCGTCTATGGAACCGAAATTGCCCTGACCGTCCACCAGGGGGTAGCGCATCGAAAAGTCTTGCGCCATGCGCGCCATCGCGTCGTAGACAGCCGAATCGCCGTGAGGATGGTATTTGCCCAGCACTTCACCGACGATTCTGGCGGATTTTTTGTAGGGGGCGTTGGAACGGTTGCCGAGGTCTTGCATCGCGAAGAGGATGCGGCGGTGCACCGGTTTGAGCCCGTCGCGCACATCCGGCAGGGCGCGCGCGACAATGACGCTCATGGCGTAGTCCAGATAGGCGGCGCGCATCTGGGTGTCGATATCCACATGCTCCAGATTTCCGGGGTTACTTTCTTCCGGCAGTTCGGGGAGTTCGGTTTCTTCGCTCATTGATTAATCCTGGGGGCTCCGGGCAAAATGTGGTTCCCGGGCAACCTTATTATTATACCCTCAAACCCGACTTTTTGCTTCAGAGGCGAAAAAACAGCTGTTTTTCTATCGTATTGGCGCTTGTGGGGAGAACCCTGAAGTTAATATTCAGAGCGAAAAACATCCGGAATTTGGCGGAAAGTAAAAAAGGCTGATGAAACACATCAGCCTTCGGGAATTTACTATTGAATAGTGGTCAATAAATGGGGCAGCCCGGCAGTTGGTTGAAGGTCAGCGCGCACCACCATGAAGCCGGCATAAACACAAGCACGACGCCCACCAGCAGCAAGAGGGCGAGGAGAACAAGCAGCACGATCAGGCACCAGCCTACGCGCTTCTTCGCGCGCACCGGTGTGGGTGCGGGCGCGATGGGCTGCTGGGGCACCGGCGCCGGGACCGGCTGGTAGGCGGGGGCAGGTGCGGCGGCTTCGGGGGTGTAGAGGCCGGGCTCGGATTTGGCAGCGCTCACGCGCAGCGGCTCGGTGGCGGCGCCTTTCACCTCGAAGCTCATTACGGTGTTTTCCGCCAGGGTAATCAGGTCGCCATCAGTCAGCTGCTGCGGACCGGCAATGCGGGAGCCGTTCAAAAAAGTGCCGTTGGTGGAACCCAGGTCTTCGATATAGATAGCGTCCCCACGGCGCAGAAAGCGGGCATGCCGGCGGGAGATTTCAGGATCTGGCACGGGCAAGTCGTTGGTCAGGTCGCGACCAATAAAGACCTCGTCTTTTTCGATGTAGTAGCTGGAGCCGGGGATGGGACCGGACCGCATAACGATAAGGAATTTCTGTTCCGCCATGGTGTGCTCCTTTGGGTCAGGGTCGAATTTATTTAACATTTATAGTTTACTGATTTTAGGCGAGAATGTCAATCAGGGAGGACGGGTCGCCTTGCCGCGTTCGCGATGTCGGCAGGGAGAGCGGCTTGTTCAGCTGGGAAAAAGGCGCGCGATGCGGGGTCGTTATTCTGATGGCGGAGAAGGGGCTGTTCGCTGGTTTTGAGGCGCTTCTGATTCTCAGGCCAACCCTAAGGGAAGCGCGACAGGAGCGAAGCAGCCATTATGCGCGCATCAGTTGAAGTGATATTTGCGTTATGGATGTTCCGCCCTGCCTCTGAAAGGTCCGGTTGATATCAATTTGTGAGAAGTGAACCCGCGGTCAGCTTCCCTCGCGGCCAGAAGACCGGCCGGGGCAGGGGGCGGCGCTTGCCTGCCATTTGAGCTTGCGAAGGACCTGTGTTGATAGGATTTCGTGCCGCGCCTGAAATGCCGGGGCTTCGTATCGGGTTGAAGAGCGCTGCCCAAGCGGAGACTTATTTATAAATCTCGCTCCCGGGCGCGGGAGATTTGACCACAATCAGTTCCAGGGTTTCTTCGCCGCGGTTCTGAGCAATCATTTTAATTTTGTAGGGGACATTCACCACGCTGCCGCTGGGGTATACCCGGAATTCCCCGTCTGAAAGGGAAAGGTGCATCGTGCCGCTCACAACGGTCATATAGATGTTGGCGTTGGAGTAGTGCGTGGGCAGCGCCTCGTCTTTGAGCAGGACCATGTGCATGTAGTGGATATACTCATCTTTGATTACGGGTTCGATAACATGCTCGGTGCGGGTGCTCATTGTGTAGACTTTTTCAATCATAACGGACTCCTTGTTGTATATGCTAAGGGCTATTCTACATTAAAGCGGCTGAGATTGGAGAATTGGCACCTTTACACGAAATTCAAGACGCGCGAACCGCTTAGGGCAGCAGGTCGGGGAAAGCGCCTGTGATTTGCGTCCCAAGTGAGAGCCAGTGTTTAATCGAATGCCCTGCCCAGGCAATCTCTTGCTGGAATTAACTCGCCGGAGGCTGATGTTATAATGCCCAAACCAGACCAGAAAGACAGGTGCATAATGACATTCGAAATTAACAGTGCCGGCTTCTACCTGGTAATCATCGGGGTGTGGGCGGGCATGCGGGTTATCAGAGCCTTAGCGACCAGGCAGTTCCACCTGAAGCGGGAGCTTGTCGTCATGCTGTTGTTTGTGTTCCTGTGCCTGCTCTCTTACCACCTGTTTGAACCTTTCCGCTTCAACTTTGAGAAAAACGTCAGGGCCAATTTTGTGCCGCTCGTGAACAGCCTGCTGATGCTTCAAAGGGCGCAGGCAAGCCGTTATCCGCCGCTTATCCGCACCGTGCGCTTCTTGCTGCTTGGGAATTTGGTCGTTTTTATGCCGATTGGCATGCTGACGGCGATTCTGTTTAAAGACTTACGCTCCGGTTGGAAGATGTTCCTGCTTGGCGCCGGGTTTTCACTACTTTTCGAAACTTTGCAGATGCTGCTGGCGGTGCGCGTTTTTGACGTGGACGACATCCTGCTAAACGCGCTGGGCACCTGGCTGGGATATGGCGTCTTCAGGTTATGCTGCTTATTCCGCCCGTTCAAAAAGTTTTCTGACGCGGTTGCCGCGGCTCAAAGGAAAGGCGCTTTCGGGTTTTTTGTGATTGCCAGCCTGAGCATTGGCGCTGTTTTTTTCGGATTTGTCTATTCGGGCTGGTATAGCGCCAAAAGCACAGGGGATTACGTGCTGGGAGAACAGAAGAGCCGCACACTGCTGCAGTGGTTCCGCTGGCTGTTCTCGCGCGGATATGATTAATGTTGGCGCTTGCCCAGGCAGCAGCTTAAATGATTCCATGCCCGCCAGATTACGCGAGTCCCTGCCGGGTGCGCGAAGCCGGACTGCTTGCGCCCTTCGGATGATGGACGTCATATCAGGTATCTGACCTTAAGCTCTTTTTTTGTTTCCAAACGCAGATTGGGCGCCCAAATGGTGAGTTGAGACTGGCGAGCGTGGGGTATTTGGAGACCTGCGGTCAGACGCGCACGCACAGTCTGCCCGACCGCACCTTCGGTGCTGGGGTGCCGCGCAAGACCGGCGAGAGCAATCGTGCCGGTGCCAAGGGTAAACGTCAAACAGGGTCAGCGAAACCAGCCAGCGCGGTTCCCGCCGGTTACAGCCGCACGTCTCGCAGCTTTTCCAACGCGGCAAAGTCGGTCATGTCCATCTTCAGCGGGGTGATGGACACATAGCCTTCCTGCAGCGCGCCGAAGTCCGTGCCGTTCTCCTTCAGGCCTGAGGGCGGGTCGCCGGCAATCCAGTAGTAAGGCCTGCCGCGCGGGTCCAGGCGTTTTTCGAGCACGTCCCGGTAGATGCGTACGCCCTGGCGGGTGAGCATCACGCCGGCGTAATCCCCATTCGGGCGGTAGGGCAGGTTGATATTGAAAATCGGCGCGAACTGTTTACCGTTTGCCTCGGGCAGCAGCTGCCAGACCAGGCGCGCGGCTGTCTCCGCCGCGGAGCGAAAGTCCAGCGGTCCTTCGTGGTATTCCGGCGCGTCCAATGAGACGGCAAAGCCGGGCTTCCCCCAAATTGAAGCTTCCATCGCGGCGGTGACGGTGCCGGAGTAGGTTACGTCCAGCCCGATGTTGGCATTTGGGTTAATTCCGGAGACGACCAGGTCAAAATCCCATTCCAGCGCGCCCATCATTGCCAGCGCCACGCAATCCGAAGGCGCGCCGTCAGATTTCCACGCCTGGGAGCCGTCCGCAAGGCTGGTCGGGGAGAGGCGCAAGGGGCGGTGCATGGTTTTGACATGCCCGGAGGCTGACCAGTTGTGGTCTGGGCCGAGCACGACGATTTCAGCGTCCAATCCGCGCAGGGCTTGTGCCAAAGCCAGCAAGCCCGGGGCAGTCACACCGTCATCATTGGTAACCAGAATTCTCATGTATTCCTCCGTGGGTTTAGTGGCGTTTGCGCCGTTTCTGTTTTTTGGGGCTGGCCGCGGCCGCAGCCTGGCTGCCGCCTGAAAGCGCCGCCGGGCTGACGCCCGCGCCGCTCAGCGTGCCGCTGAAATCTGCCGGCAGGTTCGGGCGGTAGCGGAACATACGGCTGATGACTGTCTGACGCACCTCAGAGAACAGCTCGGTGTACATTGTGCTGGCTTTGGATTTGTACTGCACCAGCGGGTCGCGCTGCGCGTAGGATTCCATGGTGATGGACACGCGCAAGGCTTCCATTTTAGTCAGGTATTCCACCCAGGTTTCGGTGATGGTGCCGAGCAGCAGCTGACGATAGATGCGGTTCTGGGCGGCGTGTCCAAGCTCCCGCACGATTTTCGGCTTTTCTTCGGCTGGGATTTCATCCAAAGGCAGGCTTTCGATTTCGACCAGGCGTTTCGCTCCAAGCTGTGTGTTGAGCTGGTCGCGCGTGTTTTGCGGCAGGGAAGCCAGCGTGAAGTTGTTCGCGCGCAGGTGTTCCCATTCGGCGTTCCCAAACACGGTCACAAAAACGCTCTCGGCTTCTTCCAGGTGCGCTAACACCTGTTCGCTCAGGTCCTTGAGCGGGATTTTCTCGAGTTGGTTGGCAAGCGAGAAAATATAAGTCATGCGCAGGGTTCCGGTGAGCTGTCGGCGGTGGGATTTTGCGTCGAAGGTGACGCGGGTGCCCTGGGTGGTCAGCTGCAGCAGGCGCATGCGTTCAATGTCATCATCCAGCGCCAGCGTGAGGTGTTCGGCATTAGCTGCCAGGTCCCGCGCGATTTCGCCATCCGGTCCGAGCAGGCGTTTGGCGCGGCGTTCGGTCATCAGGTTCACCTGATCCAGGATTTGCTTGCGCACATCCGGCCAGGGCTGGGTGGCAAGCTCGGCAGCTTTCAGCGGCCAGGTCTCTCCAAAGCGGCGCTCCAGGGTGAGCAGAAGACGGCGGGTGAGGGTGAGCATCAATCCGGTCTTCAGCGCGTTTTGGAGCGGGGCTTTCATGCTTTGCGGGTCTTCCAGGAGGGCTTTTTGCTGCGCCTGGGGCAGGCGCACGGGCACTTGCAGCAGGGAAGAAATCTCGGTTTGCAGGTCGTGCGGTTCGCGCGGGTCAAATGTTTGCAGGTAGGCATCCAAGGAGTCGCCGCGCTCGGCCAGCTGGTCTTTCAGAGTCTGTTCGGATTTATCCAGCAGCGCATTGACGTTGCCGAGCAGGTGGGTGTGTTCGGCCGCAACCGCTTCTTCCGCCAGCGCGAGAATGCGCCGGGTCAGGTCGGCTTCGTCAGCCGGGTCTCCCAGCTGGTCCAAGGCCAGCTTGTAGAGGAATGAAGGGAAGCTGACCCAGGGGGTGTTCAGGTTGGGTTGGATATCTTCCAGGTAAGCCAGCAGCTTCCATGGCCCTTCCGGGTCTTCCACGCCCGCCCTGACGCGCGGACCCAGCTCGGTGCGCAGCATATCCGTCACGTCTTCGCGCAAATCAGCCTTGTTGAAAATCAGGTCGCGCTGGGCGTAAATGCGGGTGCGCTGGGCGTTCAAGACGTCGTCATATTCCAGCAGGTGCTTACGGACGTCGAAGTTGGCGCCTTCCACGCGGGTTTGGGCTTGCTCCACCAGCCTGGCAATCATGTTGGCTTCGATGGGCATGTTCTCGTCGAACTTGAAGCGCGTGAGCAGGGTGTCCACCTGACTGCCGCCAAACAGGCGCATCAGTTCATCCTCCAGCGAGAGGAAGAAACGCGAGGAACCCGGGTCGCCCTGACGGGCGGCGCGGCCGCGCAGCTGGTTGTCGATGCGGCGGGCTTCGTGGCGCTCGGAGCCGATGACGTGCAAGCCGCCCAGGGCGCGCACGCGCTCCATATCCGCCATATAGGTCTTAAAGCGCTCGACCGCTTCACGCTGGTCTTCGTTCAGGTCGCCGTTCAGGTTTTTTACTTCTGCCAGGCGCTGTTCCATGGTCAGGCTGTAGGGGTCAATCTTCGCGACGGACGCCAGCACCAGGTTCACCTGCACCAGCAGGCTCTCCGGGATTTCACCGCCCAGCTTGATATCCACGCCGCGCCCTGCCATGTTGGTGGCAATCGTGACCGCGCCAAACGCGCCTGCGCCGGCAATGATGAGGGATTCCTCGGTGTGTTTTCGCGCGTTCAAGACCTGGTGCGGGATGCCCGCGTCGAACAGGGGCTGCAGGCGCTCCCAATCCGCGTCGGTCAGCTGCAGCGCGCCCAGCAGCCGCTCCCGGTTGGAAGCGTCCGCCAGGTCCAGCGTCTCGATGCCGTACTGCGCGCCAAGTTTGCGCAGCTCGGGCATGCGCAATTTGGAAAGAGGTTCGTTCAGGACGGCCAGTTCTTTTGGCGCGCTAAAATCATCCCCCTTGGGGTTGAACTTTTGCCGCCAGGCTTCGCGTATCAACACCGTTTGTAAAAGGCGGCGCACCGGTTCCGAAGTGAGGCGTTCCGAAAGGCGTTCAGAGCTTTCCACAGAGGTGGTGCCCACCAGCTGCGGGCGCCCGATGACGTGAAAACGGATGATTTCGAGCACAATGGCGCGCAGCTTCGCTTCCGCGGTGCGGTAAATCACATCCGGGTAATCCTTGCGCTTGAAGAAGAGCGCCTTCTTCTGCGGGTCCGCGCTGTTGGCGTAGTAATTGTAGCGGTAACCTTCTTCGTCGCGCGCCTCCAGCTCACTCAGGCCGGTTTCGGGGCGGCTGGCGCGGTATTCCAGGTTAGTAGGGATGGCCAGCACTTCCAGCCCATAGATGCGGTAAAACTCTTCCTTTTCGGTCAGGGCTGTACCGGTCATGCCACCCAGCTTGCTGTACATACGGAAGTAGTTCTGGATGGTGATGGTGGCATGCGTCACGTTCTCGGCCTGCACCTTCACGCCTTCCTTGGCTTCCACCGCCTGATGCAGCCCGTCCGACCAGCGCCGGCCGGGCATCATGCGCCCGGTGAATTCGTCCACGATGATGACTTCGCCGTTCTGCACGATATATTCTTTGTTGCGGTGGAAAAGATACTGCGCGCGCAGGCTCTGTTCCAAAAAGCCCATCAGGCGGGCTTGCTCGGGGTTGATATCCTCCGGACGGTCGGGGTCGCTGAGGGCTTCGCCCAAAAGCTCTTCCACACGTGCCACGCCGCTTTCCGTCAGCGTGACTGTGCGGTCTTTCTCGTCCACCTCGTAGTCTTCGGGGTTCAGCGCGCGGGCGACCTGCGCCATGCGGATGTAGTAATTGGAATCCTCGTGAGAGGGACCGGAAATGATGAGCGGGGTGCGGGCTTCATCGATGAGAATGTTATCCACCTCGTCCACGATGGCGTAGTGATGCCCGCGCTGCACGCGCTGGTCCCAATTCATGGTGATGTTGTCGCGCAGGTAATCGAAGCCGAACTCGCTGTTGGTGCCGTAGGTGATATCCGCCAGGTAGGCTTGCGCGCGATGGACAGGGCGCAGCTGATGCGTTTCTTCGCGCAGGGAGTGTTCGTCGGGGTCGTAGAGATATGCCCGCTGACTGCCGTCCGCGCTGGCGGACATTTGCAGGATGCCGACCTGCATGCCCAGCAGATGGTAAATCGCGCCCATCCAGCGCCCGTCGCGCCGCGCCAGATAGTCGTTGACGGTGATAAGGTGCGCGCCTTTGCCTTCGAGGGCGTTCAGGTAGAGCGGCAGCGTGGCAGCCAGGGTTTTGCCCTCGCCTGTGCGCAGCTCGGAGATGCTGCCCTGGTGCAGGTTGATGCCGCAGATAAGCTGCACGTCGTAGTGGCGCATGCCCAGGGTGCGTTTGCTGGCTTCGCGCACGGCGGCAAAGGCTTCGGGCAGGAGCGCGTCCAGGCTTTCGCCATTCGAGAGGCGCGCGCGGAATTCGTCCGTTTTGGCGCGCAGGGCTGCGGTGCTGAGGGCTTCGAAGCTGGGTTCGAGGGCGTTAATCGCGTCTACTACCGTGACCATTTTGGCGATGGAGCGTTTGTGCTGGTCGCCGGCGAGGAGGCTGGTAATTTTCTTAAACATAAGGCGGAGTATCCTTTGGTGTGTTCTGGCGGGTTGTGATGCCAAATTTTTATTATAGCACAGCGGGTTTTTGGGGAAGCCGGGCGTAAAGGGAGGGGAACATTCTGAACGACGCGAAGAATCCTCCCGATGACGATAAACGCTGATGGTACTGCTTACCAGGCAGATCGCCGCGCAGCGCTCGCGATGACGGGATTGCTGCCTTCCTTCCGCGCACGGTCTGGAGGCCTGCGGGAGCAGAGAGACTAAATCTAGCTTTTGGTGCCTTGGCGGCTTTTCATGTAATACAGGTTTTGAATAATTGCGGATTCTTTCCCGCAAAACCAGCGCTCTTCTTTTCTAAAAGGGTCGACAACCAGTCCGATGTTATAAGGCTGATTGAAAAAATCCCGCTGCGTCTTCTTATCCGTAGAACTGAAGAAGGCACCAAAACCGGGATGACTGTGATACCAACCCACCACCCGCTGATCATCTTTACACAGGTTTCTGGCAGAAAGCCAGACATCAGGACCGAGCTTGAGTGAGACCGAGGTGGCTTCCGACTTCAGCGAAGGGATGGAATCCGCAATGACGACAATATAAGTTTGGGAGGGGGCAAGATCAATTCTGTAAACTGTACCGATGAGCAAGCCGCCCATCTCGGTTCGCTGTTGAATAAGATGTTTATAAATTTTTCCTTTTACAACCTTCTTTAATGCAACAACTAAACCTCCCGTAGAAAGCAAGCACAATTGCATCCCACCAATCATATTAAATGAATGAAATAACTCCCCGATTGAGCTAAACCCTGGGGAATGACCAGAACCCTTCCAAATAATTGGCTTCCCTGATGCGTTCATTTCTTTAGCTCATCAATGCGTACAAAACATCGGCTTCAAGGGTTACGGAAAATACTATTAGGGCGAGGAGGGGTGTTGATGAATAGCGTTGATAAATCAACGGTTGGAAACAAGCCGGGGTTTGTTCTCAACTTCTCCATATACCAAACGGAAGCTAGATGGTTCGCAGGTGACGACGGATTTACATATCGAGGGTCAAAACAGATGGTATGGACGATTCTTTTGACCAAGAAATCAAGAAATTCGGTCGGTTTCCAACTGCCAAGGCAGATAAGTCCGTTAATATAGACATTCGGATGAAAAATCGGTGTTGTTACCGTGAGCCTTGGGGGGGGTATGGGATAGCTATCAAGCAGGTTGATGTGAACGACGGAAGTTTCCTGTCTGGTTATTGGATAATTATTCGAAGGGATGGTTGGATAACACAGTTCAATCTCAATATGATTTACTGGCGAACCACTCGACCGAAGAATTTTTATTTTACTGTTGGAAATCTTGGACAGTTCTTTAAGTCGAATTAAGTCTTGGGTGACTCTTGCTGCAACGGGAGACATCAATCACCCCGCCACAATAATGGGTGTGATTTGAAGTACATCCCCTTCCTCAATATTTGAAAACGAAAGGGGGGCATTCGGAGGAATTACCTTCTGTTTTGTCACATTGACGAGGTTATAGTTTTGATCTACCGGAAGCGACCAATGCGTCACAGCTTGTTGAATGATATCGTCTGCTAAAAAGGCAGGCGTCAGTTCGACCACCTCACTGTGCGTATCCCCAAAGTTTAGCTTAATGTTCATTATCCCTCTCCATTTCTATGATTAGTTTGGTTCCGTTGATTTCAGTTGAAATGTACTTACATGGGAATCTAAATCCCTTGTATTTCCTTAGTAGTTCCGATATGGTGAATTTGTCTTTGATGATGATATCCCTTGATATTTGACCACATTTTTTACAAATAGAGAACGTACTGGTAAAAGAATCAGCATTTTGGAAGACGATTGTAACGTCTTTTTGGTCGGGGGTGCAGTTCACACATCGAAATTCAGTTAATATCGGTTCACTCGAGGTGATTTGAATATTCTTGTTGAAGGTTCTAGGTAACTTGAATATACGACTGTCAATATCTGGGGATGACTTGACGTGGAGGATTGAGGCAGAACGGTTCGAACAACCACCGCAATCTTCATCTACATCTAACGAAAGTTGTATGGAGATTCCAGTCCGAGAATCGATTAAGATTTGCTGACTCTTTTCGTAATCATAATTTTGCAGCCTTATCGCCATTGATGCCGCAAATGCGCCGGCAATGCTCGCTGTTATTGGAGTTGTTGGAATGACCTTATCTTGAGCAGCAATATTACGAAGCCATCCACAGGAATATCTTTTGGAGATCTCGGCATAGACGCTATTTGGAAGATTGCATTGGTAACAAGCGCATTCCTTATTCCGGGAGAACGGGTACACCTCGATTGACGCATTCCGGCTGTCGATACCTGTATTAACCAGGTCCTTGGAGAAGAGAGCACATAATCGATTAAGGCGAATGCGAGCCTCGAAGTTATCAACGCTGCTAATAACCGCGTTATATCCCTTCAGCATGTCCAGAGACATTTTTTCCCAGAAATCCCCAATAAAGGCTCGCACGCTTACGTTCGGGTCAAGCTCCATCGCCCTTTCAGCAACCACTTCAGCCTTTTTCCTGCCAACATCAGATTCCCTGAATAGCACAGATTTTGTCAGATTGTGAATTTCGATAGTATCGAAATCAAAAACATCCAGCTTACCTACCCCCAGAAGTGTAAGGTTCTTGACCACTTCGTTACCGACGGCACCACATCCTACAATTGCAAAGTGAAGTTTTTGAACAACTTCCTGAGAAAAGCCATCTATCAGATTGGTACGAAGATATCGTAAATCAGTCATTCTGTCTTTTTTCTATTTCCTCATGGGCAGAGTTTAACAGCTTAGTAACTTCCTCGCAATATCGTTTCATAAACTTTCCTGCTCTATCACGATCATAAATCTTGATTTTGCTTAGGTATGCCTTTTTCAGTTCAACTTTTGAGGGGTTCGAATTGACCCCAATTATATCATAAGGGGACAATGATTTTAGCTTCTCGAGATGCGAACGGTATCTGTTTTCAAATCTTAATCAGCGCATCATTCCACCGCCAAAATCATATGTTTATCGGTTACAACAATTTGATAACCAAATGTTGCATCCTTAACTATGAGACCTCTTACTGTTACAATCTTATTTGCTAGACTATTAATGAAATCTTTTCCACCAAGACGGTCTAAATATTTACTATTGATAAATATTTTAAATCCATTGACCCAACTTTCATTCTCAAACATCACAGAAAAATTGCCAGGCCATTTTTGGCTTTCCCGTATCAATACAACACGACCTACAAAAGTGACAACCTTTCCCGCATATTGCTTATAGTTTTCCAGGGTGACAGCGCTCGGATTGAAAACAGAAGTTGATGAAGTCTTTGAGGTTTCTGACGCAGATTGAATATTTGTAGACCCACACGCAACACATTTGGATCGATTAATCTCTTTCAGAATCTCATAGTTCTCGGCAAAGTAGAAAACTTTACACTTGTTGCATTGAAACAAGTTACGGCTCAGGTCAAGCGCTTCTCCCGTCAGGGCATCGTGCAAATCCTTGATATTTGGAAGACTTGATAATGACAGCGTTGGCGATGCCTTGAAGATGCTGGTGGTTTGCCGCGAGATGGTAGTTGGCGTGTAAGCCGGCATATCAACTGCAGGAGTTGTAGGAGTTGGCAATCTTTGAGTGGTGGGTTGAACTCGTTGGGGTGTCTGAGCCGGGTCAGGGTCAGGCGGCGACCAAATGGGTGCTGGATAAACAGCGCTGGGAGGGGGTGTTGCAGTTGGTAACCTTTGAATAGTGGGTTGAGCTTGTTGAGACGTCTGAGGCGTGTGAGGATCAGGCTGCGTACTGCGGAGGGCTGGATGGGCAGTTCTGGGAGAAGGTTGAATAGTTGAGGTTTCCAGATGACCACCGGGTCGTTGAGAGGATTGCATGCTATAGGGATTTAATGGATAGCTCTGATCCCTGTTTGTGCCTGCAGATCGCGATGTGGTACTGTCTTTTTTTTTCTTCTCCTCCGCATCCGAAATTCTTTGTATTAAATAAATCAGAACTGCAAGGATTATTATGGAAAGACAGCAAAATGATTCCGGCGATTCCATACCAATTAAACCGAAAACAAAGGAATTGCTTCAACCTCCAATCCATTGACTTTGAAGGTTTGCATGTGATAGCCGTTATAAACTCTTCTCTCGCCGATCTTATGACTGCGCGAGATTTTCACCCTAACTTTGCGAATTCCTATAAACATATCTTTTTTTCACTCAATGTAGACTAAACAGCCTTAAACACAGCCTCTATTCCCCAAAGATGTAACAAAAACCTTATCATTCATAGGGCGGGTGGGGGTCGAACCCACACAGTGTCTCCACCGACGGATTTTAAGTCCGTTGCGTCTGCCTATTCCGCCACCGCCCCATTTCTATGCTTCAATTCTACCACCACAGCCAAAAATCCTGAACACGTTTTCCGTTTTTCGGGTACACTCATCCGAAGGTAATCATGAGCACTCCACGCGGTAGAAACCTGAACACCCTTTTCCGGCGCATGCCCGCCTTCGCGCTGGGCGCAATCCCAAACGTCCGCATCCGCGGCGTCAGCATGGATTCGCGCACAATTCAGCCGGGCTGGCTCTTTGCCGCCATCAAAGGTGAAAGCGCGGACGGCTACAATTACATCCCACAGGCAATTGCCAACGGCGCGGCGGCGGTCATGGGCACGCAGCCAGCTCCCGCCGGCCTGAACGCGCCCTACCTGCAAATCAGCGGCGATATCCACACCGCGGTTGCCTGCCTGGCTGCGGCACTGAACGATTTCCCCGCGCGCAAACTGCGCATGATTGGCGTGACCGGCACGGACGGCAAAACCACCACCACATCCATGATTTATCACATCCTGCGCAGCGCCGGAATTCAGGTCGGAATGATTACCACGGTCAGCGCCCTGATTGGCGAGCGTGTATTGGATACCGGCTTTCACGTCACCACGCCCGAGTCGCCAGATATCCAGGCTTACCTGGCAGAGATGGTGCGCGCCGGGCTCACCCACTGTATTCTCGAAACGACCTCGCATGGTCTGGCGCAGGGGCGCGTGGATGCCTGCGATTTTGACGCCGCGGTGATAACGAATGTGACCCATGAACACCTGGATTATCACGGCTCGTACGAGAACTACCTGCGCGCCAAGGGGCTGCTGTTCGAAAGCCTGTCCAAAACCCCGCGCAAGCGGATTGGCAACCTGCGCGCCGCGGTATTGAACAAAGACGACCAGTCTTACGCGTACCTGAAGCGCGTTTCGCCCGAGCGTCAGGTCAGCTACAGCATGCAAAATGAGGCGTCCCTTTGGGCGGATGAAATCGACAACCAACCTACCGAATTGGGCTTCACCTGCCACTTCGGAGAGGAAAAAGCGCTGCGCGTGCGAACCTCCATGAACGGCATTTACAATGTGTCCAACTGCCTGGCGGCGCTGGGCTTGTGCGTGAATCTGTTGGGGGTGCCGGCGGAAACTGCCGTGCGGGCGCTGGCGAGTCTGCCCGGCGTGCCCGGCCGCATGGAGCGCATTGACCTTGGGCAGCCTTTCAGCGCGATTGTGGACTTCGCGCATACCCCCAACGCGCTCGCGCGCGCGCTGGAAACCGCCCGCGGGCTTACCAAAGGGCGCCTGATTGCCGTGTTTGGCTCGGCAGGCTTGCGGGACCGGGAAAAACGCAAGATGATGCCGGCGGTTTCGGTACGACTAGCCGACCTGAGCTTTCTGACTGCCGAAGACCCCCGCACCGAATCTCTGGACGCTATCCTGCAGGATATGGCTTTGGCAGCCGTAGAAGCAGGCGGACGCGAAGGCGAGAACTTTTGGCGCGTGCCCGACCGAGGGGATGCCATTCGCCTGGCTCTGCAAAGCGCGCGGCCGGGCGACCTGGTGATTGTGTGCGGTAAAGGTCACGAGCAGTCGATGTGCTTTGAAAAGACCGAATACGCCTGGGACGACCGGCAGGCTGTGCGCGCTGCTCTGGCGGAGCTGCTGGGCGTGCCGGGGCCCCAAATGCCCTGGCTGCCGACCAGCAAAGAAAAACCCGGCGCTTAGCCGGGCCTAAAGCTGCCTGCCAAAATGGCAGCTCAACTTTCCTGTCAGCTTCTTTTCTTGTTTTCCTCAGCCGAATCATGCTGTTTTTTCTGTCTTGCGCGCATCCGACGCACGCCCTCGCCCAGCATGCCCCCGTTATAGCCGCCCAAAACACATACCAGCCCAACCAGCGCGGCCAACACCAGGGAACTGCTCCAGACGCGCAGCACCGAGAGCGCCAGCCCCGCTAATCCCCCGTACACGCCATAAGTCATGCCTTTGCCGTCCGCCGCCACCTGGCTCATGATAAAACCAATCATCAGCGCAGAAAGGAACATCCCCAGCATCAGCGTGGTATCTATGCCGGTCATCAGCTCGCCGTAGGTGAGCATCAACCAGTCTACCAGGCTGAAGAAAGCCAGACCGGCGGCGATATTCAGAACTGCCGAAAGCACCAGAAAGGCAATTTTTGTGCCGCGCGGGTTTAAGGGCGAAGGGCGCCTGGCGTTGGTCAATTTACTCCCCGGTTTGGGGTATGGAAGCCCGCACTGTTTTCACAAATTCCGGTCCGAGGTCAGTGTGGGAATAGCCCAGCGCGCGGGCGGAGAATTCCGTATCCAGGAATGCCAGGCGGGTTTGCAGCTCCACGAAAGGCACCAGGTCCAGGCCGCCCTCTTTGCCTTGCAAATGGTGCGCCAGGCTGACGAACCAGGCGCCCAGTTTCACCAGCGCTTTGGGCAGCGTGACGATGGGTTTGGGCTTCCCCAGAATTTTGCCCAGGCGCTGCAAAAAATCGCGCCAGCTCAGGTTCTCGGAACAGACCGGATAGCGCGCTCCGGCTTCGCCGTGTTCCAGCGCCATAGCAGCCGCGTCTGCCACCTCCGTCACCGCGACCATCGCGCTGCCGCCAGCCGGATAAAACACCCAGGGCAGCCCACTGTTCAGATATTCAATCAGCGGTTTCCAGAGCGGCAGCCTGCCGGGCATGGAACCGAAGATGTAGGGCAGCAGCAAAGTGCTCAGGTTCAGCGCGCCCCCCGCGGCGGCCAGCGCGGCTTTTTCCTGCTCCACGCGGCTGCGGATGTAGGGGTGCTTTTCAGCCAGGCGCAGTTCCGGCCAGCGGCGCTCAAATTCCAGGAAATACGAGCTGAAAATGACCGCGCGCTGGACGCCGGCTTGCACCGCCAGGCGCACCAACCTTTCCGTCGCGAGCACATTGCCTTTGTAAAAAAATGGGTAGGCGGGGCGCGGCGGCACCACCCGGTCGTCTACGCCGGCGGCAAAAACCAGGCCGTCCTGCCCTCGCAAACAGCCGAGCAGTTCCTCGTCGGTCAGCGCCTCAAGGTTGATCAGGGTTATTTTCACGTCGGCGGGGAGGAGATTTTCATCCGGCAGGGGTGGGGCTGCCAAAACGCTGACGCGGTGCCCGCGAGAGAGCAATTTGAGTGTGGTATGGTAGCCTAAAAAGCCGGTTCCGCCAATAACGAGGGTGTTCATGCCGGAAATTATACCAAAAGACACACGCCGCTCACCCGTTGGCGCTCAAACGTCTGTGCAAACGCGAAACAGGCCATAATAGGGCAAGCTGGGGGCGCGAACCCTTTGCGGGCAGCGGGGTGGGTTGTTTTCTGTGGAATCCCAGCTTATACCGATTTTGAAAAAAGCGCGACCTTTATGGACCGCGCTGAACATCAATTCTTAAGGCGGGGAAGCCTGCTGCTACAGCGGGAAATACTTCTCAAGCGCCAGCGCGTCCAAACTATCGAGCACTTCCGCCGCGAGGGAGAAATCCTGCCCGGTTGTGACCGCGTTTGGCACGATTACCGCGCGGATGCCGGCGCGGTGCGCCGCGAGCAGCCCATTGTGAGAGTCTTCCAAAACCAAGGCTTGTTCCGCCCTAATGCCCAGGCGCGCCAATACGGTCAGGAAGATCTCCGGTGAGGGTTTGCTTTGGCTGACGTCGTCAAAGGTAACAATGGTGGCGAAATGGTCAATCAAACCCAGCCGATGTAAATGCCCATGCACCCACGGGGAAGGCGAACTGGAACCGACCGCGAGCCGCAGCCCTGCTTTTTGGGCGCGCGCGATAAGCGCTTCCACGCCCGGAAGCGGGGCTTCCCGGGCAATCATTTCCGTGGATTCTTTTCGGACGCGTTCGATTAATTCATCCGCACTTATCCCGCCGCCTATCAGATTAGCCAGGTTAACGGCTGGTTCGTAGCCGGTGCCGGACCAACTTCCGATTGTTTTCAGATACGCCTGACGATCAAAACGCGCGCCGTTCTCCGTGAACATACGGTCCCAGATCTCAACTTCCGGGCTTTCGGTTTCAAGGATGAGGCCGTCAAAATCAAAGATGAGTGCGCCAGTGTGGTTTTGCATGCGGCTGCGCTGCCTGACCCGTTAACGGTTGATGCCGGTGCGTCCCCAATAGCCGCTTTGGCGTGGGACGATATCTTCAACGGTGATGAACGCCTCGGGGTCCAACTCAAGCGCCAGGCGCTCCACATCCGCGGAAAGCTTGCGCTGTACCGAGCAGTTCAGCAAGGTGACCTTGCCGTCCCGCCCTTGAGCGGGGATCTCGGTTACCGCGAAGTCGTGTTCCCGCAGCACCCCGGCGATTTGCTTTCCTTGCTCGCGGCTGATGATGCTGATGTGGGAGTAACCAATCGCCAGGCGTTTTTCAATCAACATCCCAACCACATTCCCGGTGGCAAAACCGCCGGCGTAAGCCGCAATTTTCATGACATCGTCCAAATCGTTGAGTACCGCGCCCATCACAACAACAAACAGAATGGATTCAAAGAAGCCAAGTACCCAGGAAAGCAGTTTCTTGTCGCGCATTGTCAGCATAATGCGCAGCGTATCCATGGTGTAGTTAATCAGGCGCAGAAAAAAGATCAGCAGCGCGCCAACGGCAGGGGAGAGAGTTTGTAAAAAATCCAAAGCCCAGAGTTCCTTTCTGACTGGTTATGCCTGCGGAGGCTTTTTTGCAGAATCAATCGCGGGAAGGTACAGGTTATTCACATATTCTTTCAGCATGCGGCTCATGGAGAATTGCGGCACAATTGATTTGATGCTTTCTTTAATGCGCCCAATCCAATCGCCCGGCAAGCCGTCCGCGGAGCGTTTGGTGTAGTAGAGCGGCACGATTTCATTCTCCAGCGTGTCGTAAAAACTGGCGGAATCCGAGTCATCCTGCTGGTCCTGGTCCGGGTATTCGGTGCTATCCCCAATTGCCCAACCGTTATTGCCGTTGTAGCCCTCCGCCCACCAACCGTCCAGAACAGAGAAATTCAGGGTGCCGTTCAGGGCTGCTTTTTCGCCGCTGGTACCCGAGGCTTCGCGCGGACGGCGGGGAGTATTCAGCCAGACGTCTACGCCCTGCACCAAAAAGCGCGCCATGTTCATGTCATAATCGTCCAGAAAAACCAGCCGTCCGCCAAAGCGCGCATCCTTCACGTGATGATAGACTTCCTGGATCAGGCGCTTCCCTGGTTCGTCCGCGGGGTGCGCCTTGCCGGCAAAGATAAACTGGACAGGTTTGCGCTCATTACACACGATTCGCAGTAAGCGGTCCACATCCCTGAAGACCAGATTCGCGCGCTTATAGGTGGCAAAGCGGCGCGCGAAGCCAATCGTGAGCGCGTACGGGTCGAGCAGCACGCCGCTTGCCACGGTCTGTACCGGATGCACCACCGTGGTCTTCCACTGCGTGCGTGCCCGGCTGACCATGTAGGCAACCAGCTTGCGCTTGAGGTGCTGGCGGATGCGCCAGATATCCTCATCCGGGATTTCATCAATGCGCTGCCACATCTCCTTGTCATCAATGCGTTCTTTCCAGTCCGAACCCAGGTAGCGGTTGAAAAGCAGCGCGTAGCGGCGCGCCAGCCAGGTGCCGGTGTGAACGCCGTTGGTGATATAGGTTATCGGGATTTTGTCCACAGGGGTGTCGGGCCAGAGCTCCTGCCACATATGTCTGGAGACATCCCCGTGGATTTTTGAGACGGCGTTGCGGTAATCGGAGAGTTTGAGCGCCAGGACTGGCATGCTGAACGCCTCACCGCCCCATTCCTGACGCACAAAGGCGATGTTCATGAACGCGTCCCGGTCCAAACCAAGCTGAGGCCAATACGCGGAAAAATATTTGTCAATCAGCCAGATGGGGAATTCGTCGTTGCCCGCCGGGACCGGCGTGTGGGTGGTAAAGATGCTGGAACGCTTCACTTCGTTTGCGGCTTCGGCGTAGGTTTTGCCAGCCTGGATGTATTGGGAGATGCGTTCAAGGGTCAGGAAGGCAGAATGACCTTCGTTCATGTGGTAGATGGTAGGCTTATGCCCGAGGGCTTGCAGGGCGCGGAAGCCGCCAATGCCCAGCAGAATTTCCTGGGAGATTCGCAGTTCCGGGTCGCTGATATACAGGCGGTCGGTCAGTTGGCGGTCTTGCGGGTTATTTTCCGGGATATTGGTCTGCATTAAGACCAGGGTAACGCGCCCGACGTTCAGTTCGTAGAGCCGGGCAAAAACCTGACGACCAGGCAAATCAATGGATATCTTAATCGGTTCGTGGTTCTCATCATAGAGCGCCACCAAGGGCAGGTCGTCGTACACGATTTGGACATGGCGGGCTTCCTGCCAGCCGTCCTCGGTAATTTTCTGGGAGAAATAGCCGTAAGTGTAGAGGAAACCGACCGCTACCAGCGGAATGCCCAGGTCGCTGGCTTCTTTCAGGTGGTCACCCGAGAGCACACCCAAACCGCCGGCGTAGACCATCAGCGATTCGTGCAGCCCATACTCGAACGAAAAATACGCGATTTCATCATCCAAAAGTTCGGGGTGATTCTGGGCAAACCAGGTTTTGCCGGTCTTCATATAATAATCAAACTCGCGCACAATGCGGTCGTAGCGGTCCAGAAAATAGCGGTCCTGGGTCAGGTTTTGCAGCGCGGCTTGGTCCACAGTGCGCAAAAAAACAATCGGGTTATGGTTGCAGTTATCCCAGCCGAGCGCGTCAATATCCTTAAACAGGCGGGCGGCTTCCGGATTCCAAACCCACCAAAGATTATGGGCAAGGTCGGCCAGGCGCTTGAGGCGGTACGGAAGATCAAAATGATTGGGGACTTCCCGGATAATTTTTTTCATATATCTCACTTTTAACATAGAAGAGCCTGCGTAACGCAGGTTTCCGAATTTATTAAAGAAGCGTCCGAATAATAACACAAAGAGGAAATTTGTGTGTGTAAGCTGACGCTCCAGGCGGGGAACCGTTCTGGTTAACCGGCCGCGTAAATCCGCCGCTGATAATTATTACCAGCGGCGGCACAACCCACAGCCAGCCCAGCCGCGCGGGTTTGGACGCGCTTGCCGGTCAGGTCGGCTTCACTCTCCAAACTTGCGGATGAACCAGGTCTTCACGATTTGCGTCAGCGCGATATAACAGACCAACATCCCCGCCAGATAGCCCCAATACGCCGCCGGCAGGGGCACAAAGCCCAGCGTGCTGGCGAGCGGTGAGAACGGCAGAAACGCTCCAATCGAAACGATCAGCAGCGAGGTGATGATCAAAGGCGTGCTCGCCCGGCTTTGGATGAACGGGATCTTGTTGGTGCGGATGACGTGGATAATCAATGTTTGCGTGAATAAGCTCTCCACAAACCAGCCGGTGCGGAACAAAGCCGGGTTGTCTTTGGTGTGAAAGACAAACAACATCAAAGCGAAGGTGAGGTAATCAAAAATGGAACTGATGGGCCCGATGAACAAGATGAAGCGTTCCAGCCCCTGGATGCCCCATTTGCGCGGTTTGACCAGCCACTCCTCGTCGACCTCGTCGGTGGGAATGGTTGTCTGCGAGAAGTCGTAAAGCAGGTTGTTAACCAACACCTGAATTGGCAGCATGGGCAGGAAAGGCAGAAAAGAGCTGGCGCCCACCACGCTGAACATATTGCCAAAGTTGGAGCTTGCCGCCATCTTGATGTATTTTATGATGTTGCCAAACACCTTGCGGCCTTCAAGCACGCCCTGCTGCAAAATGAGCAGATTGTTTTCCAGCAGGATGATGTCGGACGACTCTTTGGCAATATCCACGGCCGAATCCACCGAAATACCGACATCAGCGGTTTTCAACGCCGGCGCGTCGTTGATGCCGTCCCCCATAAAGCCCACCACATGATTGTTCTGGCGCAGCGCGGCAATGATCAGTTCTTTATGCGCGGGGGAAAGCTTGGCAAAAACCGCGTTTTCTTCAACTGCCTTGGAGAGTTGTTCTGGCGTCATCGCGTCCAGTTCAGAACCGAGCACAACATGCTCCACGGGCAGGTTCACCTGACCGCAAATTCGCCGTGTAATGACGTCATTGTCACCGGTGAGGATCTTCACAGCCACATTCAACTGACGCAGCTTTTCGATAGCCTCCATGGCGGTTTCTTTGGGCGGGTCGAGAAACGCGAGGAAGCCAGCCAAGACCATGTCGCTCTCATCCTTGACCGTATAGACGGGCTCATCCGGAGCGTTGGGCATCAGCTTATAAGCCACCGCTACAACGCGGAAACCCTCCGCGTTAAGGTCAGCCACGCGCTTCTTGCGGTGCTCCGTATGCTCCGGCAAGACGTCCAACACCTGCCCGTCCACCTCCACCTGGCTGCAGAGCGCCATCACTTCCTCCACGGCGCCCTTGCAGACGAGCATATTCAAGCCGTTTTCGTCCTCAACAATAACCGACATCCGCCTTCGGTTAAAGTCAAAGGGAATTTCGTCAATTTTCTTCCATTTCTGATGGATTTCAACCTGATGCTCGTCATGCTGCAGGATGGCCTCATCCATCAGGTTTTTCAGGCCGGTTTGGAAATAGCTGTTGATGTAGCCGAACTCCAGCACTTTCTCGCTTGGATTGCCGCGCGGGTCAATATACTTTTCCAGGATGATTTTGCCCTGGGTGATGGTGCCGGTCTTATCGGTGCAGAGCACATCCATCGCGCCAAAATTCTGGATCGAATTCAGGCGCTTGATGATTACCTTCTTTTTGGACATGGCTACGGCCCCTTGCGAGAGATTTGCCGTGACAATCATCGGGAGCATCTCGGGGGTCATCCCTACCGCGACCGCGACCGCG
>JAKQFH010000027.1 GCA_029556265.1 Chloroflexota bacterium | reverse complement strand
AGACCACGCCCTCGGCTTCCAGACGATTTTGCAGGGTGCGCACGCTGACGGCCATCTCGCGGGCAACCTTCTCGATGGACAGCGATTCATCATCCAGCCGCGCCAGGATGATTTTGGTCACGGTCTGGGTGGTTGCATCTTTGCGTTCCATCTGGGCCAGGAAGTCGCGGGCATAGCGCTCGAAATGCTCCAGCAGGGACGGATTCGCCATGCGGACGGGCAGACTGCCCCAACGCATATCGAGGGTCATCGAATTGTCCTTGCCATCAAAACGCACCGGGCAGTTGAAGATGCGCTCGTACTCGGCGCGCGAGTCCGGCTCAGGATAGATGAAGGTCACTTCGAGCGGGTCGAGCGGCCGGCCGGAAAGCGTCCGCGCCAGGCGCACCGTGCTCGAAAAGGCGGAGTCAAAACAATGCCGCGACATCTGCGGAGCGTGCGGTGGTGTGAAGAAGATCGCGCGCACTTTTCCCAAGCCCACCTCCACACGGGTAGTAATCATATTGCCGATGATGCGCTGGTAGCGCCCCGCTTTCTCGAACGCCTCGTTGAGCGTCTTGCAGTTCATCATCAAATAACCGAGGATGGACCAACTGCCCGGCCCGGCAAATTCGCCCATGTGCAGGCCCAGATACGGGTCTTTGATGTACCCGGCGGCGGCTTCCTGGATGCGCAGGTAAGTCGCGACCGGGATGTAGGCATCCGGCAAGCGCACCGTCTCCGGTTCGATGTCCAGAGAGTGCAGGAAGGCGTCAATATCCACCCAGAGCGATTCGAGATACAGAAACAGTTGCGCCAGCACGGTGGCCGAAACGACAATGGGTTCAGGAAAAGTTTGCATAGCATGGATCATACCGGATTCGAGATCGCTGTCAACGCCCCACCGGTTTGATTTTGCATCCAGGGGCACATTTTTTGCAGGAAAGGTCATAGACAGTTTTGCGCGGCGCGGGTATGATTAGGCTGATGTTATGTTGATTTTACTCAACCAAGGAGAATTGTATGCTGACACAATCCACCCGAATGGTCGAATCGCGCTGGAGAGACCTTTATCGCATCGGCGGCGTTTCCTGCCTCTTACTGGCAGGGTTAGTCGCCTTTGCGGTCATCGCCTACTCCATTTGGCCTTATGCTCCCGGCTTCGCATCTACCGAAGCTATTTTTGTCACCCTGAACACCGACCGGCTGGGCGCGCTTTTCTCCCTGGATGTGATGATGCTGGTCACGGCGCCGATTGACATCTTCCTTTTCATCACTTTGTACGCTGCGCTCAAGCGGGTTAACGAGTCTTATGCACTGATTGCTCTGGTTTTGGGATTGATGGCGATAGCGCTGCTCATTCCCACCAAACCCCTCGCCGAACTGGTCTTTCTGAGCGAACAATACGCTGCGGCGACAACGGAAGCGGCAAGAAGCCAGTATCTGGCTGCCGGTGAGGCATTGCTTACCCTGGCCGGCGGAACCGCCTGGATTGTTTTCAGCCTGTTCAGCAATATTTCCTTTCTGCTCAGTTCCCTGCTTATGTTGCGAAGCACGGATTTTGATAAAGCCACTGCTTACATCGGAATTGTTAACTCCATATTTGCCCTGGGGATCATTATCCCGGTGTTTGCGATCGCGGCCATCTGTGGGCTTGGCACTACAATAGTTGGAACGATTTGGTTTGTTCTGCTGGGGCGCAATTTCTTGCGCCTGGAAAAGGAAGCGAGGAGATTGGCATGAACATAGAATCAGCTTTGCACCGGCCATTGCCGCGCCGATCCAGATGTTTATGGGCATTTTCTACCTGGTCTGATTCCCGATGTTAGCGCGGGACTTTTTCAAGAATGAAGTTTGCTAACCCAATCGCAAACCAACAACTGCATAACATTTAGCAATGCCCTTTGAGGACGCCCAACAAAGCGTAGACCCGTTGACCTGGAACGGCAAGAGGTAGTTAGGAGAAAAAGATGAATGCACAGAGCACCGGCAAAACAAAAAGCCAGCGAACCGCCCTGGAATGGATGGCCCGTGGTCTGGGGATACTTGTAGGGTTTTTTAGCTTCGAGCATGGGCTGCTTGAAGCCCTGCAGGGGAATACGGGCCCCGTGGAAGGCCCGGTAGGATTTGACATCAAACTGCTGGGATTTGGGTATGTGATCGAGGCTATCGGGCAAGATTGGAAATTCTGGTCTGGGGCAAGGGAACCGGCATTTACACTCGTACCCAACTATTTGATCACGGGTATTGCGGCCATGGTTATAGGGATCATCATGGTTCTGTGGGTTCTTTTTATGATGGACTCGAAATTCGGTGTTCCCGGTTTTGCCGGATTAACGGTTTTATCGTTCCTGTTCGGCGGCGGATTTGCCCCGGTATTTACCAGTATCTATACCATAACATGTGCTTTATTACAGAATAAGGAACATAGATGGTGGAAAGCCCATATCCCACTGAAAACCGCACAGACCATCGGGAAAGTTTGGCCCTGGCTGTTTGGTTTCATATTACTTTTTTCGTTTATGGCCGTATCCACAGCGGTGTTTGGTTATCCGTTTGTCTGGGTTCTGCCGGATACAGTTGTCGGGAAGTTATTAATGTGGATAGGCAATGCCAACAGTTTGCTCACGATTATATGCATACTGGCAGGCATTGTGCGCGATACATTATGACCTTAAAGAGAAGTAAGCGTGGCTTGAACCCGAATAAATGGGAACTGAAAATCGTTGGGAGTGTGTGAATCAATCCTAGCCAATCAGGAGAAACATTGATGAAAGCCATCGTGTACGAAAAATACGGCTCGCCGGATGTCATGCGTCTTGCCGAGATCGAAAAACCAACGCCCAAAGACAATGAAGTCCTGGTAAAAATCCGCGCGGCCTCCGTCAACGCCGCAGACTGGCATCTGCTGACCGCAGATATCTTTCTGGTTCGCCTGATGATGGGGTTTGTCAAGCCCAAAGTCTCGATTCTTGGCGCGGATGTCGCCGGACAGGTGGAAGCAGTCGGTCGAAACGTCACGCAATTTCAACCCGGCGATGAAGTCTTCGGCGACCTGGCCGCCAGCGGCTGGGGTAGTTTTGCCGAGTACGTCGCCGTCCCCGAAAGCGCGCTGGCGCTTAAACCCGCCAACCTGTCGTTCGAGGAGGCGGCAGCGGCGCCGCTGGCGGGAGTCACCGCCCTGCAAGGGTTGCGCAAGGGACAAATCCGGCCCGGTCAAAAGGTGCTGATCAACGGGGCATCGGGCGGCATGGGAACGTTCGCGGTGCAGATCGCCAAGGCGCTTGGCGCAGAAGTCACCGCGGTATGCAGCACACGCAATGTGGATCAGGCGCGGGCGTTGGAAGCGGATCACGTCATTGATTACACCCAAGAAGATTTCACGCAAAAGGGCCAACAGTACGACCTGATCTTTGCCGCCAACGGGTATCACCCGCTTTCGGCGTACAAACGCGCGTTAACGCCCACCGGCAGCTACATCATGGCCGGCGGCGCCGCGAAGCAAATCTTTGAAGCGACGCTCTTAGGGCCGCTGATGTCGTTGGGCGGGGGCAAAAAACTGGGAAACGTGTCGGCAAGCCCCAATCGCCAGGATCTGCTGACGCTCAAAAAGATGCTGGAAACGGGGCAGGTCAGGCCGGTGATTGACAAGCGCTATTCCCTGGAAGATACCCCGGAAGCGCTGCGCTACCTCGGCGCGGGCCACGCTCGTGGCAAAGTGGTCATTGCGCTGTAAAACTCGTGGGCACGCTGCGACAAAAATGCCGGACATGGGCAATTCAGCGGGAATGTCACGCAGCTCTTTCAAAGTAGAAGAAAAAAT
>JAKQFH010000039.1 GCA_029556265.1 Chloroflexota bacterium | reverse complement strand
AGGCGCGTATGATAATCGAACAAACTGGAGTGGTCATAGCGGCAGAGTAAAATCTCCATTCTCAAGGATGCCATTTAACAGCACCTTCATTGTAAGAGAATTGTCTGGCTTAAGCAGGTCAGGTGAGAACTCGCGGAGTTTAACGTAACCTTTCCACACGCCGTCTTCCTCGAGGTAGTCACTGAAGTCAAGGGAAGTGGCGTAAAGCTGGTAATACAAAAAGCGCCGGGCATTACGGGCGAACTCAGGTGGTGTGTCAATGCTCGGCGTTGCCAGAAGCCGCTCAAGCATCACGGTGTATTCCTGCGCAGACTGCGGGTAGAAGGCGGTTTCAAGCTGTGTGAAGCGCGCCTTGCCCCCGGCGAGCACAGGTTTTCCCAGCAGCGCGGCTTCCAGCCCGATGGTTGAGTTGTAAACCATCACCAGATGCGCGCGGCGGATCAGGTCGTATGAATTGAGGTACTCATCGGCCCCAATGAACACCACATTATCGAGACGGGAAATTTCAGATGAAGAGAACCACGTGGCAACGCTTTCACGGCTTTCTTTTCCCTGTCGGCATTCGTCAGGGTGAGCGCGAATGACGAACAGCACCTCAGGATGGGAAAGAGCAGTTGTTTTTACATGCTCAAGCCAGGTGAACATATGCTCAAAAAGGGTATTGGCGTGCACCTGGCTGGTATCGAAAATCACATTGGTGAACACCGCCACGAGTTTGGAATAGTGATTGATTTTTTCGAGTAAATCAGCTTCAAGGGCTTTCATTTCAGGCCAGAACCGAATGCCTGCCATGGTGAACTCACCGCGAAAACGTGTAGAGAGATACCTATCGAGTTTCTTCTCCATCTGATCATCGAGCTGAAAGGCGGGGTCGATGATCATCGGGTAAGCCGTGGCTTCGCCGGTGGTGAAGAAAGCCGTAAAGGGCCTGAGCCCGACCTCATGAGTGATCACGCGCACCCCCCGTTCCAGGCAGGCGTGGCGCGCCGCGGCTTCTGGAAAAAACATGCCATTAAACAGCACCACCGCCCGGGGTTGGGTTTCATCCAGTAACTCAGAGAACTGAGTGAATACATTCCAACTGGAGAGGATAAAAGAGCGGAAGAAAGCGCGCGTCGTTTCATCCTCCTGCAGGTGATGGCGGCGCATCATCCAACGCAGAGAATTGACCGCCCAGGCACCCAGCGGAGTTCCTTGATAGGTGAAGGTTTCATACTCATTGAAGGATAGGGTTTCGAGCTCTTTTCCAAGCATGGGGTGTTCACGCGTTTCCATCCAACGGGTATTCAACTCCTGGAAAACTGCCTGGCTTTGGCGTGTGCAGGCCTGGCATGGCGGCGGCAGGTTGAAATTATCCTGCTGGCTGCCCAACACACAACGCTGCAACGCCCCGCCGCACACGAACTGGATGACAGGAACACCCTGCAGGCGCAACGCCTGCGCGGTGAGCAGCGCAT
>JAKQFH010000025.1 GCA_029556265.1 Chloroflexota bacterium | reverse complement strand
GCACACATTCAATCCGGATGCCTTTTTTGGCAAACCAGGCTGAGGCATGTTCCACGAAAACAGCTGAAGAGAAGGTGTCTGCTGTTTGAAAAGCTTCCAAATACCTCAATCGGCTGTATTCATCGATGGCTGTGTATTGGTAGTAACGCTTCCAGCTTTTATCTTGAATTCATTCTCTGGGAACTACTTTGACATCCACCTGAATCCTCTGTCCAGCATAAAGCATCTGTTCATAGGGTTTTGGCTTGTACTTCGTTTTCCTAGCTGTTTTTTGTCCTCCTAAACCTTCCCGGCGCCTGACCCGATAGAGGCTGACGTAATGCCGGTGTACCCCTGCTTTCTCAGTTTGAATCAGAGGTCAAGCAGCCCTAATTCCTGATTGTGGCTTCCTTCATTTTGTTTTTTTCAGCATAATAACAATAACAGATGCAGCCACTTCCTGCTCTTTTATTCTGTCTACTGGCGAATATGTTGTGTAAAACTACATTTGCTTTAAGCGGCGCGATGATGAAATTGCCGGGAACCCCGATGAAAACAGCGGTCCTGATGCGGACCGCTGTTTTTTCATTCATCGAATTCCAATTGCCAACCAAAAAGCCTGACAGAGCGCTTTCGGTTCTTCCGGGAAATTTTACTTCCTCAGGAAGGGCAGGAAGTGATCCCAACTGGTAGCATACACCCCACCACCTCCTGGATACCGCCATTCCACCTGACTGGAAACCGGGGTAAAGGTACACCCCGCCACATGCAAGTAACTGTAATTTGCTGCCCAACCGCCAGCCCCGTCAGGCAGTCGGTACGCGACGCGCATACCCATCAAACGCATGCTCGAATCAAATACCCTCGGCCGCCAGTTAAGCACATACGTTGCCGCTTCGTTATCCACAACATGCGCGAAATAGGCGCTGAGCGCCTGGCCGTACCCAGCGGACCCGAACGATGAAACATTGATCAAGTCAGAAAAGTTTCCTGCTCCATCATAAGTGGTAATCCAGGCAATGCTGTCCATGGAAGGGTTGCTGTCATAGTAATACAGCCGCAGGTATTCAATGCGAGCCCCTTCCGGCAGATGGATTTGAAGTGAGAATATCTCATAAGAGGTCAGCGATGCGCTGACCGTACCAGTTGGAATAGCGTTCAGCATGACTGCCAGTAAAATCCCGACTACCAGTATCCGCCATCCCACCCGTTGTGTTCCGTGTGTTGTCAGTTTCATGGTTCACCTCATCCTTTTCCAGGTCATGTGAACCAGAACTAAGGCAACCTATAAGCTACGCGTAGACCGCAGAGTTCATTGCTGCTGTTATTAACCCCGAAGTCCACATTCAGAACATAAGCGAGGTTCGTGTTGTCCACCACGTGCCCCACATAGTTGCTAATGACAAAGCCATAACCGGCGGAACTATCGGATGTAACTGAGATTAAATCAGTGACATTACCGGCGCCGTCATAGGTAGTGATCCAAGCCCGGACATAGCCTGTGACGGAGCTGTCATAAAACAAGAGCCTCAGGTAATCTATGCGGACTCCTTGGGGCAGATTTAGCGGTAGGGTAAACAGTTCATCGCCTTTCGACCGATATACACAGCCTCCACCGCTATAAGCCCAATTGGTCGAACTACTGCGCGGGCGCATCGTTGAGCCGGCAGAGAAATCATAGTAGAAAATTTCACTCCACTGCGGCTCGGCTTCCAATGCCTGGAACTGATTTTCATCCGGGCGTATTTCACCTTCGTCTCCAGGTTGAGCGGGCAAGGTTTCCAGGTCGTTCGTTCCCTCTGAAAGAACCTCAACACCTGAGCTGTTAATAACTGGGCCTGTGTAGCCGTTCTCGTCGGGGTCATCGCCGATTACGGTATCCACAACGCCTTTCCATTCTTGGGTAACCACCCCATCCTCACTGGACGCTTGTGAGAACGGATTTGCCATGACAGTGACTACTGTTAATGCCCCCAGGATTACCACGGACGCAATCAAAATCCAAATTCGCTTTGCAGACATTTTTCCTCCGATATTCTAAGTAGGTCATCGCAATCCGGCTTTTTGTGTACGAGTCGAAATTGCTAAGCTGAACGCAAACAAAGTGTACTTAACAATAAGTATTGTCGTCTTGTGAAATCCATCTTAAAACTTTTCAAGATGAAAATCAATAGTTTTTTTACGCGACCCGCTGAATTGTATAATGTTGTCCTGGGTGAGGCGCCCACATCAGGGGGTTGGATTCACGTTGCCTTATCTCTGAGGCTTTCTGTGAATCATGCGCAGTAGGGTATTTTGCAAAACAGATCAGCCAGAATAATGCGTCAGTTTCCATATTTTGTGTATATATTTGACAGAGCCAAATCGCGCTCCATGACCGCCCTGAATAGTTTGACAGGCAAAACAGGTGTTTTTATGTCAGCGCCGGTTTAGATTGACACAAAGGAGCCAGGGAGTAAGATGCTATCGCGAGTAGCAAAGCGGCGCGGGAAAAGCTCAGGGCAGCCTGCATCCGCACCCTTTCAGGGCCGCCGCAAAACACCGGGGGAAATTCACATTTTCTAGGAGCCAACAGAACAGGGCGTAAAGCTGAGTTTTTAGTTGGTTTGCCCTACCCCAGGGCTTGTGAAGCGCGTGTGAGGGTAGTACGTTCTTTCGGAAGGCTCTTGGAATACGTTACAATGGCAGAAATTAGAGATAAGGAGAAGCATGGTTTACACACTTTTATCCAAAGTTGGCGATTTATTAAAAGACCCCCACGCAGTGGAAGTGGTTGAACGTTACGTGCCCGGAATAAGCAAAAATCCGCTGGTACTGCTGGCAAAGGGCAAAACGCTGCAGTCCCTGTTGGAACTGCCTCAGGCCAAAAGCGCCGGGCTGACCAGTGAGATTGTCACCAAGGTTCTGGCTGAAATCAACCAAAAGAAATAAACGCGCAAACCAAGCATCAAGACCAACTGCCGGATGTGAAACGCCCATCCGGCAGTTTTTGTTGATTTCTCATTTCCGAAATAACAACTTTCTTGATGGTCTGTCATCCACCGATGCCCATCAGTAAAATCGTTCTCCTCAGAGACCGCCGGAAAAAGTTAGTGTTCTTTTGTTTTTTCGCGCCTGAGTCAACTAAACCCGACAAATGGAGTTTTTCAGTTCAGGAAGCAGGCTTCTCTGGCTGGTAAAATAAGGCCATGAGCAACCGCAGCCTTATCATCCTCAGCCGGCTGGCGCCGCCCGCGCAGCGCTCAAACATCCTCCCCAGGGAGCGCGTCACCTCGCTGCTGAGCGGCTCTCTGCAATACCCGCTTACCATCCTTCAGGCCGGTACAGGCTACGGCAAAAGCACCTCTCTGCTGACGTTCATTGAACCATTAGATTTCCCGGTTTTTTGGTTTTCCGTGTCTGCCGATGACCGCGACCCTACCTTGTTCCTGATGAACCTCTATACAGCCTTCAATCAGCATTCCTATGGAATGGGTGCGGAAGCTCTGCGCATCCTGAACACGCCAGATTCGGAACCTACGGATGGACTTATCGCGCTCGTGAACGCGATTGCCAACCGGATACCCGACCGCTGCCTCCTGATTTTGGACGATGTGCAATACATTGATAATTCCCCGGCAATTCTGAACCTGCTGAACTGGTTTATCGATCATTTGCCCCGTTCTTTACATGTCATCCTCTCCACGCGCCGCGCGCTCGACTTCCCTTCCATTCATCGCTGGCGCGCCAAGGGCACCGTGCTCGAACTCGGCAAGCGCGAGCTGACCTTCACCCCCGAAGAAGTGGAAACGCTGTTCCATTCCCAATATCAACTGCAGCTAAGCCAGGAAGAAGTGGAACAGCTCATCCAACGCACGGAGGGTTGGGTTATCGGTTTGCAGATGGTCTGGCAGTCCATCAAGGGGCAAACGCAGGGGACGGTTATGGAAACGCTTAGAGAGGAAAGCGAATCGCGCAAAAACCTTTTTGCCTATCTGGCGGAGGAAGTGCTGGAAAACCAGGCGCCCGCGTACCAGAATTTTCTGGTCAGAACCTCTATCCTGTCATTCCTGGATACCGAAACCTGTGATTTTCTGATGGACAGCCAGAACAGCATTGACATCCTGAACGAGCTTTACCGCTCAGGTCTGTTTTTGGAGCAGCTGCGCCCGGGGGTTTATCGTTATCACCATATGTTCCGGGAGTTTCTGGAGAGCCGTCTGAGTAAAAATGCCGGCCTGGAGCGCGAGCTGCACCGGAAAATTGGCAGCTACTTCGCCGCGCATCAATATTGGGAAAGCGCTGTCGGGCATCTCCTGAAGGTTGGGGACTATCCGCAAATTAATCTCATTCTGGAAAACGTCGGGAAGGATTTTATTCTCACAAACCGCCATGAAAGCCTGCGCTATTGGATTGAACAGTTTCCGGAATCCCAGCGGGCTTTGTACCCTTACGTGAACTTCCTCCTGGGCGAAGTGAACCGATACAACGGTTTCTTTGAACTCGCGCTGGAGGATTATCGCACCGCCCAGCGTGCTTATCAGCGGGACAACCACCAATGGGGCATCAGCCTTGCCCTGCGCGGGCAAGCGCAAGTCTATCTGGACACTATCCGACCAATCAATGCCAACCAGCTTTTACACCGCGCGCTTGCCCTTCTGGATCCGGCGGAGAACCGGCTGGAGGTGGCGGAATTGCTGACGCAGATGGCAGAGAATCAGGTTAACCAGGGCGATATGGAACAGGCGGAGCAAAGCCTGCAGCGTTCCAGGGAGCTTTCACACGGCGATTCAGATGAAAACGATTTCATCCAGGCGCGCCTGTTTTTGCGCACCGGACGCATCCCCGAAGGCATAGAGCTCCTGCAAAAGCTGGAACCCACAGCCGATTTTGATCAAATGAGCCGACCACAGCGGTTTCACCGTGAGGCCTCACTCTTGCTCTCATTGTTCTATTCATTCTGCGGCGAACCTGATATCGCCCTCAACTATGCACGGCGCGGAATTGAACTCGGGCATCACTACCGGTCTGTGTTTGTGCGCAGCGTCGGCTTTATGCGCCTCGGACACGCGCTCCAGCTTAGCCGCTCGTTTGACGAAGATGAGCATGAGTATAAGAAAATCATCAGCCTGTACCAGGAATCCATGGTTGGTGTGGATATCGCCCGCATCCATGTGGAACCCCTATGGGGAATGTGCCGCCTGCTTGGCTTTTCCGGCCGGCAGGAAGAGGCCCGCAAAGTCGCGGAGCAAGCTCTTTCCATCGCCAACAGTTCCGGGGATATCTGGATAGGCATGTTGGTCCGGCTCTCGCTGGGAGCCAGTCTGGCGCTATCCGGTCAATATGAGGCTGCCAATCTGGAGCTTTCAATCGCGGAATCGATTGCCGCCCGCGCGGGCGATGACCTCTCCCGGTCGGCCGCGCTGTTGTGGTTGGGGTACTGTTCGCTCCATCAGGGCTACGAAAGCTCGCTGTGGCTTTACCTGGAACAAGGATTGGCGCTGATCAATCAGCATCATTATCAATTCTTGCTGACAAAACCAACCATGCTCGGCGGGGATAACCCGATGGTCTTTTTGCCACTATTGCTGCAAGCCAGGCTGCAGGGAATTCAACCAGCCCTCACGCAGCAAATTCTGGAGGAAATCGGAGCAGAAAACCTGGATTATCACCCGGGTTACACCCTGCGCATCAGAACTTTCGGCGAATTTTCCGTCTGGCGCGGCAGTAAACTATTGGATACCGCCGACTGGAAGCGGGAAAAAGCGCGCCAGCTTCTGCAGATTCTGGTTGGCAACGCTGGCAGGTGGTTGAGCCGCGACCAACTGACCCTGTTCCTCTGGCCCGACGCAGAACCAGCCACCGCCTCAAATAATCTGAAGGTAACTCTTAGCAGTCTGAATCAGGCGCTCGAACCGGACAGGCCGGAAGGGAAAAAGCCGGTGTTCGTTCTGCGGCGCGGAAGCCAATATATGCTCAACCCGAATGCTGGCATCAGCATCGATGCCGTACGCTTTGACCAACTTAGCCGGTCGGGGGTCACGAGCTTGCTGGAATCAGCCGTCCAGCTCTACCATGGGCGCTATTTTGAGAACGAGGCAGTCGGGCAATATTTTGTCGCGGAAGGGCAGTATTACCACGAGCGTTATCTGCACACGATGGACCAGCTAATTCAGGTCGCGATAAAGTCCGATGAATGGGAGAAAGCGCTGAACTACAGCCGGACTCTGCTCAGCCGGGACGCGCTCTGGGAGCCGGCATACCGCAGTCTGATGCTCATTCACCACCGGATGGGAAACCCGGGCAGCGTGCTGCAAGTTTTTCAGCAGTGCCAGCAAACCCTGAACCGGGAAATTGGCAGTGGGGTTTCGGCGGAGACCCAGACGCTGTTTACTGAATTAATGGGACATGCTTGAAATTGACGGACACCGCCGCTGTTCCATCGTCGGTTGATTTCTTTAATCAATTTACACCGCGATATCCTCACCTGATACCCCCCATAACCCCGGACATCAGGTGCGGCATCCTTTATCGGTCCAATTCATAAAGTGTATGCGCTCTGCTGACCTGCGCACAAATCCACGGGCAAAAATACTTGACGGAAGAGCGCTTGCGTTCGTATAATTTATTAGTTTAATGACAGGCGGTCTGATGATTTTACCGGGCTTGGTTGACGTGCATGTTCACCTGCGCAGCCCCGGCGGTGAGCATAAAGAGGATTTCCGTACCGGCAGCGCCGCGGCGCTGGCTGGTGGTTTCACCACCCTCCTGGCAATGCCCAACACGCAGCCGCCCCTGGTCAGTTTGGATTATTGGCGCGTCGCACAGAACCAAGCAATTTCGCAAAGTCTGTGCGATGTTTTTTTATACGCGGGCGCCTCAGCCGAACACCTCGATCAGCTGCCCCTTCTTTCCGCGCGCGCTCCAGCCCTCAAAATCTACCTGGATCAAACCTATGGGCCGCTGCGGGTGCGTGGGTTGAACGCCCTTGAGGAGGTTATGGCAGGTTGGAACGTTGATAAACCCATCTGCTTGCACGCGGAAGAAGAATCCGTCGCGGTCGGCATCGCGCTGGCAGCTGTTTTCGGCCGGCACATCCATTTTTGTCATGTCTCACGCCGGTCCGAAATTGAATTGATTGCCCGCGCGAAAGAACGCGGCTTACCCGTCACCTGCGAGGTCACACCGCACCACCTGTTCCTGAATGAAAACGATGCCCGCCGGCTTGGACCCTACGGGGACATGCGCCCTGCCCTGGCTTCTTCCGGCGACCAGGCCGCGCTCTGGGAGCACATCAACAGCACGGTTGACTGTATCGCCAGCGACCATGCCCCGCATACCCGCGCCGAAAAGGAACGCCCCGAAGGCGCGCCGCCTGGCGTCCCGGGTTTGGAATCCACCCTGCCGCTGATGCTGACAGCTGTAGCCCAGGGCCGCCTGAGCGCCGGCCGCCTGGAGGAGCTGCTCGCGCGCAACCCGCGCCGGATTTTTAATTTGCCGGAACAGGCGGAGACCTGGGTAGAGGTGGATCCGGAGGCTGAGTTTGTTTTCCCGGAACACCCACTCTACACCAAATGCGGCTGGTCTCCTTTCGAAGGAATGCGCCTGCGCGGCAGAATTACGCGCGTTGTACTGCGCGGGCGGGAAGTCGTCCGCGATGGCATTGTATTGAACTATCAAAAATTATAATTTTTCACCTTTGGAGCAAACAACATGATGACCGAAAACCCCGAACCTCTCTTCAAGCTGGATAAATACCAACGCGCCGCAAAATTCGAGAGTCCGTTTTACCAGCAGGATATCCTTTCAGTAAGCCAGTTCAGCAAGGATGAAATCGATTACATTTTTCACCGGGCGGATGAAATGATGGGTATGTGCCGCCGCCGGGGTACTTGCGACCTGCTCAAGGATTACACCCTGGCTTGTGTCTTTTACGAACCAAGCACCCGCACCAGCTCTTCTTTTATCTCCGCGATGGTTCGTCTGGGCGGCCGGGTAATTCCAATCACCGAAGGTATTCAGTTTTCATCCGTCTCCAAAGGTGAATCGCTGATTGACAGTATGATTACCCTCGAGCAGTACTGCGATGTCATCGTTTTGCGCCACCCCGAGATTGGTTCCTCCGCCACAGCCGCAAAATACGTGCAGGTGCCGATTATCAACGCGGGTGACGGCGCGGGCGAACACCCCACCCAGGCCTTACTGGACCTGTATACTATCAAGAGCGAGATGGGCACTTTGGATGGGTTGAAAGTCGCGATGGTTGGTGACTTGCGCTTCGGGCGTACTGTTCACAGCCTGACGCGCCTGCTCTCGCAATACGACGTTTCCCTGCGCTTTGTTTCCCCCGACACATTGCGCCTGCCTTTGGACCTGATGAATGACCTGATAGACAAAGGCGTGAAAGTCCGCGAGACCAACAAGGTGGCAGACGTGATTGAAAACGCGGACGTGCTTTATGTGACCCGCATTCAAAAAGAGCGCTTTACGGACCTGGCGCAGTATGAGGAAGTTAAAAACTACTTCGAGATTACCCCCGAGCTGATGGAACGCGCTAAACAAAAGATGGTTGTGATGCATCCCCTGCCGCGCGTTGGCGAAATTCACTATAAGGTAGACCGCGACCCGCGCGCCGCGTACTTTCGTCAGGTGCAAAACGGCCTGTACATCCGCATGGCGCTCCTGGCAGCCGTTTTAGGTCAAGCTTGACCAAAGCGGAAGCGTTTCTCCGATTAGGTAACCGCTAAAAAGCGGAAAACGATGCCAACCGGTTTATACTGCTGATATAAAGCATTCAGCGCCCCGCGCGACAGGAGGCAAAATGAAATTTCTGGAAAAACTGGAACACGCTGTTGAAAAGAACCGCAGTTTGCTCATCATTGGATTGGATCCGCAGGAGGAATTCCTGCCTTCTACAGGAGATATCTACACGCGCCTGCGGGATTGGGGGAAAGCGGTTATTGAACAAACCAGCGACCTTGTTTGCGGCTATAAGCCTAACATGGCATTCTATGAGCAGTACGGACCAGCCGGTCTGCGGGCGCTTCAGGAAACCGTCGGGGCAGTAGCTTCTGACATTCCTGTCCTGCTGGATGCCAAACGCGGAGATATCGGTTCCACCGCGCAAGCCTACGCCCGCGCCGCCTATGAACAATTCCACGCCGACGCGATAACCCTCAGCCCTTACCTTGGTCAGGACAGCATTAAACCCTTCCTCGCGGATCCGGAAAAGTTCGCTTTCATTCTGTGCCAGACTTCCAATCCCTCCGCGAACGAGATACAAGGCTACGGCACGCCGGATCTGTATGAATATGTCGCCCGGGTCAGCCAGACCTGGGGTTCCCCCGGGCAGATTGGGTTGGTCATCGGAGCAACCCAGCCCGAAGCGCTCCAGCGCGTGCGCGCGATTTGCCCGGATGCCTGGTTCCTGGCGCCGGGGGTCGGGGCGCAGGGAGCGGACTTAAATACTGCCTTGACGGCAGGTTTGCGCGCGGATAAAAAAGGCATCCTTGTGCCTGTCTCCCGCGCCGTTATTGCTGCCGCTTCACCGCGAAAAGCCGCGGAAACCCTGCGCGAACAAATCAATACCGCCATCGCGGAGATTACGCCCAGCCCGCTTGACCCATTCCGCGCGCTGGTTAACGGTTTGTTCTCATCTGGCTGCGTTAAGTTTGGCAGCTTCACCCTGGCGTCAGGTCAGCGATCGCCCGTTTATCTGGATTTGCGCCGCCTGGTTTCTTACCCGGATGTGCTGGATATGGCGGTAGAAGCCTATATTGACCGGCTGATTTCGCTTGACTACGACTGCCTGGCAGGCGTTCCATATGCCGCGCTGCCTATTGCCGCGATTGCCGCTTCGAGGCTTAAGCGCCCGATGATCTATCCACGTAAAGAAGCTAAAACGCACGGCACCTCGCAGATGGTTGAGGGCGTGTTTCAGCAAGGGCAGCGCGCGCTGCTGCTGGAAGATGTTATCACCAGCGGCGGCAGCATCCTCACAGCCGCTGAAACTTTGCGCGCGGCTGGTCTGACCGTGCGGGACGCGGTGGTACTGGTAGACCGGGAACAAGGCGGGGTGGCCGCGCTCGCGGCTCAGGGGATAAACGCGCGCGCGGTGCTCAGCATGCGCCAGATCCTCGAGCGCCTGCAGGCGCAGGATCTGATTGACCAAAGCACCTTTCTGGAAGTAAAGCAGTATCTCGACGGAGCGGCATGACTGATCCCGGATTGTCTTGTGAATTTCTTGGGCTGAACCTGCCAAATCCTCTCGTGCTGGCGTCGGGAATTCTTGGCACCAGCGCCAGCCTGCTGGAAAGAGCGGCAAGGGAAGGCGCGGGGGCTGTCACAACCAAGAGCTGCGGGCCGGAACCCAGGGCGGGGCACCCCAACCCGGTCGCCCTGGCGTGGGATGCCGGGGTTATTAACGCGGTGGGGCTGACTAACCCCGGCGCGCAGGAGGAAGTACCCCTGCTGTGGGCAGCCAAAGCGCGGCTCGCGGGGCTGGGCGTGCCGGTTTTCGCCAGTATTTTCGCTCCCACCACTGAGCAATTCGGCGAGGTGGCACGTATCATCGCCGAAGCGGAACCAGACCTGATTGAGGTAAATATCTCCTGCCCAAACGTCGCCAGTGAGTTTGGCACCCCCTTCTCTGCTGCTGCCGCCAGCGCGGCTGCCGTCACGCGTGTCGTGCGCCGGGCGGTAAGGCTGCCGATTAGTATCAAGTTGGCGCCAAATGTGGCGAATATTGGCCAGATTGCCAAAGCCGCCGCGGAGGAAGGCGCGGACGCCATTACCGCGATTAACACCATGCCCGCCATGCTGATTGACGCGGCGGCTGGCAAACCGGTTCTGCATAACCGCAGCGGGGGGCTTTCCGGGCCCGCGCTCAAACCCATCGCGCTGCGCTGCGTGTACGAAATTGCCCAGGCGGTAAGCCTGCCAATTATCGGAACTGGCGGCGTTTCCACGGGGATTGATGCCGCGGAAATGCTCATGGCTGGCGCCAGCCTTGTCGGGGTTGGCTCGGCCGTTTGGCAGGATGGGCCGGCGGCTTTTGCCCGCATTGGTGCCGAACTGCTGGCCTTTATGCAGAGGGCCGGGTATGGCACGGTCAAGGACCTGCGCGGAAGGGCGATTGCTTGGTAATATTTCTTTATATGCGTACAATATGATATAATGTAAGCACTAATGAAAAACACTGTGCCTTATAAACAACAAATAATGAGCCTGCTAACTCAAAAGGGCGCTTATATCACCGCGGCTGACTGCCGACGTATCGGCATTCCTTCCATTTACCTGACACAACTGGTGCGTGAAGGCTCTATTCACAGAGTTGGCAGGGGGGTTTATGCTTCCGCGCCGCTTGCCCATGATGAAGAATTTATCTTTCAGTCCAGAAACAAACGCTGCATTTTTTCCTACCACTCCGCTCTCAGTCTGCATGGACTGACCGACCGTCTGCCCGGCAGAATGGATGTGACGGTCTACCGCGGCTACAACGCGCATCGCATCCCGGAGCATGTGCGCGTTCACTATGTTAATAAAGATATCTATCCCCTCGGCATTACACAGGCTCTGACGGTATTCGGAAACCCGGTGAAAGTTTACGATCGGGAAAGAACACTGTGCGACCTTATTAAGAACAGGGCGGACATTGAAGGCGAAGTTTTCTCGCAAGCTCTGCGGAACTATGTCAGACACCCCGAAAAAGACCTGCCCAAGCTGTTTGACTATGCCGCCAGGATTAAAATCTTACAAGCAACACAGGAATTGCTCGAGGTGTTGATTGAATAAAGACCAACTCAGGAACCGCATTCACGCCCTCAGGGAAGAAACAGGCGCAAGCTCCAATACTATTCTGACCCTGTATTTTCTGGAATCAATATTGCGGCGAATTTCATTGAGTGAAAAGAAGGCTGTCTTTGTTATTAAGGGCGGTTTTTTACTTTCATCTTCTCTGGGAATCAGATTGCGCACGACCAAAGATCTGGATCTTCAGGTTCAGAGTATGGATCTGGAGCCTGCAACTTTGCTTGACGCGCTGGGGGATATCCTGAAGCTGGAACTTGATGACCGGGTTTCCTATGAAATCATCGGCTGCGAGCCCATCCGTGAGTTGGAACCTTACGGTGGTTTACGCTGTAAAATCGTTTGTTCGTTGGAAAACATGAAACAATCTGTGGCGATTGACATCGCTGCCGGCGACCCTATCACACCCGGCGCAGAGAATTACGTCTATCAACCGTTATTTAACAAAGAGATTTTTTCATTCCTCAGCGTGAATATTGAAACGATCCTGGCTGAAAAATTTCACACGATCATTTCTCGGGGCTTAGCCAACAGCCGCAGCAAAGATTTTTATGACATGTACGCGATCGTCAGATTGAAAGAAAATCAAATAGACAGACAGATTCTGAAGGCAGCCTTTGAAAATACATTTGCCTATCGAAAAACACCAATCCATTTCGATCAATTCTCCCAACTATTAATCACAATACGGGAAAACCCCCTGATGAACACGCGCTGGATTGCTTTCTCGAGAAATAATCCTTTCGTTTCCGGAATACCATTCGCGGACACCATTCAAGCCTGCAGCTATTTGTTGGAGTTAGTAAAAAATGCCTCATAAAGTAAATGGACTCTTTCAAGCCTCTCGCATTGACCGCGTTCGTAAAGAAAATGCTGACACCCTGACCCTGTTTCTGGATGCCAGCCTGCCAGACGCCGCCCCCGGGCAATTCGTGATGGCATGGCTGCCGGGCGTTGGCGAAAAGCCCTTCAGCATCAGTGGAAACGACCCGCTGACCCTGACCGTGTGCGCGGTTGGTCCGGTCAGCCGCGCCCTATGCGAACTTAAGCCCGCAGACCAGCTTTGGGTACGCGGCCCCCTTGGGAAAGGATTCGTCCTTTCTGGCGAGACACATATCCTGGTGGGCGGAGGGTATGGGGCAGCGCCGTTGTACTTTCTGGCTAAGAAGGCTCGCGCGCTGAATCATGAAGTGACCCTTTGCCTTGGCGCGAAGACCCGGGCTGACCTGATTTTGCTGGACCAATTTGAGGCGTTGAGATGCCGAGTCTTACTTGCCACCGAAGACGGCAGCGCCGGCGCGCAGGGTTTGGTCAGCCTGCCCCTGCTGCAGGCGCTGGAGCAGAACCTGAGGGCTGAAGTGTACGCGTGCGGACCAACCGGTATGCTGTTGGCCGTTCACACGCTGTGCCGGCGCGTCAACCTCTCTGCGCAGCTCTCTTTTGAAGCCCTGATTCGCTGCGGCATCGGTCTGTGTGGTTCGTGCGAGTTGAGCGAAGAAACTTGTCAACAGCTTGGCGTTCCCTCTGGTTTTCTGATTTGCAGCGATGGGCCAGTGATTAAATCAGCTCGACTTCATTAATAGGGTGGCTATGCGCAATTCGGAAAGCCTGTATCCGGCGTATCCATGGAATGGAGCGCAGATGCATTATTTTCCCGCGCTGGGTTTGGGCGGTTGGGCGGAGGTTCCTCCGCCCGAACGAATCATCCACCTGAAATCAGCCTTGCATTTTTGCAATCGGTTCATATTTAAGTTCGCCCCATTTTGGCATTTTTTTCGCTCGTTTGCAGTACAATTAAGCAAGCGTCGTTATGTTTACCGAAAGGAGCAGGTGACTTCATTAAAACGCTACTCTTCCTACACCACCCACAAAACTATTCAGGAGAAAAGATGAAAAAAAGTATTTGGCTGTTTAATTTGTTCCTGGTCCTCGCGCTGGTGCTTGCCGCCTGTGCCAAGACCCCGGCTGAAGCCCCAGCTGTCGATTGCCGGGCGCAAACCACCTCCGAAGCAGTCGGTTCCTATCAGGTGCCGGCGCCTATCGAAGGATGCTACAATGTCGCATTTGTTTATGTCGGACCTCATGACGACGGCGGTTGGTCGCAATCGCACGATGTAGGGCGTATTTATGTGGAACAACACATGGAAGGCGTTCATACTGCCTACGTTGAGAACGTGGCGGAAGGCGCGGACTCCGAGCAGGTTACCCGCTCTCTGGCGCGCAAAGGCTTCAATGTGATTTTCACCACCTCGTTCGGTTTCATGGATTCTTCCGAAACAGTTGCCAATGAATTTCCGGATGTGGACATCATCCACGTCAGCGGTTTCAAAGCCAACGGCGCGAATTTTGGCAACGTGATGGGTGCCATGGAAGACATTAAATACCTGGCAGGCATGTTGGCTGGTTCCCGCGCCAAAGTTGACGGAAACCCGAAACTGGGCTACATGGCCACTTTCCCAATCCCCGAAGAGTTCCGCCTGGGGAACGCGTTCGCCCTTGGTGTGCAGAAGACCTGCCCTGAATGCACCATTGACGTACGCTTCATCAACACCTGGCACGACCCAATCCTTGAACAGGAAGGCGCAAAATCACTCTTTGACGCTGGCGCGCAGGTCGTCATGACTGGCGCAGATACCCCCGCCCCCGCTCTGGCTGCTCCCGCAGGAAAATGGGGCATCACCTATGACTATGTTGGCAACTGCACGCTGGATAGCTGCCTTACCTCTATGTACTGGAACTGGGGCGTGATTTATGCGGATATCGTGGATAAATGCCGCGCTGGCACCTGGAAGGGCGGTTGGGAATACTTCGATGGCGATTCCGGCGGTCTGGGTCTGTATGGTTTCATGAAAGGCGAAACGATGATGCCCGGCGTGGCAAACCTTCCCGAAGCTGACCTGCAGCTGGTGCGCGAAACTCTGGATAAGATGCTCAAGGGCGAATTTACCCGTTTCGACGTCTTCAAAGGTCCGATTACTGATAATCAGGGCAACCTGGTCCTGCCGGACGGCGTCAGCATGGAGCAGCTGGATCTGGATGGGTTTAAACAATTCGGCAGCGAATGCAAGACCTGCATGTATTGGTGGAACGAAAATATTTCCGCAAAACTGCCTGACCTATAGAAATTTTGAGCGTGATTCCAGGAGATGATCTTTTGATCATCTCCTGGTTTGTCATGCTATCTGCCAGCCAAAACCAAACTCCCCACTCTTCCGGGAGTTACACGGCTGTTCTAGACCAAGCGCATTGCTTATCGGAAAGAACTCATGACGATTACATCCAAGGAACAAACCAACGCGGTCGAAATGCGTGATATTGTATTGCGCTTTCCGGGCGTGCTTGCCAATGACCACGTCAACTTTACGCTCAGGCGCGGAGAAATCCACGCGCTCCTGGGGGAAAACGGCGCGGGCAAAAGCACCTTAATGAACATCCTCGCCGGGATTTATAAACCCGAATCTGGCACGATCCTGGTAAACGGAGATCGCGCGGTTTTCAACTCTCCCAAAGACGCAATCAACCGCGGAATCGGTATGGTTCATCAGCATTTTATGCTCGTGCCAACCCAAACTGTAACCGAAAACATCCTGTTAGGACTGAATGACCCCGGATTCATCATGCACCTGCCTCGCTATGACCAAAAAGTTGCCGACCTGGCTGAGAAATACGGGCTCAAAGTTCAACCGACCGCTAAAATATGGCAGCTCTCCGTGGGGGAACAACAGCGGGTTGAGATTTTGAAAACACTCTATCGCGGAGCGGAAATCCTGATATTGGACGAACCAACCGCCGTGCTTGCCCCGCAGGAAATTCAGGAGCTGATGGAAACGATGCGCCTGATGGTTCAACAGGGAAAATCCATTGTGTTTATCAGCCACAAACTGAATGAGGTCAAACGGGTAGCGGATCGATTGACAGTGCTTCGCAAAGGCAAGGTAACCGCGGACGGGATTGGCCTTGAAAACATAACCAAAGAAACTTTGGCTGAATTAATGGTGGGACGTAAAGTCCTGTTTCAATTAAATAAAAATCCTCACACCCCGGGAGATGTCGTTCTGGACGTTCAAAACGTATCTGCGTTGAATAACCGCGGTCTGCCAGCCCTGAAAAACGTTTCTTTCCAACTCCGCAAAGGCGAGATACTGGGAATTGCTGGTATCGCGGGGAATGGTCAAAGCGAACTGGCAGAGGTCATCACCGGATTGCGCGCCTGCCAGGGTAATATCCTGGTGAATTGTAAACAGGTTGCCAATCAGTCTCCCAAACGCGCGATTGAGCAGGGCACCGCGCATATCCCCGAAGACCGCACAGGCGTGGGGACGGCTCCGGGAATGGCGCTGACAGGAAACATGATTATGAAATCTTACGATCATGCCCCAATCAGTCAGAAATGGCGCATCAGCTACACAGCCGCACGGGAGTTCGCGAGCAACCTCAAAGAAAAATACAACATCCAGGCGCCCAGCCTTTCCACGCAGGTAAATAAGCTTTCGGGTGGTAACCTGCAAAAAGTCATCCTCGCGCGGGAAATATCCTGCGGACCTACTCTTATCGTGGCAGTCCAACCGACGCGCGGATTGGACGTCGGGGCGATTGAGGGTATTCAGAACCTGTTATTAGAGCAGCGTGAGAAGGACGCGGCGGTGCTTTTAATTTCAGAGGAATTGGATGAACTGCTGGATCTTTCCGACCGGATCGCGGTGATATTTGAGGGCGAATTAGCCGGGATATTCCCCACGGAAGAGGCTGACGTAAAAACCATCGGCTTACTGATGACGGGAGAATTACGGAGGCAGGAATGAGTTTCAGCTTCGCACGTTTCCTTCCTTATAAGCTTCACATTCAGAAACGCACTGATGAAGTCTCGCGTTGGCTGCCGCTGGCGACTTCGGTCGGCGCGATTGTCCTCGCTTTCCTCATCAGCGCGTTGATTCTCCTCCTGATCGGCGGGGATCCAATCCGGACATTCGGATATTTCTTCAACGCGGCTTTCGGCAGCTGGGGAGCCCTCTCGGATGTGGTTGTGAAGGCCACTCCTTTGCTGCTGATTGGCTTGGGCTGCGGCCTGGCATTCCGCATGCGTCTGTGGAACATTGGCGCGGAAGGTCAATTCTATATTGGCGCGTTTTTTGCCAGCCTGGTACCCCTGGTGCCGTTGGTGAATATGGAAACGACGCCCAAGTTTGTCATTTTGCTGATTATGGGGCTGCTTGGAATGCTGGGCGGCGGATTGTACGGCTTAATCCCCGGTTGGTTGAAAGCAAAATTCCAGGTAAGTGAGATTATTTCCACCTTGATGTTGAACTATGTAGCGGTATTTTTCAATAATTACTGGATATACAGCAAATTCAGCGACGCGGGTTTTCAGATGACCCCCATGTTCCCGAAATCCGCCTGGCTTCCGCGCCTTGCGGATTATGCCCGGCAAGTAAAAGCTTTCTCCGGAATCACGCTGCACCTTGGCGTCGTGTTTGGCCTGGTTGCCGCGGTCATTATCTGGGTAATTATTACCCGCAGCCGCTGGGGTTATGAAATCAACCTGGTTGGTGATAACCCACAGGCCGCCCGCTACGCCGGCATTGATATTTCCCGGAATATCATCCTGGTCTTTATGCTTTCCGGTGCGTTAGCCGGGCTGGCGGGCATGTCCGAGGTCAGCGGCGTGGTGCACCGCTTGCAAGAGCGCATCTCCACCAACTATGGCTTCTCCGGTGTGATTGTGGCCTGGCTGTCAAAACTCAATCCCTTTGCCACTATCCTGGTTTCCTTCCTGTTTGGTGCGTTGATTGTCGCCGGAAGGGAAATCCAACCTTCCGGTCTGTATTTCTTCATCCAGGGAATGATACTTTTCCTGGTTATCAGCAGTGATGTTTTGCTGCATTACAAAATTGAGCTTGTCCGCGCGGCTCCGGAGGAACGCAAGTGAGCTTAGAAATCATCCTCAGATCCGGTCTTTCCACCGGCACAATTCTTCTGTTCGCGGCAATCGGCGAAATATTAACCGAACTTTCCGGTGTTCAGAATCTCGGCGTGGAGGGCATGATGCTCTTGGGCGCCATGGCAGCCTTCAAAACCTCCCTCCTGACAGGCAGCCCTTGGTTGGGTTTATTGGCGGGTATCGCCGCGGGCGGACTGCTCAGCCTCGCGCATGCCCTGGTGACCATTCACTTTCAGGCCGACCAGGTGGTCAGCGGTTTATCGCTCACTTTTTTGGGAACCGGACTCGCGCTTGTTCTGGGTGAGGGTTTGTCCGGCCAAAACGCCCCGCTTATCCCGAACGCGTCTATTCCTCTGCTTTCAAATATTCCTATACTGGGACGGGTTTTCTTTTCTGACCTGAACGTTTTGGTGTTTCTGGGCTACCTGCTGATACCCTTTTCCTGGTGGTATATCAACAAAACCCGCCCCGGCATGCATTTGCGCGCTGTTGGCGAAAAACCCGCGGCAGCCGACAGCCTGGGCATTAATGTCTATGGAGTGCGCTACCTTTACACGTTTATCGGGGGCTGCCTGGCTGGCCTGGCAGGAGCATCAATCAGCATCGCGATTTCCCCGGGATGGTATAGCAACCTGACCACCTCCGGGCAAGGTTGGATTGCGGTGGCACTGGTTATTTTCGCGCAGTGGAACCCTCTGCGGGCGGCTTTGGGCGGCTATCTATTCGGGATGCTCCGCCGTTTCATGCTCGATTTACAGGGTCCAATGCTCATATTTGGGCTGCGCAACCCTTTCTTCTACAATCATAACCTGGTTTTTTTCCTGCAGATGATGCCATTTTTGCTGACAATCATCGCGCTGGTGTGGGGTTCAGCTTCCGCGCGCAGGCAGCGCATTGGAGCGCCTGGCGCGCTTGCCGTTCCGTATATTCGCGGAGAAAGGCGCTGAGTTTTTTGACATGAAGAGGAGGCCAAGAGCCTCCTCTTTTTTTGGTAAGGAATAGTATTAAAACCGGCTCTATCGACCCCCTGTGAAACAACCAGCCGAGGCGCGCCGGTCATTTAGCCGCCGGAAGGGTTTTCCATTATCTGTCCTTTATTCTGCCATCTCCGGCCGCGTTCCAACTCTCCGGACAGCTGCAACGCTAAGCCGCCGGCATGCCCAACCGGACTTCAACATAATCTTCCTCGCGGGGCTCAACTGAAAAGCGGAAAACAAGCTGATTTCAGCCGGCGTTTCGCGTTGGTTCCTGAGCGTGAGACCCCAGATATCTATGGGAGCGTCCAAGGGCACAAAGAATCTGACCTTTGCATCAATCCCCATGGATTTCGATTGGATCCGCAGGCCCGTGGCGGCATTCATACACGTCCAGTTGGGAAGGTTCCGGCATCCACCCCACAGGCCAATGCTGCCCGTTTTCATCGTCGCGCAGGCAGAGGCAGCGCCCACCCATATCCAATGGCGCGTTATTGTAGCGGTAGCGGGTTATCCGGCGCTAACGCGCGTCGTTATTAATGCAGTAGCCGCTGCCGGTGTTGCAAATTAAACTGAAAAAAACCCGGCTGCTGAGATAATTAATCCAGGGAAGGGGTGTATCCGGTCGGGTAATTACATATTCCCGGGCTTTGTCATCAAAGTAACCGGATTGCATATCCGCTCGTTCACCAGCCAACCCTGATGAATACGGACTCTCCGCGGTTGTGTTTGGGCTTATGAAAAGATTATTAATGGCATTCAGACCAAGGGGTATCTGCCCCGGGGGAACGATTTCTTTTACAAAGATTGGCTTTTTATTGGGTTATCCTCTACAATCCCGCCTTGGAAATCACAGCCTTATGAACCAACCAGACACCACCCTCGCTAAACCGTCTTCCGGGGACCCAAACCGCCTGGTATGGCTTGACCTGCTGCGTATTACAGCCTCGCTCCTGATCGTGATGTTGAACCTGAGCTCGGTTCAGCTTAGAACCCTGCCCGTAAACGCGTCGGGTTGGCGGGCAATTAATCTGTATATGGGGGCGGCGCGCGCCGCAACCCCTCTGTTCACACTGGTGAGCGGCATTCTGTTTCTCGGTTTGGGAAAGCAGCGCACGTTTAAGCAGCTCCTGAGTGGTCCTGTAAAGAAAATTGGAATCATCTACGTTTTTTGGACAATTCTCTACGCTTTGTTCAGCTTGCTTTCTGAGCCTGCCGCCCCTGGCCCCCTGGTCGCGCGCTTCGCGGCCCTGGTGGTTAACAGTCACTATCACCTTTGGTTTCTGCCTGTCCTGATCAGTCTCTACCTGCTCTCTCCCTTTCTTCAGCTTATTGTGGACCGCGGCGGAGAACAAACCCTCAAGTACGCGCTTGTCCTGCTTGTGTTGGGTCTTCTGGGGCATACTTTGGTGCTGAGCGGTGATTTCCTCCCGATGGCAGATTGGGTCAGTTCCATCGCGGAGAAATTTCCGGTCGGAAAGGTCTTGCTCTTCGCCGGTTATTTCCTCATAAGCAATTATTTGCTCTTTTATTTCTTAACAGACCGTAAAACCCGCGCGATAATTTACCTTCTAGGTCTGTTGGGTATGCTTGCCAATGCCGCGGTGACGCTGCTTGCCTCCCAAAGAGTTGGGGCGACGGATTTGCGCTTTTCGGACCCGCTCACCCTGATGACCTTTTTTGTGGCTGCTTCAATCTTCACATTTTTCAGATTTCAGGTGAGTCAGGTCCACTTTTCTGAACGGGCACGCTGCCTTATTGCGAATCTTTCCCGGCTTACCCTGGGTGTTTATCTGATTCATCCGCTGGTGTCCTTTTTTCTTGGCAAAACATTCGGGCTTACCTTGTTGTCGTTCAACCCGATCCTGTCTGTTCCAGTGCTGACGCTGTTGGTTTTCTTATTCAGCGCTGGCGTGATTTATGGTCTCAAAAAGCTGCCCTTCCTGTGTTGGGCTGCTTGAGTCTGAGCCTCATCGAATCCGCTCCCCAATTCAATTCCATAGTCAGCACCCCTGTCGAAATTCCGTGAATTAAAAGAATTTGGGTGTCTTCAATCAGCGCTTGAATAGTTTGCCTTCTGGGGCTGGGTTTTACCTGTGGAAGAAAAGCGGTCACGAGCAGCAGCGCGGGTTTTGGCCTTCAGCCCCCAACAGAGCCGCCAAATAACGACAGGGGCAAGGGTATCTCTCAGCCGCCTTGGGGCTAATTTGCCAAACACAGCAAAGCATTTTGATTGGTTTTCCTAGATTACGGATTTGAAGCGCACGCGGTTGGAAAAACCCATTCATTCAACACCTGCTTCTTGTTATAATTCAAACGCGATGACACTCACCCAATCCATTGCGTAGAGGAGCCTATGTTTTCTTCATTCAAAGAAGCGCGCGATTTTGTCCGCGCACAACACATCGAATTGATTGACTTGCTGTACTGCGACCTGTGGGGGAACCTGCACCACGTCACCCTGACATCCAGAGAATTCACTCAGGAAGCGATGACAGAAGGCGTCGGCTTTGACGGTTCCAGCGTGGGGTTCAAACACGTGAATGCCGGCGATATGGTGCTTATCCCTGACCTGGGTACAGCCTTTGTGGACCCTTTCCACAGCCAGCCCACCCTTGCCTGCCTGTGCAGCGTATATGAGGCAGATACCAAGGAGCTATATCTGTTTGACCCGCGCGAAATTGCCCGCCGAGCTGAACAAAAGCTGATTTCAAGCGGCATCGCGGATAAATCGCTGTGGGGTCCGGAGTTTGAGTTCTATATCTTTGACCGGATTACCCTGAAAAACAGTCCCGCATACACCTTGTGTCAGATAGACTCTGGGGAGGCAAACTGGGGCACCTTCATCAATCCCAATGGTTACTCCCTTCCGGATAATCAGGCCTATCAAGCCGCACCACCCTGCGATAACTACTACCAAATCCGGGACGAAATCGTCGTCACCCTCGAAAAACTCGGTGTCCCCGTCAAATACCATCATCACGAAGTTGGCGGTCCCGGACAATCCGAAATTGAAACGCCTTTGCTGGGCATAACCGAGGCGGGGGATACTGCATTGCTTGTGAAGTACGTTGTCAAGATGATAGCCATGCGCGCAGGAAAAACCGCCACATTCCTTCCCAAGCCGATTTACGGGTTGGCTGGCAGCAGCACGCACTATCATCAGATGCTGACCAAAAACGGCGTAAACCAGTTTTATGACCCTGACGGCTTGTCATTGCTCAGCCAGACTGCCTTGCGGTATATCGGAGGGCTGCTCACGCACGCCCCGGCGGTGATGGCCTTCACCAACCCCAGCCCCAACTCATACCGCCGGTTGGTGCCCGGCTTCGAAGCGCCAATCAAAGCCATTTTTTCCGTTGCCAACCGCAGCGCGGCCATCCGTATCCCGAAATATGCCACCGCCCCTGATGCAGTCCGGATGGAATTTCGGCCACCCGATGCCACCGGCAACGCCTACCTTTCTATGGCAGCCATGCTGATGGCTGGGCTGGCTGGTATCCAGGCAGGCATCGATCCGACCGAAGCGGGCTTTGGACCGATTTACGACAATATCTTTGATTGGTCTGAAGAGCGGCGGGCAACGATTAAGTCTCTTCCTACCTCGGTGGATGCGGCCATGAGCGCTCTGGAAAACGGTGCTTCTTTCCTCACGGAATCTGGGATTTTTGACGAGACTCTGATTCGAACCTGGGTTAATGCCAAAAGAAAAGAGGCAGACCAGGTTAATCAGCGTCCCAGCCCGTTTGAGATTGAAACTTATTACGACTGCTAATCAGCCTGATATAAAGTTCGCCTAACCAACTGCACCCCCAAAGTCGGCATCAAAACCGAACGAGGGGGTGCAGTGTTTTTAAGCTAATCTCGATTAATGAGAAGTCAGAAAGCGGCCGGCAGCTTAGAGAGCCTGCCCTTAGTGTCGGCTTGCTTTGATTTTTAGAACGTCTTTCGGGCATACATCCACGCAATTACCGCAGAGAATGCAATCAAAACTTGCCACCAAGCCTGCCTTTTGTTCCTGCTCTACATCAATACTCATCGGGCAATCGCGCGTGCATTTACCACAAGCGATACATTTTTCAGTCTCTGAATACACCTTAAACTGCGGCATGCGCAGCTTCCGGCCAAGCCAGGTACCCGCAACGAGAAAGGGTGACATCCAACATATGGCATGGCAAGCGCCCCGTCTGCCGATCAACCAGGTCAGTAAGAAAAGCAGGAGGACAACCATGTAATAGGTTATATACTTAAGCGGGACGTCCACAGAAACGCCTGTCTCAGTCAGGTGAAGCGGATTAATGCCGCGAATCCCGCCTGCCAGGAGAAACGAGACAATCACAGCCCCAAACCAGAAACCAAAGATCGCATAGCGAAGGACTGCCAGGTGTTTGCGATTTACGGGCCGGTTATTGACTGCTTGAAGATATTCCGAGGGCGCCGCCCACAGACAAACATATGAACACCGGCACGTCCTAAAAACAAACCGGTCAAAAACATGATCAGGAAGACGATCAGGCTGCCCTAGATAATCCCGTTCAACGCGCCGTCAATCCTGACATAAGAAGAAAAGAAATTCAGGGTAATTGGAAATAGAAGGAAACTAATGAAAGCCGTAATTCTTCGCGCCCTGCGTTTCATATCCATGCTCCGTTGTGCCTTCAGGGGTGATTTCCCGATTTTATAATGCCCTGATGCAAATTACATCAGAGCAGCTTGTTATCCAGGGCGAAAAGGATTACACAACAGGCTCAACTGATTGCGACGCGGTCCTATGGTTCGGTAGGATAGCCGGCATTTATCCAGGCTTCAAAGCCGCCTTTTATCGGGTTGACTTTGGAAAAACCTGCTTGCAGCATCAGGAACGCCGCACGGGCGCTCGTATTTTCAGCCGGTCAGGTGCAGTAGGTTATATACCACTGCTCTGGGTCTAAAGCCGGGAGATTAGCCTCCAGGTTGGAGACCGGCAGGCTGATCGCGCCGGCCGCGTGCTGCGCCGCGTATTGTTCAGCGGAACGCGTGTCTACCAGTATCGCTTTTCCATCCCGGACAGCTTGATACGCTTCCTGAACAGTCAGGCGGGGAACGTCATCCTGCGATTTAACTATCGGGTTGCCGCCGAGAGCACGCGCGCCCCGATAAACCAATACCCCCAGGCTGATGAGCGCCGCAAACAGAAACAATACCACCGGCAGCGCGCTGTTCTTTCTATTCAGTTGCTTATTTGGTATCCGCATTTTACCTCTCACTGGCGGAATTTTTACATATTCAGGTTTGAAAAGAAAGCTAACGTACACACTTGTGCGGCATTTCGTGAACATGCCCGGGGTTTAGGTCTGTTAGTTCAACAACCCGCGCGGATTATTTTCGGCTGATGGTCTGTGGGACTTGCCGCGGCTGCTTTCCTATCCGGCATCCTGCTGAAAAGACAGTGTGAGATCAAAAACCAGCCGTTTCGCCCCGCCGGCTAGATAATTAAATTAAATCCAGCCGCCCGGCTGCTTTCAAAGTATCCGCGATTTTTCGGACGTCCTGAACTCGGTCTTTGCGGCAGACGAGAAGCGCGTCTGGGGTATCCACCACAATCAGATCTTCCAAGCCCACACCCGCGATCAGTTTTTGAGCGCCGACAATGAGCGATCCATCACAGTCGAGCAAGAACGCATCTCCCCGGATGGTGTTTCCCCGTGCGTCCTCCGGTAGAAGCGCTTTCAGGCTGTTCCAGTTACCCACATCCGTCCACTGCATCGCGACGGGAATAACAACCACCTTGCGCGCCCCTTCCATAATGCCGTAATCAATGGTTTGTTTGCGGATTTTTGGCCAGGTTTCCCCCAGGGTGACAGCGTAAGCGTGCGTATTGACTGCCCTGCCGATACAAGTAATCTGATCGAACAGCTCGGGCATCTGGCGCGAAAATTCGTCCAGGATAACGCTGACCTTCCAAATAAACATCCCGCTGTTCCATGAGTAATCACCAGACTGGAGCATTTCTTTGGCGCGTTCCAAGTCTGGTTTTTCCACAAAGCGCAGCGCTTCCAAAACTTTATGGCCCGCGATCTCCCGAAGCACCTGGCCTTGTTGAATGTAGCCGTACTCGGTGGAAGGAAATTCCGGGGTGATCCCTAACGTCACCAGGCAGTCATCTTCCGCAGCAGTCAGAGCGGCAGCGACGGCTTCGCGAAAGACGACCTCGTTGCCGATAAAGTGGTCTGCGGTTAAAACTGCCATAGTCGCTTCCGGGTCGCGTGCCGCCAGATGGACAGCTGTCAAGGCGATCGCAGAAGCGGTGCCGCGCCCTTCCGGTTCCACGATGAAGTTTTCCGGCGGGATCTCAGGGACTTGTTCTGAGAGGACGGCAGTATGCCCGGCGCCAGCCACCACGATAACCTGTTGAGGTGTAAACAAAGGCGAGAGCCTTTTCACGGCAATCTGAAACATGCTCTCATCGCTGTAAAGGCGAAGCGCGGGCTTTGGCAATCGCTCCCGGGAGATTGGCCAAAGACGGGTTCCAGCGCCGCCAGCCATAATGACTGCGTAATTCATACTGCCTCCAAGATTTCTTGTTTTGTGGAATTATAGCGCATACATCCTCCCCCACCCCAGCGTTTGCGTGACAAAGAGACGGGATATTATGCTATGCGCAATCCTATTACAGTGATGCTTTTTTTATCACCGTTCGTGGCACGCGGCAGCTGATACTTCATGGACACACCCCTCGTAAAGGAGGTAATCTGTTATTATTCTACGCGCAATGCGTATAGAGAATGAAACTAGATAATCATCAGGCAGCTGGTGGCCCTGTTGCAAGGCGGTTGGGCACGTCCACCGGTTCGATGACTCTCCCCTGATTGATATCCAATTCGCACTCTCTTATGCCTGGATTGTAATTCTCTGCTTATCAAACGTTGGGAGGCAGCAGCCTACAATGAAGCACGCCCCAATCTTTTCCACCTCATTGGTTTACCCTGAATGAGAGCTTATCATTCCGTATTTATCTCGTCAGTTTTTTTGCCAATCGGTTTTATCCAGGCGGGTGATATTCAGCCTTTGTCTTCCAAACCTCGCGCCCGGGGTCGTCCCTCTTACATATTAATTAAACCTAGGGTGTTGTTCTCCCCGGCCATCCATCCATCTGACCGAAGAGGTTTATGCGCGCAAGCAGTTTAGGCTGCCCGAATACCCAGCGCGTCCAGCGCGCGTTGGAGCAGTCGGCTTCGGCTGGCGCTGTCGGGCGCTGAAAGCAGCAGCGCTTCCAGGTCCTCCGCGCCGGTTTGGGCGAAAACGTTTCTGCCGATGTATCCCGCCTGAACGCGCAGTCGCTCATCCCAAAGAAGGCCGGCTAATTGCGCGGCGGGCAAGGCAGCCAAACGTACGGCAGGTCCGCCAGCATCGCCCGCGCTTTCCAAAGTGCGGCTTACCGCAAAACTCAACGGACTGTGTATGGAATCAGTTAAGCAGCCGTAAATGAGCCAGGAAAGAAACCTTGACTGATGTGAGGGTGTAAGTAATCTCTCACGCAATTTGGGATTAATCCTCTCCAAAATCACGCCAAAATCCCATTCAGCTCCGGTAAAATAACCCACCACCTCATTGGTTTCAATTACCGCGGTCGATTGATCCGCGATTGTATCTGGTTGGTTAGCCATATTTGGAAATAATGCGGAATCTTTGAGTCTGATAAGTATTTTAATTATCGTGTCAAATTGACAAATATCGGCTCGGACAAGGGTCTCAAAATGACAATTTAGGCTGTCTGCCAAAGTATCAAAATGACATATTTGATCAGCAGCTAAGGTCTCAGAATGACAAATATCGTGCTTTACTAAGGTCTCATAATGACTAATTTGAACGGGATCAAGGCGTAAAGCGTTCAATAAAAGCTGTCTGAGAAGCGGCTCGGCAGAAAAAGCGCGGATCGCCTCCAAGGCTTGTACGCTGTGCTCCCCAAGCAAGAAACTATACAAAGCGCCTTTAAGAATTTCATCCGAAGCCGTAAGCCGCACCTCTTCAACCCGAAGCTGCCAGTCGGTGCCGTTATTACCAGCTCGGGTTGCCACCCGGCAAAGATATTGGCTGGCAAGTTTACGGTTTGCCGCGCGCCAATCGCGGGTATACTGCGACTCCACGCTCACTTGTTCCTTACGCGGCCGCCCGCGGGAACTTGGATTTTGATGCGGAATACGAGCAGGCAAAGTTTCAGAACCGATCCACTTTTGAAGGGTTGTCATCCCTCCGGAAACCCAAAAAGTGCTGCGATCTTTTCCGCGCGCCCAGTCAATATAACAACAGTTTTTACTCATCAAATAAAGCACTCCAAGATCGGCGCCAAGATCCGGCAGCACGCGATGAAACCAATACCAGGGAACAGCCAAAAAGCTTTCGGGGCGGATAAGATGAACTGAAAGCCGGTCACACAATCCAGCCAGCGCGGGGGTCAGGCGGGAGGCTCCCATGACGGATTGAAGGACCTCATGCACCGAAACCGCAGAATCAAATCGTTTATCTCGCAATGGATCCGGAACCCGGTAAGGAAAGGTCAAAATCTGATCTCTGGGGGTCTCTATGGATAATTTGAGGGCTTCGGCCGGTTCCTCGGTGGCGCCCGATTTCACAAGCCACTCAAAAAGGTCCTGCGCGTCTCCGGGGGTCAGCAGAAGACCGCGATAAGTATAGGTATTCGCCTGGCGGATTACCTTGCCATTCACAAAGCGATGAACGGGGTCTGCCCGACGAACGAACCAATCCATAGCCCCGCTTTTAAAGACGCGAAAGAAGGTCGCCCGGCTGAATACGCGTCCGAGCATTTGTAACAGCCTGTCCACATCAATGGTGACCGCGTCTCCCTGACGGGGATAAAGTTGGTCAGCGCCGTGTTCCCGGGAACGCCGATAAAAAGCCTGCCGCAAGGCGCTCGCGATTAACACCGCGCTCGACCCGACATAAGGAACAAACCGCAGTGTGTACGATGGAATTGCAGCGATGGATTCCGGTGCCAGGATGGCTTCGGTCACATCCGCAGAGCTCAGATCAAAACTCATCAAACCTTCGTCAACCGCCTCATCAGAATCAGGTGGAAGTGTGCCCATGGGCACAGTTTGAGAGAGCGAAAGCTGGAACTGCTTCCCGGTCAGGTCTTGAACTACGGTTTCAATCATAGGGTAATAACGGCAGAGGCTGGCATATACCCTGGGAGGCGCGGAAAGTTGATAGGCGCCGTTATAGGTAACATCGGAAGAATCCAACAACCGGGCAAGATCAGGGTCTTGCGTCGCGATCAACGCCGCTTCAATGTCCGGCCAGGAATTACCATCCGAGTTCATCATGAACCTTTAGCTGCTTTCAGTAGATTACCGATGTCCATAAGAATATTTGTAAGGTTGCTCTTTGCATAATCCAAAGCGCCAGTAATACACACAGAAATTACGAGGATCAGAAGCCGCGTAAACTGATATCCGGAATGAGCAGACGATTTTTCCGAAGCTCAATTTGCTCCTCAAGATACGTTTTGGATAGTGCCAGCGCGTTGGTAAGCGAACCCCGGGCTTGTTCAGCGATTTCCAACGCGGCAATTTCCGGCAGAAGCGTCAGCGGGTCCAATAAACCGGCCATCTTCATCCGACCGTAAAGCAGACTGGCAATCTCTTGCAGGCTGGGAGCCCGAAAAGGAACATACAAGCCGAGGAATTGATTAAGACTGCCAATGTTGCTGGTTGTGTTATTAAGGTCCTGCAGAAAAATAAGCGTTCGGATTTTCTTTGTGTGTTCCACAGACCAGGACAACAGTTGGGTCAGATATTCCTGATCCACCGGCGGGCCGTCTAATACCAGCAGCAACTCATCGTCATGCTCATCCAAATAGTCCAATATGCTGTCTATCCGGTTGGCATTGGAACGCGCGGAGGGGAGACCTAAGGTTTCAATCACCGCCATCAGAAAATGACGGGGTTCGGTCACCGTATTGGTATTCATGTACAAACCCAGGACTGAGCCGCGTGAACTGGCAAGGAAACGCGTGGCGGCGAGTTTCATCGCCAGCATACTTTTCCCGCTGCCTACCGTTCCAGCGATGACCCCCAGGTTCTTTGAAGGATCCTTTTCGTCCATAATAAAGCTGGAGGCAACTTCAAGAACACGGCGCTGCTCAGCAATTTGTGGATAAAAAAAGCGGGTATCCGGGTAATATAAAAACGGGTGCTCAAGCAAACCAGAAGAGAGTAAATCCATTGAAGAAATCATAGGCTGCGGCTCCTTATATGTACTAACAGGTTAGCATGCGCGTTGAATTAAGTCAAGTGCATAATATTATATGCTCACTTTAGGTAACTGAGAAGGAAATTACAATCAATATTCAGGAATAACTTGAAAAAGACAAAAAGTAATGTAAAATAACTAAGAGCTTGATTTCATGGAAAAGGAGCGCGAGCGCTTATGGCAATTATATCTTTGATTAATCGGAAGGGCGGCGTCGGAAAATCCACTATCAGCATCAACCTGGCAGCTGGGCTGGCAATCTACGAATCCCGCAAGGCGCGCAGCAGGCCGGTGTTGCTGATTGATATGGATGATCAATTGAGCGCCACAATCACCGCGATGGGAGGCGGATTGGACGACCAATTTGTCCCGCTGATCACGGCGGAGAATAACTTTCCGAACGCCCTGGCAAACGGGTATGGAGCTTCTGAATCGATTATCAGCAACTCCTTATTGCCGCGCAAGCGTGAAGATAAGGTCCGCCTTTTCCGCACAAACAAGACCCGCATGGAAGGCTTGGAAGCCGCTTTGAAAACCCGTGAAGATTCTGCTTTCCAGCTGACGTATTTCCTGGAATCCATTAAGGACGAATACTCCTACATCATCATCGACAACCCCCCATCAGCCGGGATTGTGCCCATGAACTCGCTGGTGGCAAGCACCCATGTTTTAATTCCAATTGAACCCGACGGCTTAAGTCTGATTGGGTTGGCAGATATTCTGAGAATGATTGAAGGCGTCCATAAAAACACCAATCCCGACCTAAAAATTCTGGGAATTATTCCTTCCCGGTTTCGGATGATCCGACGGCAATCCCGTGATGTAATCGGCGATATGGAACGCATGTATGGGCACCTGCTTTTGCCGTACATCAAAGATCTGGCGGAGATTTCGGCGGCAACGACAGCGGGGTTTGATGTGTTTTCGTATTGTCCCGAAAAGTCGCAAGCCTACCGCTGTTTTTCAAATCTGGTGGATGCCGTCCTGGGTAAATTAGGGCAGGCATAACCTGAACGCGAGCAGCGTGTACAAAACCGGAGGGTGTGCCCATGGGCACAGTTTGGAAAGCGAGAAAGTTAGAAAGGAAGCTGTAAAATGGCTGAACCAAAGAAAAAAGGTTTTGGAGATTTAATTAATATTACGACCACCGCGTTTGGAGCCAGCACGGCTGAATCTGAGGCGTCTTACCCGGAAGATGCTCCAAAGATGGTGAACAACCGGCAAAGTGTATACCGCGTGCCGCTTTCCATGATCCGGCCGGACCGTTTTCAGGCGCGCTTTATGCTGCCGTATGAATTGCGGGAAGATTTCTTTTCCCAAAAAGCCGGATGGGCGGAGACCGTGCGCAGGTGGCTTAAGCTGGCTGAACACGACCGACTTATCCGACGCGAAATTGAAGAACTTATCGCGTTGGGGGACTCCCTTCACGATACCGGGCAAATCAAACCGGTTACCGGGCAGGTAATCAACATCCAGGGCAGGGACATATTCCAGATGCTGACCGGCGAAAGACGGTTCTGGGCCACCGCCCTCAAGTCGGTGCGCGAAGGGTTGGAAGAGGAACCGTACGTGCTCGCCCTGATTGACAATCAGCCCAGTCTCGAGAAGCAAATCGCGGAGAATATGGCCTATAAGGCTCTGACTCCGGTGGGCAAAGCACGCGCGGCGGCTCGTATGGTCTTGGAGGCAAATAACATCAAACCCGGAAATGAGGAAGATGAGTTTGCTTTCTTTCGGAAAATTGGTGAGGTGCGCCTGAGTGATGAGACCCGCGATGTGCTGATGAAAACCCTGCAGCTGGAACGCACCTACTACGGACGATTGATGAAGTTTTTTGAACTGCCGGAAAACCTCTTGGAAATCTGCGACCGGGCCGAGATGCCGGAAAGAGTGTTAAGAGAAATTATGGCGTACGACCCGCAATACTGGGCGGGCGCGGTGGCATACTACGCGGAACACGAAGGACGCACCTATCAGGATGTGCATTCCTTCCTGGAACGTGCTTGCGGGCGCGAAAAACAACGCGCGGTACGACTGCCAGCTGACCCGGCGACCAAATCGGCGCGCTCACTCAAACGCGTTTTGTTGAACGTGGATGAACTGCCGCAGGATGACAAAATCGGCTCCCTTGCGGACGCGCTGGTCAGTGAATCCGACAAAGAAGAGGTCCAACGCCTGATGACGCATCTGGAGGAGTTAACCAAGGCGGTTAAACAGCGCCTGGGCAGCCTGCGATAGGGCTAAATTCTGAAGGCATAATGACCGCGCTGGAAACCCCAGCGCGGTCATTTTATTTACCCATTCTGGCTGGAACGAGTATTCTTTCAACCCATTGCGTACAAACTGAGAGTGGGTGCGGGATATCGGGTGTATCGGTAGGCCGGAGCTACTGAAAGCCCGGGTAAGCGCATTCCGCTGAACGACGAATAATGCGCATAGGCATTCCTGCAAAAAACTATAGTCTCAAAATGACATATTCTTGCGCGAAAAGCGATTTGACCTGGGGCGCGTTCCAGCGCCGCCTTCAATGGGCAAGGGCGGGCCGCGGAACTGTTTTCAGAGGTCTACACGGATATGGGTTGACACCCATAAATGTATAATATCAACTACAATAAAGCCCATTTTATTTGAGGTGTTAAATTACTTGAAAACAAAGAAAAATATTAAGCTTATCATTGGCATTGTGGTGATTACAGCTGCGCTCTTATACCTTGTTATCAGTTCCACTTTGTCACAGTCGCAATACTTTATGACGGTTGAGGAACTGAAATCCGGTCAAGCCGAACTCGTCGGAAAAAACCTTCGCGTTTCCGGGGTTGTGCTGGGCGATACGATTTCTTATGACCCAAAAACGTTGGACCTTAGCTTTGAAGTCGCCCAGATTCCGGGTGACCACAAGCTCATTAAAGCAATGGGTGGGATGTCGGTAGTGCTCGCGCAGGCTGCGCATGACCCAAACCTGCCAAAGATGACCGTGCATTACAAAGGACCCCGGCCCGACCTTCTGAAAGACGAAGCCCAGGCGATTATGACCGGCGCCCTGGACAAAAATGGCGTTTTTCAGGTGAGCGAACTGCTCCTGAAATGTCCATCAAAATACGAAGCTGATTTGCCCGATAAGCCCAACTAACGCAAACCCCGAGGCACCCTCTATGTTCTATCTTGGTTTTCTGACGTCTTCTTTCGCCATGGCTGCCAGCGCTGTGGCGCTGGTTTTGGTGATTGTTGCCCTAATTCGCAAACAAACCCGGCTGCCTGGCGCGGCTGTTTTGCTGACCAAACTAGGTTTCTTTACTCACAGCGCCGCGCTGCTTACTCTGATGATCATGCAGGTAACACAAGATTACACCAATATGCATGTCGTCTCGGTTATCAACCCGGCGATGCCGTGGATCCTCAAACTTACAGCCCTGTGGGGCGGGCAGACCGGCTCACTATTCTTCTGGAGTTGGATAGTCTCATTATGCGCCTTTTTGGCGCTTTCCGGTAAGAAACCTTTGCTGGATAATTGGTCTTTTCTTGTCGTTAATTTAAACCAAATCCTGTTTCTCGGGTTATCTCTCGTGGCAGACAACCCTTTTACCCGCATTTGGACGCTGGCTGATGGCAGCCTGACTACAAGTCTGTTCGCGCCTGGGGTGGGCGCGCTTGTTGAAAAACTTAACAATGGTATGGGCCTGAATCCTTTGCTGCGGCATCCCGGCATGGTCATCCATCCACCGCTGCTCTATATCGGTTACGCTCTCTATCTGGTCCCATTTGCCTTAGGCATCTCTGGGCTCATCCGCGGCGTTGAGGGTGATCAGCTTCTGGACCAATCCCGCGCCTGGCTCTTGGGCGCCTGGGTCTTCCTTGGCGCCGGGATTGTCCTGGGCAGTTGGTGGTCTTATGATGTATTGGGGTGGGGCGGGTATTGGGCCTGGGACCCCGTCGAAACCGCCTCGCTGCTGCCCTGGCTTTCCAGCACCGCGCTGCTGCACAGCTTACTGTTGGAAAGGCGGCAAAAAATATTCCAACGCTTTAATTTGCTGCTCGTTCTGCTAAGCTATTTGTTGGTTGTCTTCAGCATTTTTGTCACAAGGTCGGGTTTGGTCAGCTCGGTGCACGCGTTTGGAGAAAGCAGTATCGCTCTCCCTCTGCTCGGCTTTTTGCTGATTCTGTTAATTGGCTCGACTATTTTGTTGGTGTGGCGCTGGAAAGCGCTCGACCGCGAGTGGAAATTTGGTTCGGCTTTCAGTCGGGAAGCCTTATTTCTCTATACCAACATTATCCTGATCGCGCTTGTACTGATTTGTCTGTGGGGGCTGCTCTACCCAATGGCTAAAGGCGCGCTATCCGGGGTTGAGATGACCCTGCATCGAGGATTTTATGACCGCAGCACCACGCCGCTTTTCGCGCTGCTGGTGGTTCTGATGGCGGTTTGCCCCCTGGTGGGTTGGAATGCTGCCAGACTCAAGCAATTCGGAAAAAAGTTTTGGATTCCACTGAGCGCCGGCGGGCTGGGCCTATTGGCGGTCTTCCTGAGCGGCGTGCGTCAGGTTTGGGCGCTTGGAGGGGTTTTTATCGTCATCCTGGGGTTGACCACATTGATTTACCTGACCGCACTGGATGCGAAAGCGGTTGGTTTAAAGCGTTTTCCGAACCTCTGGTGGAATCAGCGCGCGCGCTACGGCGCCTGGCTGGTTCATGCCGGCATACTTCTGATTGCCCTTGGGGTTATCGGGATGGGAAATCTCTCGGCCAGTATTGAGGGAACTATGCTGCCCGGGGAAAAGATGCCCCTGCGCGGCTACGAGATTGAGTTTGTCTCCGTGAACGAAAGTTATGAAAATCCCGAGTACAAGACCGTCAAGGCTGAAACGATTCTCTATAAAGACGGTAAAGAAATCGCGCGCCTGAGCCCGGCGCAGCACATCTATCCGGACCGCCAACAGTACATCACCATCCCAGACGCGCGTGCCACCCTGCAGGGAGATGTCTATACTCTGTTGGCTGGCTACGACATTGATGTTCCTTATATAACTTTGCGCCTGTCCGATAACCCTCTGGTCAACTTAATGTGGATTGGCGGGGTTTTCATGACCTTGGGCGGCGCGCTGGCTGTCACATTGCCCGGCAAACGCGGGGATCAGGATGAGGAAACACGGCTGATGGAGGATACTCTTGAGACTACAAGCGCGGCAGGTCTCTAAAGCGTACGGCGCGCAGCGCGTTTTGGATAGGCTGGACCTGTCCATTGACGCGGGGGAGGTTGTTTGCCTTTTGGGTCCAAACGGAGCCGGGAAAACCACCCTCATCCGTACGCTCAGCGGGCTGCAGAAACCAGACAGCGGCAAGGTACTATTCGGCGTTGAAGCGGAGGACGAAAACATTCTGAAATTGCGCCGAAACATTGGAATAATCTTGCACCAACCATTCTTATATGAGCACCTGACCGGAATGGAGAATCTGCGCTTCTATTCCCGTCTTTACGAAACTGCGCTCGACGAGGGGGATTTACACAGGCTCATGAGCAGGGTCGGGTTGGGAAAAACCCGCCCGATTCCGGTCCGCGCCTTTTCACGCGGGATGAAACAGCGCCTGACCATCGCGCGGGCGCTCTTATGTGACCCGCAAATTCTCTTGTTCGATGAGCCCTATACCGGGCTCGACCAACAGGGCTGCGGTATGTTGAACCAGTTGATACAGGAAGAAAGCGCCCGCAACAAATTGATTCTGCTGACCACGCACGAACTGAGTTTCATCCGTCAGATTGCCACGCGCTTTGCTATCCTGCATCACGGCAGGATTGCCGCTGAGTTTCCAAACGCCGGGGTCAGCCTGGACGCTTTGCAGGAACAATACAGCACGGCGCTTGGCGCTGAAAAAAAGCCCCTGATGGAGCGGTTATGAAAGCCTGGCTTCACTCCGTGCGCGTTTTGGTCTGGAAAGATTTGCTCCAGGAGTGGCGCAGCCGCGATATCCTCACTTCCATGTTGGCGTTCGCGGTGCTCTCGCTGTTCATCTTTAATTACGCGCTGGAGCTTTCGCCGATAAACCGGTCGGAAATTGCCCCCGGAATCGTGTGGGTGGTGATGGTATTCGCGGGCACGCTCGGTTTGAACCGCTCCTTTACCGCCGAACAGGACCAAGGCTGCTTTGAAGGGCTCATCATGGCGGTGCCGGATCTTTCCGCGATTTATTTCGCGAAGCTGCTCACCAACCTTTTGATGATGGTCTTTTTGGCTGTGCTCGTCATCCCGATCTATTCCATTCTCTATAATCAGTCTCTGTTTAACTGGGCGTTTTTTGGCGTGCTGGCTTTGGGTGCCTGGGGTTACAGCGCGGCTGGCACCCTTATCTCCAGCATGACCGTACAAACCCGCATGCGGGACCTGCTTTTACCCGTCCTGCTTTTCCCGCTGCTGCTGCCGGTTAATATGGCAGTGGTAAAATCCTGTGGTGTGCTGCTTGGCTCCGTAGCCGGGCAGGATATCAACGGCTGGCTCAACCTGCTGTTGGTATATGACGCCGTAGTTACTATGCTGTCAATCATGGTGTTTGAATATGTCATCCAGGAATAAATTCTTGTCGTACCTTTCAATTCTGGCATTTGCGCTGGTCCTGTTTGCGTTCGTTCGGGTGCTTTTTTTCACGCCGGTAGAACAAACCATGGGTCTGGTCCAGAAAGTCTTTTACTTCCACATGAGCGCTGCCTGGGTGGGAATGCTGGCATTTCTCGCGGCAGCGGCGTTTGGCATCCTGTACCTCTCGCGGAAGGATCTGAAGTGGGATACCCTGACCGCGGCAAGCGTGGAGGTCGGGCTGTTGTTTACCATTATTTGCATTCTTAGCGGGATGATTTGGGCGCGTCCTATCTGGAATACCTGGTGGACCTGGGACCCGCGTCTGACCACGGTCACGATCATGGCTTTCACCTACATCGCGTTCATTCTGCTGCGCAGGGGAGTGGACAACCCGGCTCGACGAGCCCGTTTCAGCGCTGTATACGCAATTATTGGATTTATCAGCGTGCCGCTTACTTTTTTCTCCGCCCGTTTGCTGCGCACGATTCATCCGGTGGTCTTTGGAGGTGGTGAAACTGAGATGAACCTCAACCCGCAAATGGTGGCTACGCTTTTTATATCCTTGGCGGCGTTTACGGTCTTATACATTGCTCTGCTGCTGCAGCGAGCCCGCTTGATGGCACAGCAGGAGGAACTCAATCAACAAATGGCTGCCGTAGACAGCGATTACGACTGGGGAGAATGAGATAATGGCGCAAACTTTGAATTATTTTATTGCCGGGTATGCCGTCATTCTTGGGCTTCTGGCAGCGTATTGTGTGATTCTTTTTTTGCAAAGCCGGAAGATCGGGCGGGCTCTCGCGTCTTTGAAAAAAGACAGCGTTCAACCGCATTTGGAAAATGCAAATTAAATGGTCGATTTGTGCTTTTTATCACATTGACAAACAGGCACTTAGTTTTATAATTATGTCCGATTAATATCGTAAATATCTTTAATATTACTGGAGAGGTTTATGAAAAAGAGCACGTTGTTCGTTTTGTTGGCCGTAGTCGCGTTGGCCCTGGTCGCCTGGGTCGGATGCACTACCAAAGCAGCAGTTGAAGAACCAGCTGAAGAAATTACCGCGGAGCTGAATGCTTTTTCTGCGAAATGGGCTGGTTCGGCACATGCTGATGCGTCCTCGTATGCCTTTAATCATTGGAACACGGAAGACCCTAAGGAAATCCCCACGTACTGCGCAAAATGCCACAGCACCACCGGTTTCCGGGATTATCTGGGCGCCGATGGCTCCGAGGCTGGAAAAGTTGACGCGCCCGGTAAGGTGATGGATCCGATTAATTGCGCGGCATGTCATAACGATGCGGCAGATAAACTGGACGCCGCCACCCTGGGCAACGGAAAACAATTGACCGGTCTTGGCAAGAGCGCGATTTGCGCCACCTGCCACAGCGGTCTGGGTTCTTCTAAGGACGTAACCGATGCCGTCAAGGGTGTGGCTGAAGATGATGTCATGCCCGATCAGGAAATGATGGCTGACCATTATTTGGCTGCGGCCGCTACCATGGCTGGGGCTGACGGCGGCATGGGCTTCCAATATCCAGGCAAATCCTATGTTGGTACATTCAAGCACGCCGAACCTGTGAATTCCTGCACGGAATGCCACGACCCCCACAGCCTGCACACGCAGAAAATCCCCGGCAGCGATGCCAACCTGTGCTCAACCTGCCATTCCGATGTCAAGAGCTACCAGGATTACAAGAAAATCTCTTTGGCAAAGGTTGACTACGACGGTGACGGGACCGTGGAGAGCACCTACGATGAAATCGAAGGCATGAAAGCCATTCTGGTTAAAGCGCTCGCAGGCTACTCCACCGCCAAATCCGGCGCGACCTTCGGCTTCAACCCCATGGCCTACCCATACGCCTTCATTGACACGAACGGTGACGGAACCATTAGCGAAGAAGAAGCCGCATACATGAATCAGTTCAAAGCCTTCACCCCCCGCATGCTCAAAGCGGCTTACAACCTGATGTTCGTTACCAAGGATCCGGCTGCGTACATTCACAACGCGAGATACGCGTTACAGTTGATGTATGACTCCATCGAGAACCTGTCTGAGTTCAGTGGTGTCAGCACCAAGGGTTTGGTTCGCCCCTGATCAGGCGCGGAAACGCTTATAAAAATCGAGACGCGTCAACCATGAGCCTAAAAACCAAACTACTATTATTTGTGGCGCTTTCAGCTGCGCTCGCACTGACCCCCCTGGCAATCATGCTGGTCAAAGCCAATTGGGCGCTGCCCATCCGGGATATCTCTGTTGGGCTGGCATTCTTTGGGATGGCAATCGCGGGGATGCAATTTCTCCCCATTGCCAGAATCCCCTGGCTGTCGGATGTGGTGGAATTGGACAAGATGTACAAAATTCACCATGTTGTCTCGGCTTCCTCGGTCTTACTGGTTGCCCTGCACCCACTTATCCTGTTGCTTACCAGCAGCGTATATTATTCAGGCTTCCTCATCATTGGCGGGTGGATTGGTTTGGCGGGTTTGGTTCTGATCGCGATTACATCTATCTACCGTAAACAGCTGAAAATCAGTTACACTACCTGGCTGCTGATGCATGATCTTCTCACCCTATTGATCATGGTTTTCGGTTTGCAGCACATGTTCAAGCGGAATTACTATATGCGCGATCCCGCGATGGCTGCGGCCTGGATTCTGTTGATCGTTATCTGGGGCGGCCTTATGTTGTACATGCGGTTGATTCGTCCGTTGATTCTTGGAAAACATCCGTATGCTGTGAGCAAGGTTGTGGAAGAAGGCAAAGACACCTACTCTGTCTATTTGAAACCGGAAGGCTTCAAACGCCCTGCTTTCAAGGCGGGTCAGGTTGCCTGGATTAGCAAAGGACCTTCGCCCTTTGTAATCAGCAGAAACCCCTTCTCTTACTCCGGAAGTACGGAATGGGACGAAGTACGCTTCTCAATCAAGAAAGCTGGTGACTTCACCAATACAATTCCGAACCTGAAACCTGGCGATCGGTTCTTTATTGATGGTCCCCACGGCACATTTGATTTGAAGAACGAGCGTATGCAAAAGGGGCTGGTTCTGATGGGCGGCGGGATTGGTATCGCGCCGGTGATGAGTATGGTCAATACCATCGCGGATACCGGTGATAAACGTCCTGTGTATGTGTTTTACGGCGACTTGAATGAGGAGACCGCTGCTTTCGATCAAGAATTCGATGCGCTGAAAGCGCGCATGAACCTGACTGTGGTCAAAGTGCTTGAGAAGCCGATAAGCCCTGAAGCCTGTAAATACAAGGGCTACATCACAAAAGACCTGCTGCTCAGCACCCTGCCGGAAAATTACAAAGAACTGTTCTATTTTATGTGCGGTCCGATGCCTATGATGAACGCGATGAATAAACACCTTGCAGCTATGGGTGTGGACCATGCCCAAATCGCAACTGAAAAGTACGAGATGGCATAAAACCTAAACGTAAGAGACAGACCTCCCTTTGGGGAGGTCTGTCATTTTTGAGGCGGAGACCGCGAGCAGGATGCCGCTTGTTTGCCCGGTGGGATAAAGAACTCTTAATGTGCGAACTAACCCCCTGATTAATCCGCCGCATTGAAGAAAGGTAATTGAATGCCAAAGCAATCCGACCACGAACATATTCCCAGTAAGATTCTCAACCGGAAACTGAATTGGATAATCGTTCTTCAGCTTGCGCTGTTCCTTTCGCTTGCCGCCTTGTATTTACTTCTGCGTTAAGCGGGCAAGACCCCTATTCGCGAGACCTTGATACTCCCTGATTCTGCCTAGGGAGGTCGTGAAAACCTACCAGGTATCTAAATGCCAGCTCCAGCCGCGGAAACATGAGCTTCCAGTGCTGGCATTGTTATTGCAACTCTAAGGATAATACGACCCGCCGCTCGCTGGGCGTGCATTCAGGCGCCAGCAATCCCATGTAAGCGTGCCGGTCGCCCCGGAGGACGCGATGACCAGAGCATTTGGTGTAGACATCAGTAAATATCAAACCAGCCAGGATGGTACCAAACGGCAGGACTTTAATGCCTTGAAAGCTCACAACGAAGAGGTGGTCTTTATTGCCGCGCGGGCTGGGGTGTGTTGGGGGTATAAGGATCCCCAGTTTGATTATTATTGGAGCGAAATGGCGCGCATTCAGGTGTGCCGCATGGCATACCTGGTTGTCTACTTCGGCGAAAGCGCGATATCCCAGATGGACGCCCTCTTTAAGATTGTTGAAGGCAAAGCAAATTGGACTCACGACCGCCTGGTTCTCGACCTGGAAGTGGCGGGAATCAATACCCGCGAACGCATTACCTCAACCACCCAAAAATGCCTGGATATCTGCAAAGCGCGCACCGGCTTGTATCCGATTTGCTATTCGCGCGCGTCCTGGGTGGACACTTATCTCAAAATTGAACAGCTGCCGCGCCTGGATTGGTGGCTGGCAACTTATCGAAAGCCTTTTCCTTACCCCAGCTTCACCCCGGAACACCCCGGGCCCCCCGCTTTACCCAGAGGGGTCGACACTTACCTGATTCAACAGACCGGCGACAAAAACAAAGCTATCGGCTCTGCCAGCCGCTATATGGATTTTGACCGCTGGAACGGCGGCAAGGCGGATGTCTTGCGTTACTTTAATTATCCGGTCAATGGGACGCCCAATCCACCCCAACCAGAACCAGGCAAGGTGCTATTCCGCGCCCGCTGCGTAGTCTCGGCGCTTTATAAGCGCGAAGGTCCAGGCACGCGATATAGTGTCGTCGGTTCGCTGAATCTGGGAGAAGAAGTGGATGTTTATGAGGTTAAGGAAGATTGGTATCGGATTGATCCACAGGCTTCCGTTTGGTGTTCCGGAAACGCGCGCTACATGCGCCCCTTGGATCCAGGTCAACCCGACCCGGTGAAACAACCGCTGTTCAAAGCAGAGGTGATTGTGACGGCGCTTTATAAGCGGCGCGGACCCAGCGCGAGTTATGCCATTACGGGCTACCTGCGGAAAGGTGAACAGATTTCTGTCTACGAGGTGACGAACAACTGGTATCGGATTGATCCGGAAAACCAGGTATGGTGTTCCGGCGCCGCGCAATATACGCGAAAACTCTGAAGGGCTGGATTAAACAATAATGGCTGCCTCAAGGCAGCCATTATTCTCAAAACCGGTTGATTAAAGATTCTTCAGGAGGACAGCTAAAGCCAGCAGGATAAAGCCAACCAAGACAAACCAGAAGGCGAAATTTGCCAGCGCGGCGATGACTCCCAATTTAGCAATGACGCCAATCAGGACGAGCACGACAGAAACGATAAAGGTAAACACTTTGGGTTGATTGAGTCTCACGATAAGCTCCTATTTAAATATTGATCATTGTTAATGCCGCTTACATTTTAGCTTCCACAAGTTATTATTGTCAAGGCAATGGCTATACAAAGACTATACACTCTAAAAATCAGGAGTCTTGCTATTATTAAGCAGGCACTCTCAGAATGGAGATGATTATTTATCCGAATATCCGGAAACAAAGGATGGACTAATGGACCAGGAAACAGCCAAAAAAGACCCCGTGCGGATTTCTATTATGAAAAAGGGTCCGTATATCGTTGAGGGTGCGGTTCCTCTCGTTCGCAAGATTCAAATCGTCTCAGAATATGGGGAACCCCTGAGTTGGCAGCTGCTCGAACGGCTGCAGCTGCCAGGTGAGCGCTATTCTCTCTGCCGCTGTGGGAACTCGAAACACATGCCTTTCTGCGATAAAACCCACCTCTTCAAACCCTTTGATGGCAAAGAGACAGCCGTTACCGATGGCACCGCGGATGATTTTATGTTACTCCCCGGCGGCAAACAGATAATCGTTCATCTATCACGGGATCTCTGCATGAATTCGGGTTTTTGTAATCTGCGCGACATCGGAATTGTGCAGCTGACGGCGGAATCTGAGGATACGCTGAAGCGCTCTCTCGCTATTGCGATGATAGAACGCTGTCCTTCCGGCGCGCTGACCTATCAGCTGGACCCGGATGAACCGGATGTGGAACCAGACTTACCGCAAGAAATTGCCGAGACTTTTGAAGTCACTTCTCAAGGCCGAATCCGGGGTCCCTTATGGGTTACAGGGTATTTAGCCATCAAACGTTCAGACGGCCTCCCATTTGTCGCGCGCAACCGGGTGACTTTGTGCTGCTGCGGGAATTCCAGCAATAAACCGCTTTGCGACGGCACCCACCGGCGCGATGCCGAATGGAAAGCTGAGTGGAAGAAAAAAGTGGACGGATAATGCTAAATTCGCGGGTGCTCTTGCAGGAAAGCGAGTACTTCCTCCGGTCGAATGGGCAGGCGGAACACCCGCAGCCCAATCGCGTTGTACAGCGCGTTTGCGATCGCGGGCGGGGTCGGGATGCAAACAATTTCGCCGACGCCCTTGGCGCCGAAGGGACCCTCGGCCGTAGGATGTTCTACGGGGATGGAAATTACCTGCGGGCTGTCTGACATGCGCGGGATTGGGCAGCGTGCCATCCGATCGGATTCAATGACGCCTCCGGTCACGCGGAATTCTTCCATCAAAGCGTGCCCTAAACCCATGATTACCCCGCCTTCTACCTGCCCCTGAAAGCCCAGGGGATTCAGCACGCGCCCGGCGTCATTGGCGGATATTACCCGTAGCACCCGTACCCTGCCGCTCTCCAGTTCCACCTCAATCTCGACCGCTTGCGCGCTGAATGAATAAGCAAAGTGAATCGGCCCACTTTCGCCGAGCGGGCTGGTCTCCGGCGCGTGATACGCGCGGCGGATAGACCGGCCGGCTGGGCTCGCCTCCATGAGCGCGGCGATTTCGTCCCAGCGCATTCTATGCGTGTAAGCCGCGGCTGTCATTTCAGGCAGCTCAGAACGGGCGCCTTCAGCATTAAAGGAAATCACCCCTGGTTCCACATTCCAGAGCACAGCCAGGTACGTCAGAATGTGCTGCCTGAGCTCTTTAGCGGCAAGCAAAGCCGCCCCGCCAGTCACAAACGTCTGGCGTGATGCCGTTGTTGGGCCGCTGTCGGGCGTGAGGTCGGTATCCATAACCAACACATCCACGTCTTCAGGGTCTCGCGCGAACACCTCCGCCGCGATGAGCTGCAGGGTGGTAACCAAACCCTGCCCGATTTCCGCCGCGGCAGTGCGCACCTGCAGCCTGCCGTTCAATTGCAATTCAACGTCAGCAGCCCCGACATCGTCCGCGCCGCTTCCCAAACCTGTATTTTTGTAAGCTGCCGCCACCCCCCAGCAGCGCAAGTACTGTTTTCCGGCGCGGGTGTGAGATTTGGGCGCAAATGGCTCTGTACCAGCCACTTGACGCAAGGTTTGTTCAACCGCTTCAAGACAATCTGGTAAACCAACACTGTTTTCCAGCAGCTGATTGGTATTGGTCAGGCTGCCTTCATGCAAAGCGTTAATCTTACGCAGCTCCAGTGGGTCCATTCCCAGCGCATGCGCGAGGATGTCCATTGTGCTTTCTACCGCGAAGGCGGACTGCAAAACACCAAAACCGCGAAACGCCCCGGCTGGCGGGTTGTTCGTGTAGACAGCGAAACAGTCGGCTTTCACGTGTGGAATGACATACGGCCCGGTGGAATGTGTTGTCGCGCGCGTCATCACTTTCTCGCCAAGCGAAGCATACGCGCCGGTATCTCCATACAGCTCCGTCTCCGCGGCAACCAACACCCCATTTTTGCGCGCGCCCAATTTCACCCGGATTTGGGTGGCGTGCCGTTTCGGGTGCACCAGCAGGCTCTCCCGCCGGCTAAAAAGCAGCTTAACCGGCCTGCCTGCCGCCCGGGCAAGCAGAGCGGCGTGAATCTGCCCGGCGATATCCTCTTTTCCGCCAAAGCCGCCACCGGTAAGCTGCCCGCGGATGCGCACCTGCTCTTCCGGAACGCCCAGGGCGGCTGCAACCTGGCTGCGGTCAGAATAGGGAATCTGAGAACCCACGTACACTTCCATGCGTCCGTCTGAAAGGGGAACGGCAATGCTGCATTCCGGTTCCATAAACAAATGGTCAGTAAATGGTGTGTAGAAGTTGTGCTCAACGATTATTTCCGCATCCTTAAAACCCAGCCCGGGATCGCCTTTGCGCACCTTGATATGTTTCAGCAGGTTGCCGTTTTCGTGCAGCGGGGCTGACTCAGGAGCGAGTGCCTGGTGGGGCGTGGAAAACACTGGCAGGGGCTCCAATTCCACCCGAATAAGCTTTAGCGCGGAGTCGGCGTCTGCCTGGGTTTCCGCGGCGATTAAGGCCAGGGCGTCCCCCATGGTGCGGATGCGTTCTCCCTGTCCGACCAAAATCGGCCAGTCATTGATGAACAAACCATGCCGACGGGCCGCGGGCAGGTCTTCGGCTGTGAGAACCGCGCGTACGCCCGGGTGCGCCAAAGCCTGGGTGATATCCAGCGAGCGCAGTATTGCGCTGGGCGTGTTCGCGCGCAGTACGCGGGCGTAGAGCATGCCGGGGAAGCTCAGGTCATCGGTAAAAACAGCAGAACCGTCAGCTTTCGCACTCGCGTCGGGTCTGGGATGCAGGGTGCCGATTGCTCGGGTTTCGGTTGACGTCAGGCTGATTTGTGGAAGGGGCAGGGGACCTCCGCCGCGCATCACTTGAGCGGCAGTGAGGACTGCCTGGAGAATTGACTCGTAGGCGCCGCAGCGGCAAAGCACATCCTTGAGCGCGGCTTTCAACGCTTCGTAATCCGGGTCCGGGTGCTTCAAAAGGTAAGCGTAAGCGTTGATTATTTGCGCGGGCGTACAAAAACCGCACTGTATCGCGCCGTAGGCAAGGAAAGCCTCTTGCAATGGATGCGGGCTGCCTGGGGTGGGGGAGAGCGCGCGCAGCCCCTCAATCGTTAGGACAGACTTGCCCGCGGCTTTTTTAACGGGATACAAGCAAGACTTAACCGGTTGATCTTCCACCAGCACCGTGCAAATGCCGCAGCGCCCCTCGCCGCAGCCAATTTTGGTGCCGGTCAGGCGCAAACGCTCGCGCAACAGGGACGCGAGCGTTTCGTTGGGAACTTCGGGGAGGGAATAGGGACTGCCGTTGACGCGCAATGCGATATTTGCCATGCCAGAATTATATTACTTGTTTGCCTTCACCCACAAACACAACCGGAAAAATTGCGGTTGCAAAGGAGGGTTTGGAAGTTGGGAATCCCCGGGGAAGGCGCTTCCTGGAATAATGCCTTGCCTTCTCGGGATAAATTCGTTGCAGACAGCCTATGCTATAATAAGCACTACAAACGTTTAACTTAAGGAGCTGAACATGAAAGGTAATAAGAAAGTTTTGGAAGTTTTAAATGATTTACTCTCGGATGAATTGACCGCCATCAACCAGTATATGGTTCACGGCGAGATGGCTGAAGACTGGGGTTACCCTGTGCTGCATGAAACGATTGAAAAACGTGCCATTACAGAAATGCGCCATGCCGAAAAGCTCATCGCCCGCATCCTGTTCCTGGAAGGCGTGCCGATTGTAAGCAACCTAAAGGCAATCCATATTGGCGCGGACGTCCCCAAGATTTTCGCGAATGACCACGCTGCCGAACAGGAAGCCATCGATAAGTACAACGCCGCAATTAAAGTGGCCGTGGATGCCAGCGACAACGGCACCAAGGAACTGCTCGATTCCATCCTGGTGGAAGAAGAAGACCACATCGATTATATCGAGACCGAAATGAGCAAGATGGAACAGATGGGGCTGACCTTCTATCTGTCCACCCTTACCAAAGAAGACTAAATAGCCCCTAAAGCCGCGGCCTTGTTAGGAAACAGCAGAGTCGCGGTTGCGCGTAGCCAAATAATCAGTCGTTGTCTACGTTGCACAAATCCATCAATCAGGCGCTCCCTTTCCGGAGCGCCTGAGTATTTTTCTTACCCTTCAAGAAAAACAAGCGCGGATATAACCGATAGGAGCCCTCCGCGCTGATTCGCGCGAAGCAGGGGAGGGGAGGAGACCAACCAAAACGCGGCGGGCTGCAGTTCCTATTCCCTTGAATACCTGCCGCCGTGGTTATTTCCAGAAACCTTTTGCGCTGAATCGCCAGCAAATTCCCGCCGCGCGGCAAGGTTCGGCCGTCGGTAAAAATCGGATGGGTACGCGACAGCTAATCTTGAATCTATTGAAGGCACGCCAGTCTATGGATTCTCAAGCGGCAAGCTGGCTGCGGAACCCCGGCAATTCTTTCATGCCGCGGAAGGCGACCCTGCTTACCCCTGCCTAGGCAACATGCCTTGTTTAATTCGCTTATACTCGTCTCTCAAAGTTTTCGGAAATCGCGTTCAGACGGATTAGCACGGCCTGGCTTTTGTCGCGGTAAATAACTACCAGCCTGAGCCAGAGCACGCGGGGGACAGCTGGTGGACAACAGGATAACCAAAGAAAACCCAAATCCAGAGTCTTTTTCGGGCTGCCTTCACCTGAGTTAGGTCCAAGAAATTGCGCGGATCTCCGCTCCTGTCGCAGTGAAATTTTTCCGATTAAATTTCCGAGTCGGGTGGTTTAAAAAGCGAATTTCATTTATGAGATATTAAGCTGTTACAGCCCATTTTTTTGACCTGGCACACCGGGTATAATGAATGAACACTAAGCATTAATAAACCTTTCAAACTGATTACACACGCTTAGAACCACGTCCATTAAATCAATTCGCAAAGGAGATAATGATGCGCAGCCGCCGACCCTTGGAAATCTTTCTGATTATTGTTTGCCTGCTTTTGCTGCAGGCTTGTTTTCCCTCTTTCATCCCAAAACTCCCAACTGAAGCCCCGACCCTGCCGCCCGCCATACCGACAGAACACTCGGAGCCAACCCTGGAACCCACACCCACCCTCGAGCCAACTGAGGCGCTGGCTCCTCCGAACGGTCAAATTATTTTCCGATACAACGCTAACCTCTGGCGCTATCTGGTTGATTCGGGAACCCTGGAGCAGTTGACCTTTGATGGCGTGCCGGGGGATTACGGGAATGCCTATAATAAAGCGGAAATTTCTCCTGACGGAGCAGTGTTGGCGTATATCAAAGGTGAGAACAGCTATATGAATGATTTCACCAGCGGAACGAAGGTTGATATGAGCGCCTACGGCAAGTTCATCAAGTGGAACGGGGTTGGCCGACAGTTTTTCACCATGCTTGGGAATATGACCTGCCCGCCTGTCGAGAACCTGGAAGACCAATCCTTATTGAACTTTAACGTCATGCGCTATGACCAGACCAATCTGAGCAGCTCGACCAATCTGGGCAACATCGGCGGAGGTTTGAAGTTCGTCAATACCATCTCCAACGATGGGCAGTGGCTGGTTGCCAACAGCTGCGGCTGTTATTCCGAGTGCGGCAGCGAATCAGTCTGGCATCTGCCTACTCTCAACCAGATAAGCCCGCCGTTCAGCTTCCAAATTGGCGCGATTGATTTCTCCCCCGATAGCTCCCGGACGGTGTTCGGACAGTGGCAGATGTACGGTTATGAGGAAAGCGCGCTCTATACCGCCGGCAGCAACCTGAGCAGCCCCATAACGATTTACAACCGCTCAGATACCGCGCCTATCCGCCAGGAATGGTCTCCGGATGGAAGCATGATAGCCTTTACCCTGGTCGAGATTGACCCTGTGCAAAGGACCGCCACAGAGCATATGGTCATCCTCATAAGTCCGGATGGGCACGAACAGCTTCTGGTGGAAAGCGGCAACGCGGAATTCCTGGCCTGGTCGCCGGATAGCAGCCGGATTCTTTATTCCCGGGAATTTGGCGGCGTGCGCCAAGTCTATGTCTACGACAGAGTGTCCGAAACGCGGACCTTGCTTCCCTTTGTTATCGACGCGTATTCCGACAGCGCGGTAGATTGGGGCAGGCTTTCAATCGGAGACCTGGGCCTATAACCACAACTTACCAATGCCAGGCGCGGGGTGCGATCTTCCCACGCCTGGCTTTTCTCACCTGACACCGGAAGAAAAGGTGGATGAGCGCAGCGATATTTGAAGTTTATGTGCCAGAAACAGGGGAGCTTGTCTCCGATGCGGCGGCTGAACAGGAGTTATTGGCTTCAATCACGCACCTGGGGATTGCCGCGCACCCGGATGACCTGGAAATCATGGCAATAGACGGCATCCTCAAAGGATACGCCAAAGGTGGCAGCGTCTTTGGCGGTGTGGTGCTCACGGATGGCAGAGGCGCGCCGCGCGCGGGTAAGTTTGCCGCCTGGAGCGACGACCAGCTGGCCGCCTTGCGTAAGGAAGAGCAAAAGACCGCAGCCCGGATTGGCAGGTATGGGGCGCTCGTCTTCATGAATTATGCCAGCCAGGATATTCGCCAGAGAAACGCGGTCGTGCAAAGCCTCGCCAGCCTGCTGATCATGGCGCGGCCCTGCTGGGTTTATACCCACAGCCTGTTAGATTCGCACCCGACTCATACCGCGGCTGCCTGGCGCGTTATTCAGGCGCTGCGCGGCCTGCCGGCAGCGATGCTCCCGGAAAGAGTCTTCGGCTGCGAGGTCTGGCGCGGTTTGGAATGGCTGCCAGAGCGCTTTCGGATAGCTTTTGATTGTTCTGAGCGCCTGGAGCTGCAGCGCGAACTTTTGAAAGTATTTGGCACCCAGGTCGAGAGCGGCAAACGCTATGATCGTGCGATTCCGGGCAGGCGCGCCGCCAACGCCACCATGGATGAACCCAACGCCGTGGATAACGCTCGCGCCGTGGCGTACGCAATGGACCTGAACCCTTTGGCGCGCGATAAAACCCTTTCTCCCCGTGTTTATTTGCGAGAAATCCTGACGGAATTTGAACAGACGGCCCTGTCCCCGCTGCCAGATGATGCCTGACACGCGGGTCTCCTGAGATAACCCATTTCAATTCGAGTTATTTACCGCAGCGTTTTAATCACTCCCTGTTATCAGGGTTTTCGGGTCGTCCCGCCGGGAAGAACGAATCCTATTGAAAGAGTTGATAGAAGAACAGGGGAACAGAAAACGAACCGAGTTTGTAGACATAAACCAAAATCAGACTTCCAGCAGCTATCAGAAAACCAAACGCGATGACCAGGTAATCCCACCAATGGTATTTCAACTCGAACAGCCAGGTGCGTTTGCGCTGTCCAAAACCGCGCAAATCCATGGCGTTGGCGATGTCTTCGCTGGAGAGGATAGCATTCATCGTCACAGGGATGATGAGCGGCGCGATCCGGCCAATTTTCCGGATAATTCCGCCCTTTACGTCATCCAGTTCGAAAGCGCGGGCGCGCTGGGCATCCAGGGTGATTGAGAAACTGCGCGCCAGGCTGGGAATGAAACGAATGGACAGTTCCATGGTGTATGCCAGTTTGTCTGGCAGCCCCAGCTTGCTGAAGGTGGCGCCGTAGGAGCGTGAATCCATCGTATAGGGGATCAGAATAAAAAACATTGAGATACCGCCGATGCGCATCAGCTGACAAAGGGCAAACCAAATCCGGTCAACGGTCAGGCCAGGTCTCAGCAGCTTGCCAAACAAACGGATGCCTTCGGGCCAAACCAATTTTCCGCCTTCGGGTACCACGCCGCCTGCACCACCGCCGGTAATGATGGTGTTGACCACAATCATGGTAAAAAGCATGATTAAGACCAGAGTCCAGCCGCGGCGCGTTTCTTTCCAGGTGGTTTTCCCCAGGCTGTACCAGATGATGGCAATGACAAACAGAACTGCCAGCATGGCGCTGTTCCAGGTGGAGGTTGCGGCCACCAGAAAAGCGAAGGAGAAAATCCAACGCGCCCGGGGATCAATCTGATCCATCGGGCTGCCGCGATATTTGTAGTGCCAGCTTACGAGCATGGGAAGGTGGTATCACTGGGCAGGCGGCACTGCCGCCTGCCCGGGAAGCAAAAGTTAGCTGCGACCGCTGCGCTGGGTTATGGCAGCGTAGGCAATCATCAGAAGCGGAACCAGTACCAGTCCATTGATCACATCGGGGATGAGGGCTGGCACGAAATTCGCGAAAATGACCGTGTTCAAATCCGCGCCGGAGACCCACATTTCGGATAAAGATGCCACGCCCATGCCAATCGCGGAACCGAGTACTACAAAAAGTTCGGCGAGCAGGATAGACTTGCCGGCTTTGTAGTTTTCAATGAGGGGATAGATAAGCCCCGGCACCAGGCCGAGGAGACCGTTGCCCAGATCCCACCAAAACCAAAAGCCGTAACCGGAGAGCAGGTCTGCCAGGATGTTGCCAACAAATCCGGCGATGAAACCGACAATCGGTCCAAACGCGATGCCGAAGAACATCGGAATGACGACAGCAGGTCTGAATGACACATTACCAGCGCCGGGCAGCTGGAACATGTTGGTGGCATATGCCAGGACAGCATACAAAGCCGCGCCAATGGCGGCAAACACAACTTGCTTCGTACCAAATTTCCATAAAGACTTCTTTTCTTGCATACAAAACCTCCTGAATCAGTAATCACGAATAATACAGTGCAATTCTACCCGATAAACAGCTGCGGGTCTCTGCGGCTTATACCTTGTTCAATGAACATTTTGACTGACCCGAAAATGAACACAGTTATTTTAGTGCATTGCTTTGAGCAGCCAAAAATTCTGCTTTCTCCGCAGACCAAACGCCGAACTTTGAAAGAACAAGCCCTATCCGACATAACGCGCCAACGCTTCAGCGCGCTGAAACTTCCCCGTCCGGGGGAGCATCCGGAAGTTCAATTCGAGAAGGCTGGTTGGCAGCAGCCTCCATTGAAGCAGCCGGTCGGTATCCTGGAGCACGTCCTGCGGGGCGCCGTCCGCCACGATTTCGCCGTCAAAGAGCACAATGATGCGGTTCGCGTAAGTCAGCGCCAGGTCCAGGTCATGCGTGATAAAAATAATTGAATCAAAGCCCGGCATTTGCAGGATAGTGTCCATAAAGGATTGGTAGTTCCAGTAATCCTGCCCGGCGGTGGGCTCGTCCATCATCAGGATGCGTGAGCGCATGGAAAGCACGGAAGCGATGCTGACCCGCTTTTGCTGACCAAAAGAAAGCGCCAGCGGTGGGGTGCCCAGCTCTTCCTCGAGGTGCACAGATTGAATTGCCCAACGCACATTTTCCGCGATGGTTTCTTTTGAAAAGCCCAGGTTTTGCGGTCCAAAAGAAAGTTCGTCTTCGACAGTTGCGGCAAAAAGCATCTGCGTCGGGCTTTGGAAGACGTAACCTACAGTGCGGGCGGCTTTGGCCACTGTTGTTGATTTGGAATTCATACCCTCCAGCAGCACGCTGCCGCGGGTGGGTTTGAGCAAACCGAGCGCGTGTTTGACGAGCGTGGTTTTCCCGGAGCCGTTGTGCCCCAGGATTGCGATTACCTCGCCGGTATAGATATTCAGATTAATCCCGTGCAATACCTCGGGCAAATCTTCATGATAGTGAAAGCCGACCTCATTGAATTGAAGCAGGGGTTTGGAGTAATCCAGTTTTGGCACCGCCGGCACAAAATCAGCTTCGGGCTCTTTTTTTGCCCGCGCGAGGATATCCTCAGCGGGCAGTTTTATCTTGTGATAATCCACCACCTGACTTAGCCCGGCGGGACTGCCCTGGTAGGTTATCTCGCCATCTTCCATATAGATAACGCGTTCGGGATGAATCGCGAGCACATCCTCGACGCGGTGTTCCACGATCATGACTGCCAGACCTTCATCCGCCAGCTGCCTGAAAGCCAGCAGCGCTTCGCGCGCGGAGGCGGGGTCCAGGCTCGCGAGCGGTTCATCCAGAAGCAGGATTTTCGGCTGCATGGCCAGCACGCCAGCCAGCGCCACCTTTTGCTTTTCCCCACCGGATGTACCGAAGGTTTCTTTATCGCGCAGGTGCAGGATATTCAACCGCCGCAGGGCTTCCTCTCCGCGGCGAATCATCTCCGAACGTTCCAAACCCAGACACTCCAGCCCGAAACAAACTTCATTGAGCACGTAAGTGCCCAGGATTTGTCGCTCAGGGTCTTGCAGCAGCGTGCCGACATGCTGAGAGATATCCGAGAGTTTTTTCCCGCGCACGCTTTCGCCGTAAAGCAGGATGTCGCCTGTCATTTCGCCGTGATAAGCTTCCGGAATGAGCCCGTTGATGCAGCGCATCAGGGTGGTTTTCCCACAGCCGCTCGAGCCCGCCAACAGCAGCACTTCCCCTGGGTACAGCTCCAGGTTTATATTTTTAATGGCTGGCGCGCTGCGAGAGTTGTAGCGAAAGGACAGGTCCCGAATAACGAGGGGCAGGGCGTCTTGCTCAGGCATTCAGGCAGACCTCAACCACGTCATCAATTTGGGCGGAAAGAAAGTTTTTCGCGCTGCCATTAACCACCGCGATTTCAATATAACCTTCGCTGTCTTCCAGGGCAACCAGGTCGCCAATTTGCTTATGTCCATAAGAGAGCGTCAGACCCTCAATTGTTTTGCCGTGCAGCGTGAAAGTGACCTTTTCGTAGTCTCTGACCCAGCTGGCGGGCAGGTCCGTGGTGAGATTGCCGAACACGTCTGCCAGGAGGATATGAGCGCGAAAGCCCAGTTCTGTTTGTTCGGGTTTTGGCAGGGGTTTGCGTACGATTTCGGTTACAGGCGTGCCCAGTTCGGATAATGGGACACCATTTGCAAGATGCGCCCCGCAAGGTGCAAAGATATCCCGCCCGTGGAAGGTGCGGCTTACGCTGGGGAGCCAAAATCGGGATTGATCCAAGCAGATAATTTGCACGGATTCCCCGGCAGCCTCGGCATCCTCCAACATCGGGGTCAGCAAACCGTTATCCGGCGCGATGAAAAATTGGTTTCCAAAGCGCGCCCCAATCGGGCGGCGGTCAGTACCCACGCCAGGGTCAACGACGGCAATGTGTACCGAGCCGGGCGGGAAGAAAGGCGCGGCCCGCCAGAGGGCGATCGCGCCCTGGCGAACATCCTGGGCGGGGATATCGTGGGTAATATCGGCAATCTGCGCGCCTGGCGCGATGTTCCAAATCACCCCTTTCAGGGTGCCGACAAAACCATTCAGGTTTCCGAAGTCAGTTGTGAGGGATATTGTTGTCATGGGCTAAGGTTAACATTCAGACAGTAAAACGTCAAGAAGACCCCCGGCATTTACGGGCCGCAAAAAAACTATCAGCATCACTGCGGCGGCAGAGCGCCGTTCACCGTCAGTGTGAATGCCGACGGAGATGTACCCAACCAGCCGTATTGCTGTTTCCTTAAAGTGCAACGCATGACAATGTTAAGCTTGGATTAATTCTTGACAAAAATCACTTTAATACTAAAATGGTTGATATGTTAACTAATTGCTGCAGCGCTTAGTCTGTTGGAAAATGGTACCGGAAGGCATGACTTTTTACGAATCTTTGAAGGCTATTTTTCTTCATATTGATAACCATGAGAAAGCCTTTCTCAGTCAGTACAACCTTTCGATTCCCCGTTTCTATGCCTTGTTACATATCCAAAATCACCCCGGAATTACTTACATGGATCTGAGTGATCTGATGCTGTGCACCAAGTCCAACACCACGCGCGTCGTTCAGGGAATGCAAAAAGATGGGCTGGTATTGCGTAAGGCGCACCCGGAAGACCGCCGAAGCTTCCAACTTTCGTTAACCGAATCCGGCTGCATGCTTTTTGAACGGGTCTATCCGGAGTATCTGGCACTCGTAGACCACCTGATGTCACTTTTTAGCGAAGAAGAGCTGAACCGTTACACCGCCGTAAGCAGTCACATCGAAAACACCCTGGCCCCCAAAAATACAGTGAGCCAGAAAGCCGCGCAGCACCTGGGAAACGCGCGGCCCATTTCAACGTTCATCAATTGAGGTCAGGATGTCCGTAAAACAATGGCAAATACAGCCAAATCATTCGAGTGTTTCAAAGGAGAAACTAATGAAGAAAAGTATTATGCTCGTCGCAATCTTTTTGATTGCAAGTATGGTGCTTGGCGCTTGCGCCAAAGCAGCAGAAGTCCCGGTCGTTACTGAAGCCCCGACTGAGGCTCCTGTAGTAACCGAAGCCCCGACTGAGGCTCCGACCGAAGCCGTCGCTGGCACTCTGCGCATCTGGGCGGACGAACAGCGCGCTCCCGTTCTTGCTGAATTGGGCGCGAAGTTCAAGGCTGAGTACAACGTGGATGTGGTCGTTGAGAATATCTCCGGTATTCGCGATCAATTCACCGTTGCCGCTCCCGCTGGCGAAGGTCCCGATATTATCGTGATTCCCCATGATCAGGTGCCCGCTTTGGTTGCCTCTGGTCTGGCCGCCGAAATCGACCTTGGTGAAAAGAAATCCGATTTCGTCGAGTCCTCCATTAAAGCTTTTACCTACGGAGGTAAGCTCTACGGAATGCCCTATGCCCAGGAAAACCTCGGTTTCTTCTACAACACCGAGCTCGTCCCAACGCCTCCCACCACCTGGCAGGAAGTTCACGATATCAGCCAGCAGTTGATTGCTGACGGTAAAGTGGAATACGGCATTGTTTTGGCCGGCACCTCCTATGACGCCTATCCCTGGATGACCTCTCAGGGCGGCTATATCTTTGGTGTGGATGCCAATGGCGATTACAACCCGGCAGACATCGGCGTCGGCGGTGAAGGCATGATCAAGTTCGGCCAAATGGCGTTGGATTGGGTCAAAGACGGTACGCTTTCCAGCAACACTGACAACACCACCGCGAAATCCATGTTCAAAGACGGCAACGTGGCGTTCTTCATGAATGGCCCCTGGGAAATTAAAAACCTGCGCAAAGCTGGTACTCCCTTTGCCATCACCAAGTTCCCGGATGGCGGCACCCCCTTCCTCGGCGTCCAGGGCTTTGTTGTGAATGCCTTCAGCGAGAATATCCTGCTTGCGCAGACCTTCCTGACTGAATTCGTCGCGACCGAAGACGCAATGCTCAAGCTCTACGAAGCTGACCCCCGCGGCCCCGCCTATATCCCCGCCCTCGAGAAAGTGGACGACCCGGATCTGAAGGCGATTGCGGAAGCCGGCGAAGGCGCTCTGCCTATGCCCGCTATCCCCGAAATGGGCGCTGTCTGGTCTGACTGGGGCAATGCCCTGACCTTTATCTTCAACGGCGATAAGACCCCCGAACAGGCTTACACCGATGCCGCCAACAACATCAAGATTGCGATTGCCTCCAAGGGCATGGTCAACGTGCCTGGTTCTTACCAGACCAAAGTCGGCTGCGCCTCCGATTGGATGCCTTACTGCGCTCAGACCGCTCTGGTGAAGGGCGAAGACGGCAAATACACCGGCACCTTCCTGATCCCCGCTGGCGAATACGAATGCAAAGTTGCCCTTGACGGCGGCTGGGCTGTTTCCTACGGCGATGGCGAAGGCAATTACAAGTTCACGGTTGCCGCTGATGGCAACGTGACCTTCATCTTTGATCCCGAGACCACAACTCTCCAGATCATCGTTCCATAAGTCAGTTACTTAGTTAATGAGGAGACCAGGCATGCCTGGTCTCCTCCAAACAATTTAATACCAGGCGTGTTTCGGGGTGCAACGTATGCTTCGCGACACAAAGTGTGCTTGGAAACAGAAAGGAGTGACAGGTAATGGGTGAAACAACTATCACGAAAGCTCAGTTTGCAAAGCGGACGATTCTGGAAGTTTCCTCGTTTATCACCACCATAATCGTCCTCATCGTTGATGCGCTCCTTGGATATTTCACGTATCGATTAATTAATCTGGGGTACATCCCGCTCGCGATTGTTTTCATTTTGATTATCGCGCTTATCAGCTTCTCGTTCCTCATTCCAAAAGCCCATATGTTCCGCTGGATGGCGGTCGGGTTGGCTGCCTGGCTTTTATTTTCCATCTTTCCGATTCTCTATACTATATACAACGCTTTCACCAACTACGGCGACGCCCACCTGATTACGCAAACGCAAGCCATCAATCAGATTGAGTCACAAACCTACCTGCCTGAAACCGGAAAAGCCTATAAATGGGTCGCTTTCCGTTCTCCCGAAAATACCTATCTGCTCTGGCTGAAAGATACCGAAGGCCACACCAGCATTGTGCGTATGGTGGATGCGAACGCGGAAGATCACACCCTCGAAGTGATACCAGGGCAAAATGGCATTGGTGAGCTGGATGAAGACGGCGTACCAAAAACCATTGAAGGCTACGTCCGCCTCAACCGCATCACCGCGGCGACTGACAAAAACCTGACCAATATCAAGTTTGGGAACCCTGAAAAAACAATCCAGGTTCGCAGCCCTTCCGAAGCGGCTGAACTTCTGCCATTATTCGTCTACGACCGGGAAGCAAATACATTTACAAATCAGCAAACCGGGGTGGTCTACACAGATATTGAAGGGACTTATACCGCCAAAAACGGTGCCAAACTGATACCCGGTTATTCCGCCGTGGTTGGCACCAAGAACTTTGTGCAGTTTGTCACCGCCCCCGGGCTGCGGGGACCTCTGGCGACGATTGTCAGTTGGAACTTTATTTTCGCGTTCATGAGTCTGTTCCTGACTTTTTCCGTGGGTTTGTTAATTTCCATCATTTATGGAGACCCCAAGTTCAAAGGGAAAAAACTGCTGCGGTCGCTGCTGTTGATTCCCTACACGATTCCCAGCCTGATTACCATCCTGATCTGGCGCGGTATGTTGAACCCCCACCTTGGCATCATCAACCGCGTGCTGAACAGTTTGTTTGGTCTCTCCCCGGATTGGCATAACGTCCCGTGGCTGGCGCGCACGGCAATCCTGATTGTGAACACATGGCTGGGCTACCCCTACTGGATGTTGGTTACCAGCGGCGCTTTGCAGTCCATCCCCAGCGATATTTACGAGGCCGCCCAGGTGGACGGCGCCACGGGCTGGCAGCGCTTCTGGAATATCACCCTGCCACTGCTGTTGGTTTCTGTAGGTCCGTTGATGATCGCCTCGTTCATTTTCAACTTCAACAATTTCAATCTGATTTACGCGTTTATCAACGGCGGACCGCCTATCCCGACCGCGACGACCCAAGCCGGTTATACGGACATTATCATCAGTTACGTATACAATCTGGCGTTCGCCAGCGGCCGCGGCGTCCAATATGGATATGCTTCGGCAATCTCGCTCGTACTCTTTGTTTTGATTGCCATTATGTCTTTGGCGCAATTCAGGTTCACGAATATGTGGGAGGAGGTTGGAGAAAATGTCTGATTCGAAGAGCGTTACCCATAAACCCCAATCCATCAAACGCAGCAAACGTATCGGGCTGGTCTTGCGCTGGCTGCTGGCGATTGTCCTGGTCACATTCAGCATTTTCCCGGTGCTTTGGATCTTTTCCGCGGCGATTAACCCGGTGACTGATATGGCTAACCAGCAGCTTATCCCACCGAACGCGAACTTCTCCAATTTCAAGGAATTAACCACCAACCCGATTTTTCCTTTCTTTACCTGGATGAAGAACTCGTTGAAGGTCTCCACCCTTTCGACACTGCTCACATTAACTCTGACAACCATGGCAGCCTTTGCGTTTTCGCGTTTCCGCTTCACCGGCAGACAGACGCTGCTCAAGTCCATTTTGCTTATTCAAAGCTTCCCGAACCTGCTGGCAATCGTGGCTTTGTTCACCATTATCAAGCAGTTGGGTGATGTCTTTCCCCCGCTGGGTTTGAACACGCATGCCGGCTTGATTTTGGTCTATTCAGGCGGCGCGATGGGCATGAACATCTGGCTGATGAAGGGGTATATGGATACCATCCCGCGCGATATTGATGAATCCGCGCACGTCGACGGCGCGACAGACTGGCAGGTATTCAGCAAGCTTATCCTGCCGCTTCTCCGGCCAATCCTGACTGTCATCGCTATCCTCAGCTTTATTGGCACCTATGGAGAGTTTATTATCGCCCGTACGCTTTTAACCAAGCGCGAACTGCAAACGGCTATGGTGGGGTTGCAAATCTTTACTGCCGGGCAATATACCCAAAACTGGGGTGTGTTCGCTGCCGGCGCGCTGATTGCCGCTCTGCCGATTATGACCATTTACCTGATCCTTCAGGATCAGATTGTCGGTGGTCTGACGCAAGGAGCAGTAAAAGGTTAGTCCATATTCACAAGACAGGGCGGTGGAAGCCGCCCTGTCTTTTTCTTAATTGCAGCTAAAACTTGCCGTTCAGGCTGCCTGGGTCCTTCAGCAAAGCCTAAAAAGGTTCTGATTAACTACTCATATTTCAACGCGTCCACAGGCACAAGCGTGGCGGCGTTCAGCGAAGGATAAAGCCCGGAGAGCAAGCCAACCAACGTGGCAAACACAATGGAGAAAACCGGCAGCCAAAACGGGGTGGAGGTGGCAATAGGAGCCGAACTCATGTATCCATTGCTGGATGCCTGGCTGGCAAGGTAAGAGCTGGCAAACACATTTATTACCGCGCTGATAATCCAACCCAGCGCTGCCCCGCCCAGCCCGCCGACAAAGCCAATACCAGCCGCCTCGCCCAGAAATATGGTCAGAATGTTGTTGTTGGTCGCGCCGATGGCTTTCATAATGCCAATTTCGCGGGTGCGCTCCAGGATGGACATGGTCATCGTGTTCGCGATGCCAATGGCAGCCACCAGCAGCGCGATCGCGCCTACGCCGCCAAAGATGATTTGCATAATCGTGAAAAACGAGTTTATCCCCTGCACCATGGATTGGGGCGTATACGCCTGTAAACCCAGGTTGATAATCTGTTCGCTGATGGCGACGACTTCTTTCGGGCTTTCCGCTTTTACCAGGATCTGGCCATAGCCGTCTTTCTCGCGGTTGATTTTTTTGCCGAGCCCCCATTCGTTCCAATGGGTGAGTTCATCCAACGTCATATACATGTTGTAATCAGACTCACCTTTGCTTTCCTTAAGCACGCCAACCACTTCCATGTTATACGATCGGCGGGTCACTGTGCCGTCCTGATTCCATTTGACAAGAGTTACTTTTAACACCTGGCCCAATAAATCCGGCGGATCGATGGGTTCCGCGTTGGGTTTGGGGTTGGGGTCGTAAAAGTTGCGGTTGACATATGCACCAACAACAAGTTTGCCCTTGCCAAGTTCAGTGGTTCCCTGGGCGGCTTCCAGGTTCATATCCGCCAGGTCTGATATGTCCACACCCTGGAATGAACCCCAGGCGCTGAGCTTTTTCAGGCTGATTTCTGTGCCGATGCTGGCATAGTCCTGAATAATCACGCGTTTGACGCCAGGAATGGCTTTGATTTGATCTATCACGGAGGGGGTAATCAGCACAAGGTTCTGCATATCACCGCCACCACCGCCGCCGCCGCCACCACCGCCCCGAATCATACCGGATGTTTCGCTCGGATAACCCGGGTAAACGGTAATATTCGATAAGTCGCTGATACCCCATAAAGATTCGGTGGCATTCTTTTGCAAGCCCGCGCCTAGCGAGACCAGCGTTACCACCGCGGCGGTGCCAATCACCACGCCAATTGCGGTCAGAAGCACTCTTCCCTTCCGACGTGAAAGGTTGGCGACGATTAATTCAACCAGGTCGCTAAATCGCATAGAAATCCTTATCAGGCACCCCGATGGTCGAAGAGGCGCCCCTGTCCTCCATGAATCGGCATTTCGGTGGGTTGGTCAATTTGGCTGCCTGTGCCGATTCCTAAAAAGCCTTTGATCGCGGACCAAAGCTTGGCCCAAAAGCCGACCGGCTGTTCCGGAGCGACAGGCGGCACCCCGCCTTCACCGGGGATTGGTTCCTGTGGGAGCTCCATCGCTGGCTGTACCTCAATATCCAATGTGGATTGATACACACGCAGCTGATTGAAATCATCGGTGTAACTGATGCTCACATTGACCTTGGCTGGTCCTTCTGTATGGGGTGTATACATGACGTCCAAAGTAAAGTAACCGCCCGGGTCCAGGGAGCCTACTAAACTGGTGTTGTTTTGCAGGTCGCCAGAATCGGTGCTGACTGTCATATTCCCAAGCACTACGCTCTTCCGGGATAGGTTGGTAATCTGGATAGGGAGTGTTGTTTGCTGGTCTTTATAGATGATGCCCGCGTCCCGGTAAAAAACCGTTTCCAGTTGGGGGAGGGCAAAAACCAACAGGGTGATGAGCTGGTCATCTACTGCGCGCGTTCCACCTGGGGTTGTATACACCAGGGAGACTTTCAGGGGGTAAGCGCCGGGGACGGTAGTGACATTGACCACAAAGGCTTGCTCTGTTTCAATTGCAGCGCCAACTGGCATATTGCCCAGCAGGACGACATTGGAACTGCCCACCGGGGCGAAATTGGCCAGGTCTCCGGTCGAGCCGGGAACGCCTGCCGGCGGTGTTCCCTGTTCACCGGGAGAAAGCGAGACGCCGCCGCCGTACACCAGCGACACATTGCTGGCATCCGCCACGCCGGCGTTGTGGATCTTAAGTTTTAGGTTGAAGGCAGATCCGGGCTGCAGCGGATCCACGTCTGTGCTGTAACCCGAAATAACCAACTGGGGCTTGTTGGCAGGCCCTGGGGTAGGAGTCTTGGTGGGGCTGGCGACTGCTGACTGGGCAATGGCGATATAAAACACGAATGAGGTGGAATAGCTGACGCCAGCGTCATCCGTGAAAGTTGCGGTGGCATGAATGACGCCGGAATATTTCCAGCTGCTGCTATCGCTGACGCGAAAGTGTAAGGTTGCCCCTGGATGACTACCAGGGCTTATGTCTTGCCAGGTGGTCACGCCGCCCTCCAGCGGAATGAAATCCTCGCTGCTGAATGTTATCACCACGTTTTTGGCTGTAGACGCGCCGTTATTTCCGATTTCAAAAGTAAAGGTAAAAGGCTCCCACGGTGAGACACCCGTGTTGGGTCCCGGAGAATAAGAATGGACGTAGAGCAGCGGCTGGGCTTGCGCGCTTGCTATTTGCGCGGGAACGACCGCCAGCACAACGGTAAACAAAAACACAGCAGCGCAGAACATAATCAGTAGTTTTCTCATAGTTATTCAACACCTTCCCAGGTCTTAATTTCAATTGTTTCGCGGTATTGCGCTTCACTGACTTGTTTTCCATCCAGGAGAAAAATCGAGTCGGATGCAATGGTAAGCATGCGCGGATCGTGCGTGGCGACCAGAATTGTTTTGCCAGCTTTCTGCAAATCCACCAAAGCTTGCATAATTGCCGTGCCGCTGCTGGTATCCAGGTTCCCAGTCGGCTCGTCCGCCAAAATTAGCGCGGGGTCATTAATCAGCGCTCGGGCGATTGCAACCCGCTGCTGCTGCCCGCCTGAAAGCTCGGTTGGTTTATGGTTAAAACGGTCTGCCAGGCCAACCTGCTCCAGTTTTTCGCGGGCGCGGGCTTTGCGCACCGAAGATTTAATTCCGGAAAAACGCAGCGGGAAACCCACATTCTCTTCCGCTGTCATGGATGACACCAGGTTGAAAGATTGGAACACAAAACCAAGTTTATTGCGACGGTAAGCTGCCAGGGCGTTTTCATCCAGCGCGGCGATTTCTTCGTCGTCCACGCGAATTGAGCCTGAAGTAGGCCAATCCAACCCGCCAATCAGGTTCAACAGGGTGCTCTTGCCGGAGCCGGAAGGACCCATAATTACCATGAAAGCGCCTTTTTCAATGCGCAGGGTAATTCCATCCAGGGCGCGCACGTCCATATCGCCCATGCGATAGTGCTTTTTTAAATCCGTCGTACTGACGAAGCCGTCTTGCATATTCGCTGTCATTAGAAGAAATAATAGCCGCCGGTTGAGGGAATCTTACTGAAAACGGCCTTTAGAAACCCAGGTATTCCCAGCAGCAGCAGCATGATAATAACCGCGGTCAAGGCGGAGCTTACCGCTTTGCCCTTGGATAGGCCGGAAAGCGGTATGGAGCCTATCAACAAAAGAACCACATGCCAGACGTAATACAGGTCTACGACTGAAAGCAAGCTGCGCAGGTAGGACTTGAAACCGGCGGCATCCGAAGGAATTAAGGTGGAGAGCCCCGGGTTCGCAATCAATCGACGCGCGAATAAAACCACAAGAACTTCCACCACGACGCGCAAAATCAACGGGGTCATAGACCAGGCTGCCAGATTGCTGGCGCCGACGCGGCTGGAACGACTGCCCCTCAGAGTGATAACCAGGTGCAGCAGGCTGCTGGTTAACAACCAGGTCAGCCAGCAACCGCTCAACCGACTCAGGACAGGGAACACATAAAGAAACAGAGGTGAGGTTTGCGAAGCTTGTGCCTGCAAGAACGCGTTTTGTTCGTCGCTGGTCCAATACTGGAAATTCTCCGGGGTATTCGAACCCGATTGGATGATTTGCTTCTGAATAGGCGCCGCGACCAGCACAGCCAGGATAATCAGCACCGAAAGCACCAGCAGGGGCGTCAGCCAGACCGCCTTATCTTCCGCGAGAACCTTCCGAAGCGTTTTGCGCGGTTTGAGGAACATACCCAGCAGCCACTGCCAACGCATCGTCGGCAGGGAAGGTTTCTTCTTTTCAATCGTTGTTTCAGCCATGGCAACCTGTCTGTAAAAAAAGATGTTATGTTCAGGACGAAAATCGGCGCGCTTTGTTCCCAAAGTATGCGGCCACTTCTTGCACAGTATTATAAACATTTCCAATAAATCAAGAAAATGGGATGCGCCTATCCACTGCCCCGGGGGCGATTCCGTTTGTCAGCCGGTTCCGCCTGGTCCGTAAATAGCGCCTTCGAAAATAAAGCCAGCGCTTTGGGAGAAAGGACGAAAGTTTGTATTTCTTCTGCTAAACGGGAATACCGAGCTTGCGAAACAGGAATGACATGCCTGATTGACGAGAGTTGTAAATGGACATTAAACGACATATCGAAGCAGCAATCCTGAAAAGTTCAGCAACGTTTCCCTTGGTGATATTGATGGGGCAACGGCAAACCGGAAAAAGCGCTGTGCTGCGGCACCAGGAGCAGCCCGGGAGAACTTATGTCACGTTGGATAATCCAGCAATCTGAAAATCGGCCTGGTCCGCGCCTATTCAAATCGGGGATGGGTCCTTTCGGGTCTGAAAACCTGACAACCTCCAATTTTTCCGGAGTGATAGCGGGTGGCGCTTTATGCCGCTTTTCTTCTTATTAGAACCAGGTGAAAAACACCTGCCCCTAATCCGATGGACAGACGGTTCCTTTAATATTATGCCGATGCCGCGATACCACAGCGGAAATGACCCGCGGGTCTTCTGCCGAAGCTGGAGGTCAAGGCGGTTTTTTGACCAATCACGCTGTTTTTCGGCCGTTCCGCGCTTCCTCCGGTATAATCAACAGGTGTTTCGCTGTGGCGAAGCACGCATTGTGACCTATAAAGGAGAACGCCCGTGAAGCAGCAACTCAAACAGAACATGGATAAGCTCATGGCGCAGGGAGCCACCTATGTGGACGCGCGCTGGTACCCGTCGGAGGAAAGCAACAGCCTGCTGATGTGGAACGGCAACCTCAAGAACCTTTCCGCCTCTTCCCAAAGCGGGGTAGGCGTGCGCGTGCTCTACCACGGCGCCTGGGGTTTTTCCGCCGCGTCCAGCCTGGAAGATACCGCTGCCATTTTTGAGAAAGCGCTGGATAACGCCCGCACGGCAGCCGAACGGGTGGACTTCCCCGTGCGCCTGGCGGAAAAAGACGCTGTCCGGGCCTCTTTTGTCAGCCCGAACTGCATTGATCCTTTCACCGTCCCGCTGACCGATAAACTGGAATTCCTGCGCATGATGGACACCAAACTAAACCAGTCCGGCGTCGCCCAGCGTGTGGCAGCCCTGGACTTCGTGAAACGCCAGATTGTGTTCATGGATTCGGAAGGCAGTGAGATTGACAAGACCATCATCGACGTATTTCCGACATTTGAGGTGATGGGTATTGATAAAGACGGCGAGATGCAATCCCGTAAATATAAATCTGCCCGGCAAGGCAGCACGCGCGGCTGGGAATCCCTGGACCCCGAATATTTCTCAGGTACGGCTGAACGCCTGGTGCGCGAACTGAATCAGCTGCTGGTGGCGGATAACTGCCCGAAAGACGAGCGCTCGGTTATCCTCCTGCCCGGCATTATGTTCCTGCAGACACATGAAACCATCGGTCACCCGCTGGAACTTGACCGTATTCTCGGTTATGAGCTGGCATTCGCGGGCGGCTCTTTTGTGCGCCTGGAAGACTTTGGCAGCTTGCGTTATGGCTCCGAGAAGTTGACCGTGCGCGCGGATGCCACCCTGGAAAATTCACCCGGGAGCTTTGGTTTTGATGATGACGGCGTGCCGGCCCAGAACAACCTGCTGATTGACAAAGGCATCCTGGTCGGCGCGATTACCGGCAGGCAGATGGTGGAGGAAGCCAATGCCAAAGCCCGCCGCCAAATCTTTTCGGGCAGCAGCGGCGCCAACCGCGCCACCGCCTTTTATCGCGTTCCGATTGAACGCATGACCAATATCAATGTGGACCCCGGCACGGATGGCAGCCTGGAAGACATCGTGCGCGGCACAGAGCGGGGCGTTATTCTGGACGGGGATAAAAGCTGGTCGATCGGCTCCAACCGCGAGCAATTCCACTTTGCCACCGATATTGGCTGGTTGGTGGAGGACGGCGAAGTGAAAGGCGTTTTGAAGAACACAACCTATAAGGGCGACACGCTCAAGTTTTATAACTCGCTTTCCGCTGTCGGAGACGAGAGCACCTGGGAAGTGATGTACGTGGATAATTGCGGCAAAGGGCAGCCCAACCAGATTATGCAGCTGGGGCACGGCGTGCCGGTCTGCCGCTTTGATCATGTGACGGTAGGAGAATAGCCATGCAGCAGAGTGTCATCGCATTGTTAAAAGAACTGCGCGCGTATGCCCTCGAAAAGAGTTTACGGGCGGCGATTTATTACCATGAGGAAGACAGCTACCTGATGCGTTTCGCGAATTCCGCCATTTCGTTGAATACGAATGAACATCTTGTCCGGCTCCAAATCAGCGTATATGACGGCAATAAACACGCGGATTACGAGATGATTGCGGATCCGAACCAGATTGAGCCGCTGAAGCGCGGCATCGATACGGCTGCCGAGATGGCAAGCCGCGCCCAAGCGCTTTCTTATACGCCCAGCATCCCTTGCTATCGTGAGACTGTTATTGATATGCAAGCGTATGACCCCTTCCTGGCGGGCATCACTAACCCTGAACGGCTGGAGTTTTTCAACACGCTCGCCCGCGGTTTGGAAACCGAAACGATTAAACTCTCCGGCGTCTTTTCGAACGGCACCACCATCACCGCCCAAATCAGCACGGAAAGCGAACACACCCAATACTTTGCTTGCACCGACGCGTCCATTACCGCGGTGCTTTCTCATCAGAAATTGAAGTGGGAAGTGAACGCGCTGCAGTCCGCTCAAGCGAAAACCGAGCTGAACCCGGAACGTTTGCGCGCTGAACTGGCTTTCCTGGTGCGGCAATACAGCCAAAACCCGGCTGTTCAGCTGCCTCTGGGTAAGTACACCGTGGTGTTTGGCGCCGCGGCAGTGGGCGATGTGCTGGATATATTCAATTGGGTCGGACCTAACGGCGGGATGATGAAGCGCGGCTATTCTTTCCTGAAAGAAGAACAAATTGGGCAGCCTGTCTTTTCACCCCGGTTCACGCTGACGGATGACCCGCGCTGCCAGGCAACCTATCCGGTTTCGCATGACCTGACGGGCAAACGCCGGGAACGCTTCCCGCTCTTTGAAGCAGGCGTGTTGAAAGCGTTCTTCTGGAACCAGGATGACGCGGATGAGTTCGGAAGGGAAGCAACCGGTCATTCTGTTTATCACAACAATCTTGTGCTCTCGGGCGGCGAAAAAGAGGTTGGCAGTCTTGAGGAGCTGGCAGCTCTCCCGCGTGAGGAAGACATCCTGTATATCCCTTACATCCATTATATGAACATCGTCAACCCGACCGCCGGAATCTTCACGGGAAGTTCGCGGTTTGGCGCGCTGCTGCTGCGCAAGGACGGCAGCGTGGCGGTGCCCTATAACGTGCGCGTCACGCAAAGTTTTGAGGATTTGTTTGGAGAGCGCCTGGAATGGCTTTCCCGCGAACAATGCGCGCACAACGTCTCACTGAGCTATGGAGAGCGCAATCCGCGCGCGATTTGGGTGCCGCGCTTTATTTGCGTCCGCGGTGTTGAAATCTCGCATTCCAACAGTTCTTATTGACGAAATTGAATTCAACCTGCCGCTTGTGAGAGCCAATATTAGACAGAATTTGTGAAAAAAGCCTATTAATTCGCTTCAGGTGGTATACTTTGATTACGCACACGCTGGTTTGTGTATAGTTTTGTTTGAAATTACCTGTTCTTAGCTTTTTTATCCATGGAAGGAGGTCGCATTATTGCAAATAAAGCAAATCGCTTCCAAACCCTCAGCCATCCTTTTGGCAGTCACAGCCTTTGTATGGCCTGAGAATTTCCTGTCTCTGTAAGCAATCCAAACTAAAACAATGGAGTGAACAAATGAGATCGAAAACTATCCGTGTCCTTGCTTTAATTATTGTTCTGGCGATGATCGCCTCCCCGGTCAGCGGCCTGCGGTTGAACACCGTCGAAGCCCAGGGCGGCCTACCCGGGCGCAACGATCTGGTCCCCACCGGTCATACACCAGTCGAGAAATATTCACTTGTCGAGGCGGACGACGTTGTCGACCTGGCAGAAATCTCGCGATATATTGTCCTTTTTGAAGGCGCTTCGCTCAGCCGCGCCAAAGGCGGCGTGGGAATCAACAGCATTGAGGGCCAAAACTATTTGAACAGTCTGGCTGTCAATCGCCAGTCTGTGCTTTCCAAGGCTGAGAATCTGCTGGGGCGTTCCATCGAGGTCCGCTATATTTATGACGTCGTTCTGAACGGCGTCTCTGTTGAGCTGAGCGCTCAGGAAGCCAAAAACCTGGAAGGCATGCCCGGCATCCGCAAAGTCCTGAAAGACCGCGACTACACGTTGGATACCGACGCGGGACCCAAATGGATTGGCGCGGATGGTATTTGGACCGGCAGCGCCGTTCCGGACGCGCTTGGAACCAAGGGTGAGGGCGTGCTGGTTGGCATCCTGGACAGCGGCATCAACTTTGACCACCCCTCTTTTAGCGACACCCCCGCAGACGGCTACGTTTATACCTGGGCCGGCGACTATCTGGGTGTTTGCGCCTCAACAGGCGGTGACCCTGATTACAAGGACGCCTGTAATGATAAATTGGTTGGCGCCTGGAGCTACACGCACGACGCGCCTTCCGAAACGGTGACCCCGGAAGACTCGGACGGTCACGGTTCGCATACAGCCAGCACGGTTGCCGGTAACACGGTGGACGTGGAATTCTTTGGTGTTCCGGTCACCATTTCTGGCGTCGCGCCGCACGCGCAGATCATTGCTTATGACGTGTGCTATCCAACCCCATCCGGCGGTCAGTGCGCGGGCGATGATTCTGTCGCGGCTGTCCAACAGGCTATTCTGGACGGCGTGGATGTGATTAACTACTCCATCTCTGGTGGGGAAGACCCCTATAACGATGCCGTCGAATTGGCGTTCCTTGACGCGACCGCGGCTGGCATTACCGTTTCAACTTCCGCCGGCAACAGCGGACCCGCTGCCGGGACCGTCGCGCACCGCTCGCCCTGGGTGCTCAGCACGGCTGCTACCTCGCACAACCGCAAGTTTACGCATACGGTGGATTTCTCCAACCCCTTGTATCAGGGCATCACCACCCTCGCCGGTGAAATTCCTTTCACTACCGCGGTCGTGGACAAAGCAGTCAAGTATTCCGGCGAAGATCTGGGTAATGAGTTCGGCTGCAATGCCTATCCGGCCGGTTTCTTTACAGACAGCATTGCCTTGGTAAAACGCGGCAGCTGTACTTTCACCGAAAAAATCAATAACGCAGCTGACGCGGGCGCCGTTGGCGTACTGATTTTTACAAACACGAATCCTCCCGGCGCGATGAGCGTCTCGGGCACGACTATCCCCGGCGTTATGCTGGATATCCCCGGCACGACTGGCGACGCGATTGCCGCTTGGGTGGCCAGCGCGATGGATGATACGGTCAGCATTTCAGCATTTGGCGACCTTCATTCCAACGCTTACGCTGATATTATGGCGAATTTCAGCTCCCGCGGGCCGAACAACACTTTTGACGTGCTCAAACCTGATATCGCCGCCCCCGGCTTAGAGATTCTGGCTGCTGTCGCGGACGGAACAATTGCTCCCAGCCCCGAGTACGAAGTTGAACTGATGCAGGGCACCTCGATGTCAAGCCCGCACGATGCCGGCTCCGCCGCGCTGCTTAAGGCGCTGCACCCGACCTGGTCTGCTTCCAGAATTAAGTCCGCGCTGATGCTGACGGCCTACGACTATCTGCTGAAAGAAGATAAAACCACCGCTGCTGACCCGTTTGACATTGGCGCTGGGCGTGTGCAGCTTGAGCTGGCTGGTCTGACGGGCTTGGTGATGGATGAGACTATCGGGAATTACGAGGCTGCTGATCCGGCTTTGGGTGGGGATGTTAAGTCGCTAAACATTGCCAGCGTCTACAACAGCACTTGCGTGGGCGAATGCTCCTGGACGCGCACCTTTACCAGCGTGGCTGATATGCCTGCGACTTACACCGTGAACGCTCCGGCGTGGATAACGGTTGCGCCGTCCAGCTTCACGATTAATCCCGGCGCGACCCAGAAAATCACCATCACCGCGGATGTTTCGGCTTACGAACCCGGTGACTGGATTTTTGGGAACATTGAATTCCTGACCGACAGCACCTTTGCTGGCGGCGCTCCGGTTGTGCTCTTATCCGAAGGCTTTGAATCCACCACCTTCCCACCGACAGGCTGGCAGGTTTTTGATATGGATGGTGCGTCTCCAAACTGGGCTCGAACGACTCTTTATAAGCACACTGGTTCAGCGGGTGCGCGGCACTTATATAGCAACCCTGGAGAAGACCAGGATGGTTGGTTGGTTTCTCCGGCTATCACCCTTACCGGCGGTGAGCTTTTCTCCTTCTGGGAGCAAACTCAATATCCTACCTGGTACATGTATCATGGGTTGTGGATCTCTGAAGGCAGTTCCAACCCGGCAGATGGTGATTATGTTGAATTGGCTGAATTTGACAACCCTACGACAGCATGGGCTCAACACACGGTTCCTCTCGGCGCGTATAGCGGAAAGACTGTTTACCTCGCCTTCCGTTATCAGGGTGAAGACGCGGATGCCTGGGTGGTAGATGATATCGCCTTAACGTCCGTCCCGACAGGGAAACCCATCTCCGACGTGGCTATCCCTGCCGCGGTTCTGCCTGCGGCTGGCAACCTGCCCGCGCTGGCTAAGTTTGTAACCCACCGTGATACTGGCGGTGATACGCTCGAAGATTTGCTGGCTGTGGAAATTACCGAGCTGACTGTGGATAAATACGGTTGGGTGAAGGGCGAAAAGAACCAGATTCAGCTTGCCGAAGACCCCACCAACAGCGACCCCTACGACAACCTCTCTCAGGTCTGGTACACCGTAGTCCCGATGGATGAGGGCGCTGCCCGGCTTGTGGCGGAAATTACCGCTACCACCGCGCTGGACCTTGACCTTTACTGGGGCTTTGACCTCAACGGAGATGGAAAACCGCAGGAAAATGAGGAGTACGGTCACAGCGCTACGGCTACTGCCTTTGAGTACCTGACCGAATGGGGTTTCCCGGCTCCTTTCTATGATGTCTGGATTATGGTTCAGAACTGGAGGGGTTCTGGCGCCGCGTTGGATGACATCACCCTCACCATTGGGCACGTGCCTTATGCGCCTGTCTCCCCTGAGAATATGACCGTCGACGGCCCGGCAAGCAACCCCGCAGAGGCGCCATTCTCAATGGATATCTATTGGCACGACATGGATACCGAAGAGGGTGACCGGTTGTATGGCATGATTGACGTCTACGCGGACGCGGATTATGACGTCTGGATTGGTATTTCCCAATTGGATGTAATCCGCGAAAAGGATGATGTGGTTAAGACCGCGGACGTGACAAGCGCCGAACCTGGCGATACCATCACCTATACGATTGAAATCACGAACTACACCCCCAACGCGCTTGTTTACGACATTAACGACGTGCTGCCTGCGGGTGTGACATATGTTCCTGGTTCTGTTACCGGGGGCGCGGTTTATGACGCTGGCACCAATGCTATCCAATGGAGCGGAACGGTTCAGTCTGGTGGTTACGATTATGCCATGACCACAAGTATAGATAATCCGGTTTGCGCCATGCCGTTGGCTAACAGCGGGGCGTACGTTGATTTGGAGGAATTTGGGATTTTGACGCAAGCTGGTGTTTCCGGAGAGGGCACATGGCAAGTGGCAACCTCTGGGAGCGCGATAGAGTTCTATGGACAAAACTCGGGTAATAACATACGCATCACCGAAGATGGTTATGTGTACCTGGAAGAGTTTAGTCCTAAACCAGCCGCCAACGCGGACATTCCAAACCCGGCCAGCCCCAACAACCTGATTGCGATGTTGTGGCGGGATATGGTTGCCGTCTATGACTCAGCTACCAATAAGGGCTTAAGCCTGGCTAACCTGACCTCTGGTGGAGTCCCAGTCGGGCATGTTATCGAATGGGATGACGTCTATGTAAAGGGTCAACCGACTCAGACATACGATATTGAAATGTATATCCAAAAGGCAGTGGACAATACCCCTGGCGAGTATGAGGTGGTCATTGCCTACGACAACATCACAGGTCCAAAGGATATTGGGACCATTGGCGTGGAGAATAGCACCGGCACCAAGGGCGTCAAATTTGCCTATAATGATGCGGCATTGGGTGACTTGAGCAACGGCATGGCCATCTGCTTCGACTGGGTGCTCATGTCCGCAGTTAAGACAATCACCTTCCAGGTGACTGTGGACGAGGGCAGCGCCGACCTGCTGACCAACGTTGCCCTGCATGAGAACAACCAGATGGGCACCGTGGAGGAACGCGCGATCGCCGTGGTTCAACTCCCCGCAAGCATTAAGAACATCTACGTTCCACTGCTGTTCAAGTAAACCATATCGTTTTGTTCGTCCGAGAGCCCGCCTGCAAGGCGGGCTCTTCTTTATGGTCACTGCGAGCCCCCCGCTACTTGCCTGGATAAGAGCTTGATACGATCGAGGGGGCATGGCAGTCTGTCTGTAAGCTAGTAGGGAGACAGTAATCTCAGTCAGAGCAAAACAGCGCGGCAATCTACACTTTAAAACTTGCATTCAACTATTCAGCTAGGATCTGGATAATATTGGCTATATACCCGATGAAATCGTGCCTAAAACCTGGAGTGTGACAAGACAAACCCGAGAACATGCCAGAGGTATAAAGGCGAATTGCCGCGCGCCCTTCCTGCGATTCCAAACTTCGTGCAACTCCGAAAACGGGAGCTCGCAAAGACGGATTCAATCCCGTCACAGCGCCACCCGCTGTGTTGTCACTGCGAGAACCAGCCTTGCCGTCACTGCGAGACCCTTTGCCAAAGCGCCTCAGAGCATTAATGATGTTTTGGTCTGGCAAAGGGTCGTGGCAGTCTGCCCTTAAATACGGATAAAATTGAGAATAATGGGCAACGAAACCAATTGCATTTACATCATGTCTACTATTGATAACAGAGTGCTCTATACGGGCGTAACCAGCGATCTTTTACGCAGAGTCGCGGAGCACAGGCAAGGGACAGGAAGCGCATTCACCAGTAAATACAAAGTTTACAAACTTGTTTACTTCGAATGCGGTGGTGATATTATGTCCGCCATTAATCGTGAAAAGCAAATCAAAGCACGATCCAGGGCGTATAAGGACAAGCTGATAAAGTCAATTAATCCCGAAATGAAAGACCTCGCTGAAGATTGGTTTTGAAGTAAGCTGGAAATTGTTAGTAAAAACTAAAGGCAGATTGCCACGCCCCCTTCCTATAGGTATTATTTCGTGGGGTCGCTCGACGGGGGCTCGCAAAGACGAATCATGCGGCTCGCGGTCTGCATTTCAGGAGAGAAAAAGGCAGATTGCCGCGCCCCTTCCTGTTAAGTAGGGTCTGGCACAGGTCGTAAAGCGGGGCTCACAATAACAAACAAAACACGACCGCTGCGACGCCCACTTTGCCGTTACGACAAGCTTATTTTCCTATTTGCAGGCAATCTGATTTTGTATCCAAGTTGCGTGTAAATTTCAGACCTCAGCGCCAAGAATAACGATCAGGGCTCAACACGCCGGGTCCTAACGTAAAAAAGCAGCAATGAAAAGAAGAAGACGGGCAAAAAACCCGCCCCCAATACCAGTCAGGCTTATTTCACGACCAATGGAAGATCGGTAATGTATGCCTGGGTCGAGAAAATCGTATTGAAGCAGTCATCCCATACACCGGAGAAATACACGCCATTGGAAGCGATTTCACCGATGGGCAGGTTGGTGATACAATTGGTTTCGTAAATCTTTACTTTTTGGGTCAAGCCTTCATAAACGAAGAATTCATTGAGGAGCATATTAGACTCACCCCAAGCCATCATGGGGAAATGGTTCGCGCTAGATCCGGGGCGTGCGTTTACCCTGGTCATTTCCAGATCATATTTAAAGGTAGCTGAACCAGCTGAAGGCTGAAGCAGGGAAACAGGCGCTGCGAATGGATCCCACGTGTAATAGACCTGTTCCGCGCCGGTCGGGGCGGTATCGTCATCCCCGATAAAGCCTAAATAGAGGTAATTGCCGACCCCGAGGATTTCTACATCTTTTATCACCGATTTAGTATCCCAACTGCTGGGCAAACTCACTGCGTGGTCTCCTTTATTAACACAGCCAGCAGCCGTACAAAATGATATAAAGATGCAGTCCAAAGTACCTTCATGCTCTACCGATGCCAGGGCAACATTCTGAAAGCCCCCGTCATTAAAAAACGACAGACTCACGGGGACGTCCTCGTCTGTGCCTGATTGGGTGTTAATGACCCAGATTTGATTCATCTGGCCATCTGGATTTATGCTGCGGTTGGAACGTATTTCCAAACGTTCTGCAAAAGGCGGGGGACCGCCGGTTGTCCAGTTGTAGTGGTAACCCACATGCAGGAAGCCGTCATCATCGATGCCCATATCCAGGCTGTAAATCTTTGCGGTCTCATAGCGCTCAGTAAACCAATGAACCCTTCCCGCGTAAGTTGGCCAGGCGGAGAGTTTTCTGTACCACAGCTCGGAGGTCCGTCCGTCGGTGTAGGGTCTGTCATAAACAGCGTATGCCGTGTTTTCGCGCGCGACGACCCAGACATGACCTGCGGTTGGATCTGTGCTATCAAGGGTGTGGCAGGTCTTGTCAAAGCCGCCTATGGGCGGTGTGATGGGTATCGTCAGGTAGCAGGCAAATTTATCTGTTGTGCCGCGCTGCTCAACCCAGGTCACAAATGAAGTGCCGTTATTCAGTGCGGCTATGTCCGGGTTGTACTGCTTCCAATTTGGACCTGTTCCGCCTAATGCCATTGTGAACTTTTGCAGCGGTTCACCATGGAGTGTGCGGTAATAGACAACCCGGTCAGCCACAATACCGGCAATATGCGACCGACCGTCGCCATCCACGGCAATAACAGCATGTTCCACCTTATCCCCCGCATTGATATGGATCTGCATAGGTGTTGAAAAAGAATAAGGAACACAAGCGCTCAGCGCGAAAACCGAAATAAACAGAAGCAACGTAAAAACCCAGGGTGTTTTTTTCATAGCACTCCTCCTTTAAAATTTGTAAACAATAAAGTTGATTGGCATGCAGACCAAATGTGGTCAAGTGGACAATACTGGTGATTGGGACGAACGTGCTTCTGTAATTAATAGTATACAGGCCACCAGCGATTAAAACAATAAGTCAGGGTGTCAATTTCCTCAATTCGTATTGTTAAACCGCTGAATCTTCGAAGGTGTTTTTTGCGAATGGTTAGTTCCCAGCAAATTTTAATAAAATGGATTTTGTTACCGCTTTGTAACCGTCTTGTAATCCCCATGTGTTAAAAACATATTATCAAATATTAATTTGGGATTTTCCCGCGAATTAAAGGAGCTAAGCATGCGTTTGAAGGATAAAGTATGTATTGTCACCGGCGGCGCCGCAGGTATCGGAAAAGCCACCGCTCTCAGGTTTGCCCAGGAAGGCGCGAAAGTCGTCATCTGTGACGTTAACGAAGAAGCAGGAAACACGTTCGTCAAAGAGCTTGGCGAAAACGCCAGTTTCTATAAAGTGAATGTGACCAATCGGCAGGAAGTGCAAGCCTGGATTGATGAGGTGGCGGCAAAGTACGGACGCATCGATGTGCTCATCAATAACGCCGGAATCACCCGCGACGCGCAGTTCGTCAAATTTAAGGAAGGCGAACTGGTTGGGCAGATGAGCGAAGAAGCTTTCGACATGGTCATCGCGGTAAACCTGAAGGGCGTTTTCAACTGTACCCAGGCCGTCACACCTTATATGATCAAGGGCGGCGGGGGTGTCATCGTCAATGCTTCCTCCGTGGTCGGTCTGTACGGAAACTTTGGACAGACAAACTACGCCGCAACCAAATTCGGCGTCATCGGCATGACCAAAACCTGGGCTCGCGAACTGGGCAAATACAAAATCCGCGTAAACGCGGTTTGCCCGGGCTTCATCCTCACCGACATGGTCCTGAAAATGCCTGAAAACGTGCTGGCGGCTATGGCAGCCAAATCTCCGCTCGGTCGTCTGGGCACGCCTGAAGAAATTGCCAACACCTACCTGTGGCTGGCTAGCGATGAGTCCTCCTACGTTCATGGGACTGCCCTGAGCGTGGACGGCGGCGTCATCCCCTAAATCAAGCGGAAAAGCAGCAGGAGATTACAATGGCACGTTACGCGACAATTCTCGGGACAGGGCGCTACATTCCCGAAAATGAAATTACCAACGCTACCTTCGCGGAGTGGATGGGCGCGGTCAGCCCCAAGCTCGCCGAAGTTGTAGGCAAATTTGAAGCGAGCAGCGGCATCAAAACCCGTTTCTACGCTCCGGATGATTGGGCGACCTCCGATTTGGCAGTGGAAGCCGGAAAAAAGGCGCTCGAAGACGCCGGCATCACCCCCGAACAAGTGGATTTGGTGATTCTCGGCACCGACAGCCCGGATTACATTACGCCAGCCACTTCAGTGGTTGTGCAGTACAAACTTGGCTGTGTTAACGCGGGCACCTGGGATGTGGGCTGCGCTTGCGCGTCCTTCCCGACCGCTCTGGCACAGGCTGCCGGGATGATCGCTACCAACCCAAACCTGAAGTATATCCTCGTAATCGGCTCCTACATGATGCACAAACTCGCGGATGTAAAACACGACATTACCGCGTTCTTCTACGGAGACGGGGCAGGCGCGGCGGTGGTTGGCGTATCGGACAAACCCGGCTTTGTATCCTGCTCCATCAAGGCGGATGGTTCCTATCATAAACACTGGGGCATTTACTCTGGCGGAACTTACGAACCAGCCACGGTGGAAAGCGTGGAAGCCGGCCGCACTAAGGTGAAACTGGTGACGCCATTCCCACCCACCGTCAACCATGAAGGCTGGCCGGCGCGCGCGCGTGAATGCGCCGCGAACGGCGGCTTCAAAATTGAAGACGTCGACTTCGTCATCTTCACCCAGGTGAATGTGAACAGCATCAAGCTGGTGATGGAAAACCTGGGACTGCCGATTGAAAAGGCGCATTGGGTGATGGATAAATGGGGCTACACCGGCTCGGCTTGCCTTCCAATCGCCTTTGATGATGCCCGCAAGCTGGGCAAGATAAAGTCCGGCGATTTAGTTCTCTTTGTCGGTTCCGGCGTTGGATACAACCAAGCCGCTACCGCCTATATCATGCCTTAGTCTGCAGAGGAGTTATGGCTGCCCTGGAAGAATACCAAGCTAAAAGAGTCAGCCTGGAAGAGGCCGTCTCTCGAATTCAATCCCACCAGACGGTTTGTGTGGCGATGGCTGGCTCGGAACCGCCCGGCATTCTGGAAGAGCTGGGCAGGCAAGCCCCGCGCCTGGAAAATGTAACCACCTGGACCTGCCTTCCGATGCGCCCGTACGACGCGTTTATGAAGCCGGAGATGGAAGGCCATATTTTTAATGAAAACTGGTTCTACGGCGCACCAGACCGCAAAGTGCACCCGGAAGGGCGCGTCTCGTACATTCCCAACAACTTACACTCCGCCGCGAGCGACAAACTCCATTCCACAAAAAACCACGTGGACGTTTTCGTTGGCACCGCGACCCCGCCCAATGCCGAGGGTTACCTATCCCTTGCGCTGGGCACTGTCTACGAGAAAGATATGGTGGAAGTTGCCGATCTGGTCATCTTGGAAATTAACGAAAACATGCCCTGGACCCTTGGCGACACATTGGTGCATATCTCCGAAGTAGACCTGTTTGTGGAAAACCATGTCCCGCTGCCAACGCTGATCAATGAGGAATCGACTGAAATCGAACGTCTCATTGGCGGACATATCGCGGAACTGATTGAGGATGGTGCCACTCTCCAGCTCGGCATCGGCGGCATCCCGAACGCGATTGCGTCTTTCCTGGGCTCCCGCAAAGACCTCGGTCTGCACACGGAGATGTTCGTGGATGGCATGGTGGACCTGTTCCAGGCGGGGATTGTCACCAACCGCCGCAAGACCCTGCATCCCGGTAAGATGGTGGCCACTTTCGCGTTGGGGACCCAAAAGCTTTACGATTTCATCAACCGCAACCCGGATGTTCAAATCCTGCGCGGCAAATACGTCAATGATCCTTATGTGGTTGGGCAAAACTACCGCATGATCAGTGTGAATACCGCCATTCAGGTGGATATTCTGGGGCAGGTGTGTTCCCAAAGCCTGGGCGTCCGCCAATTCAGCGGCACAGGCGGTCAGGCCGATACCCACCGCGGCGCGCAGATGTCTGAGGGTGGGCGCGGGATCATCGCGCTGCGCTCGACTGCTAAAAACGGCACCATCTCCACCATCGTGCCGACGCTCGCGCCGGGTTCCGGGGTGACCGTAACCAGCCAGGATGTGGATACGATCGTTACCGAATACGGCGTCGCGGAATTGCGCGGGCTAAGCGTCCGGAAGCGCATGGAAGCCCTGATTAAAATCGCGCATCCAGATTTCCGCGAGTCTATCCGCGAGGAAGCGCATCGTCTGGGCATCGTGCCCGATAAGCGCTATCACTGAATCTGAGGAGAGAGAGGGCAGCATGCAGGATTTGATTGGCACCTGGGCGCAGATTGAAGGTCAACCCTATCCCGGGCTTGCTTTTACTTTTCACCCGGACGGCACATTTTCTGCCGTCTACGAAATGATGAGCATCACATCCGCGGGCACTTACACAACCGATGGCGAGCTGATTGAATTGAATCAGACCCAACACTCGTTTGGTCTGATTGGTCTCTTCGTCGGGCGCTATCAGGTGGAAGGCACCCGCTTACTGTTAAACGTGGTCGCTTCTGGTTCGCAAGAACGCCCCGCGGATCTGAGCGGCGCGGTTGTTTACGAGAAAGTATTACAGGTAAAGGATTAAGTATGACAGCGAAAAAATTAGCACGCGGCGTCGCAGTTGCCGGAGTTGGGATGAGCAAGTTCGGAGTCTTCCCGGATAAATCCTCAAGGGACTTGTTTGTGGAAGCTTATCAGGAACTGCGCTCAACAGTCGAAAAAGGGCTGCCTCCCAAGGATATTGAAGCCTTTTACCTCGGGAATTTCAGCGCAGACCAATTCGAAAAGCAGGGGCACCTTGCGCCCATTGTTGCCAGCTGGATTGGCCTTTCCCCGGTTGCCAGCGCGCGCATGGAAGACGCCTGCGCCAGCGGCAGCGTCGCGCTGCGTCAGGCAATCCTGGCGATTTCGTCCGGATTGTATGATGTGGTTTTGGTCGGCGGTCTGGAAAAGATGACCGACCTGCCTATCGCCGCGGTGACCGATGCTTTGGCTTCTGCCGCGGACACCATGTTCGAAATTCCGGCAGGTTTCACCTTCCCGGGTTTCTACGCAGCCATGGCTACCGCGTATATGGATAAGTACCAGGCGGACCCCGAAGCGTTCTTGCGTGTAGGCATCAAAAACCACGAAAACGGCGCTCTGAACGATAAAGCGCAGTTCAACCAGACCATCAAGGACGTGATGGCGGGTAAAATCGCCAAAGCGGAACAAAAAGGTTTGCCCGTTCCTGCCTGGGAGAGCGAAATGGACTTCATGCGCGACCCAAAAGCCAACCCGATGATTGCCTGGCCGCTGCGTCTGTTCGACTGCTCCCCGGTATCTGATGGGGCAGCCGCGGTATTGTTGGTCAGTGAAGATGTGGTCTCAAAATATACCGATCACCCGATTTACATTGCTGGCATCGGTCAGGCCAGCGACGGCGCCCTGGCGGAACGCGACTCGCTCTCCGAAGTCCCCTCAGCTGCCAAAGCTGCGGCGCAGGCATACGAGATGGCCGGAATTACTGCCGCGGATATTGACTTCGCGGAAGTACACGACTGCTTTACCATCGCCGAAATTATGGCCAGCGAAGACCTTGGATTTTTCCCGCGCGGGGAAGGCTGGAAAGCAGCTATGGAAGGCAAAACATCCCGTGTGGGTGAACATCCGATCAACACCAGCGGCGGGCTGAAAGCCAAAGGTCATCCGGTAGGAGCTTCAGGCGTGGCGCAGGTTGTGGAAGTTTGGAAGCAGCTGCAAGGCACTGCCGGGGCGCGTCAGCTCCCGGGCAGCCTCCGATACGCGCTGACGCACAACGTGGGCGGAACCGGTCAAACCACCGTGGTACATATTTTTGAAAAGAGAAGCTGAGATGAGCGACTGTAAACTTGAAACGAAAACTTTTTTCCAGGCGATTGAAAACGAAGCCCTCATTGGTTCGCGCTGCTTGAACTGCGGGCATATCAGCCTCCCGCAGCGCTATATTTGCTCCCGCTGCCACTCAAACCAGGCTGAACGGCTTGAATTCGCGGGAACGGGAAAACTGGCAGCCTACACAGTGATTTATGTACCCGCCACCGATATGGTGAAAGCCGGTTATGATAGCAAAAACCCCTATATGGTTGGAATTGTCACGCTGGACGAGGGACCGCGCATCAGCGCCCAAATCCTGGACATGGATTTGAGCGACCCTGCTAAAATTCAAATTGGCACTCCATTGAAAATGACGGTTATTGAACGCGGAGCAGAGGGACAAACCAAAAAGTTCCTTGCCTTCAAACCGCTTGAGTGAGTTAGAGATCAGGCATGCCGGAGATTTTCGCCAATAACGTCCGACTGTATTACGAACTGCACGGCCCCGAAGACGGGGAGATGCTGGTGCTCTCCAACGGCATTATGATGAGCACCGCCAGCTGGGCTTTTCAAACGCGCGCGTTGGCAAGGCATATGCGCGTGCTCCTGTATGACTGCCGCGGGATGTGGCGGTCTGAGCATCCGGCAGGTCCGTATTCGATGGAGCAGCACGCTGATGACCTGGCAGCCCTTCTGGACGGTTTGGGAATCACAAAAGCGCATATTGGCGGGATTTCTTACGGTTCCGAAATTAGCATGGTTTTCGCGCTGAAATATCCCGAAAAAACCAAATCGCTGATTGTAATTGACGGAGTCTCAGAAGTCCGGCCCATGCTGGCCGCGCAAACATACCCCTGGCAGTTAGCCGCGGAACGCAGCGACCCGGAAATGTTGTATTGGACCTCCGTGCACATGAATTTTTCCGCGGAATACGTCGCGAAAACGCGCCATACTGCCGCGGAAATGATCACGCGCTTTGGCGCGCTTGATATGGTATCTTTAAACGAGCTGTTAAAAGCTTTTTACGCGCTGGATATCACCAGCGAACTGCCCAAAATCAAATGCCCCACGCTGGTTGTAGTGGGGGAGGAAGATCTGATCAAAGGTCGGGAATATGCCCGCGTCATCGTGGATCAGATCCAGGGCGCAGAATACGTGGTGGTCCCGGGTTCAGGGCATGCCCTGTGTCTGGATAAACCCGATCCGCTGAACACACTGCTGATCGGTTTTGTTCTGAAAAACCAAGAAACCAAAGCATAACAAGGAGGTTCCTGAGACTGAAAAAAGTATAAGCTGTTTGGTAACAACGACAACACACAATATTACAAGGAGAATACTCAGAATGAAAAAGTCGTTAATGTTCGTTTTCTCGATCCTCATCATCGCATCGATGGTGCTGGGCGCCTGCGCGAAAACTGAAGCACCTGCTGAAGCCCCCGCCGCTGGCGAAAAACTGGCAGTCGGTATTGTTTTGCCGACCAAGGATGAACCCCGCTGGATCCAGGATGAAACCCGCTTCAAAGATGCTCTTCAAAAAGCCGGCCACAGCGTGGAAATCCTGTTCAGCCAGGGCGATTCCGCCAAGGAAAAGCAGAACGTTGAAACCCTGATTTCCAAGGGTGTCAAAGTCCTGATTATCTGCCCGCATGACAGCACCGCTGCCGCCGCCTCCGCGGAAGCCGCCCGTGCTGCCGGCGTGAAGGTTGTCTCTTACGACCGCCTGATCACCGACACCGACGCAGTCGACTACTATGTCACCTTCGACTCCGTCTCGGTTGGCGCCGCCCAGGGGCAATACCTGGTGGACCACGCTGAAGGTAAAGGCAACCCCCTGTACCTGTATGCCGGCGCTGCCTCCGACAACAACGCCTTCCTCTTCTTCGAAGGCGCCTGGAACGTCCTCCAGCCCAAGATCGCTGACGGCACTTTCGTCATCAAGAACTCCCCCGAAGCGGTCGCCCTGCAGGACAAAGCCACCCTCACCCGCGATGAAATGGGTAAGATCATCGGTCAGATTACCACCAACTGGGACTTCAACGTCGCCAAGACCCTGGCCGAATCCAACCTGACCGCCGCTGCCGCTGCCGATAAGGGCAAG
>JAKQFH010000005.1 GCA_029556265.1 Chloroflexota bacterium | reverse complement strand
AAAGAGCGCCATAAACAGCGCGACGATTAGCAGCACCAGGCAGGCAGTGGCGGTGATGATGATCACGAGATATTTGGCGCCGAAGCCAGCCGGCGCCGGCGCGAGGTGTTTATACAGGATGCCCAGATACGCCCAGACTGCCGCCAGGCCGTAGAGAGCGTCGCGATTGAACAGGGTGGTCAGCCCGGCGATGAGCGTGCCAAAGAGCATAATCACGACTGCCCAGAAAACCGGCAGCAACCCCAACGCGTTCCATTGGATATCCACCAGCGCTGTGGTCACGTTTGCGATTGCGGCTATGGTGATCCAGCCAAAGTAAATGCTGAAGGGAGCGCGCACCAGAAGCTTTTCTTTACGCGTGGCCGCGCCTTTTCTCAGGATCAACCCGAGAACAATCAGACAAAGCAGGATGACCAGCATTGGGATGAGCGAATAAATGAACTTTTCGTAGTGCCAGAAGAACAGCCAGGTCGCGTTTGCCAGGGAAGAAATGGCAAAGAAAGTGTTGACTTTGGCAAGCAGCCTGGAGTTATCCGCTTCATTTTTTCCGCGCAGCACGCCGAGCTGGTAGAGCGTGTAGAGCAGCAGAAGGAAGTAAATCAGCGCCCATATATAGAAGCTTTGCCCGGCAGGGGCGAACAGATTGGGGCGGCTGTCCGAGATTTCGGCGGTTGTTTTGCTTTTCAGCGGCAGGAAGAGCGCCAGCGCGTTCGCCGCGAGCATAAAGAGGTAGCTGATCAAAGCAAAGAAATTATGGAACTTAAGTTTGGGTTTGGTTTCCATGTTTGTGCCTTTCTGAGCTCAGAGGACCCGCGGTTTGTTGCCGGGTCTGAAAGCAGGTCCAACAAATTGGATGCTTAGCGCGCTTTCGCGCGTAAGGCTATTTTACCCCAAAGGCAAACCTTGAACAGGCGCGTAGATCTGGCGCCGCTTTTTGGTTTTATTATGTGCCTTCCGCGCCCCGCTCCTCCCATCTGGAGAACGGAACCCAACGGGCAAGCTCAGCGGCAGACCGGGTGTGCCTTGGCTTGCCGCTCAACCGGAGCTTACGGCTGGCGGCCAGAGGTTAGAGGCTGCCTTCAGGCGTTCAGCCGCGCCAAGGCCTGGCGGGCAAAGCGCACTGCGCCGTCTACCTCCGCCTGGTTGGGGTGCCCCAACCGGACAATCAGGAAATTGCCCATGCAGACGTATTCGTCGGAAAGCACCTGAATGCCCCTGGATTGCAGAAGCGCGCGCGCCTGGTCTTGCCTGCCAAAGCCGCTGGCGGATGAACTGATCAGAATTGCCTGGCGCACCGCCGCTCCATCCAAGTGGCTGAGTTGGTTCAGCATGTGAGCGTCGCTTTTCCCTCCATAAATCCCGCCAACCACGAAAAGGCAGTCCAGCGGTTCAGGGATGGTATCTGTTTTCAGATTGTAAATTGGAATTTGCAGCGCATTGGCAACCGCGCCGCCAATTTTTTTGGAATGACCTGTGACGGAATAATAAGCCAGGGCAGTACGCATCAGATGCTCCTTGAAACGTGCAAGATTTAGGAATTATATGCAAGAAGTTTTCATTTTGGTTTTTCTTCTTATGATATTGCTAACTTCCTGAATGATTGAACGCCCCGAACCGCGCTGGCGGTGAGCTGTGCTGAGGCGCTGTCTGGTTCCCGGATTTACCCATGCAATATTCATTAATATAAGGAATCCGGTTGACTTTACACCCGGCTGCTGAGACAATTTCGTCCAGGTGATGAGAAGCTTTCCGGACGCCGGCTGACTACAACCCCAACTGCCGGATGCCTGATTGAAAACTGGCGCTTGAAAGATGAAAAGGAGAAATATGGCATATCGACAACTTACCCAGGTAGTGCGCGGTCATCCCGCGGTGGACGGCGCTGGCGTGCGCCTGCAAAGGGTGTTGGGCGCCCGCACGATGGTCGATTTTGACCCCTTTCTGATGCTGGACGGGTTTGATTCTACAGACCCTGCTGATTATGTTGCCGGTTTTCCCTGGCATCCGCACCGCGGTATCGAGACGGTTACCTACCTTTTGGAAGGCGAGATTGACCACGGCGACAGCCTGGGTAACTCCGGGGTTATTGGCAGGCTGCAGTGCCAGTGGATGACGGCTGGCTCCGGGATTATCCACCAGGAAATGCCGAAAGCCGCGCCGCGCATGCTGGGCTGCCAGCTGTGGGTGAACCTGCCCGCCGCGCAAAAGATGACCGAACCCGCCTATCGCGATATTAAAAGCGGCGAAGTGGCAGAACTCATGGAGGAAAACGCGAGGGTGCGGGTGCTTTCCGGGCATTACGGCGGAAAGAGCGGCGCGGTGAAAGGCGAGTACGTGCCGGTGCAATACCTGGATGTGGCGCTAGGGCCGGAGGCGGTGTGGGAATATAACCAAACCCCAAACGACCAAACCTTGTTCCTTTATCTGATTGAAGGTGAACTGGCGGCGGATGAGGCTCTGCAGCAATTTGAGCAGAAGGCCTGCGCGATGCTGCTCTCCAGCAGCAAGGAAGAAGGCGAATCCGAAATTGTGCGGGTGAAAGCCGGTCCGGTGGGCGCGCGCTTTTTGCTGCTGGCTGCCAAGCCCTTGCGCGAGCCGATTGCCTGGGGCGGACCGATTGTGATGAATTCTCAGGAGGAATTGGACCAGGCGTTTGCGGATTTACGCGCGAACACTTTCATCCGGCATAAGCAGCCCAAAGTCTATTGAGCCTGGGCGAAGGAAAAAGCCCGCGCGCTGAATCGTGAAAGCGTGCGGAGGCCAGCTAAGTTTACCGCGTCGAGGTCGTTGGGAAGAGCTTATAGCAGCCGGGCGAGCTCTTCTGTGCTGCCCGCCAAGGCGTTTATCAACACATCCCATTTATTGAGCAGCAAATCATAGACCTGCCGGTTGGCTGGGTTGGGCTTATAAACCCGGTCGATTTCTGAAAAACGCAAAGCAGCTTCTTCCATGGACTCCCAGGCGCCGTAACCATAGCCTGCCATAATCGCGGCGCCCAGGCAGGCGGCATCCTGGGTGTTCTTCATGGTCACCACTTCCCGGTTCATCACGTCTGCTTTAATCTGGCACCACAGCGGGCTTTTGGAGCCGCCGCCCAAGGAACGAACCTGAGTAACCTGGATGCCAGTGAGCTTTTCGGTATAGTCCACAATCTTGGCGATGTTGCAGGCCAGAGCTTCCATAAAGGCGCGGATAAGGTGACCTTTGGTATGCCCAAGGCTTAGCCCATAAAGCACGCCGCGCCCGTAGTTATCGTGATAGGGATTCCCTGCGCCTCCAAAGAAAGGCAGCAAAAATAAACCTTCCGCCCCTGCAGGAGTTTCGGCAGCCAGCGCGCTCATCAGATCATAGGCGTCAAGTTTCTGTTCCGCCTCCTGGCGCAGTTCCTCCGCGCAGAGCGTGTCTCGCAGCCAGCGAAACAGAATACCGCCTTTGGCGCCGGATTGAATCATATACTTGTCTTTCAGGATGCTGTAGTTGCAGGGAATACTGCAAGATGGGTCGAATACTGGCGCGGTCGTCGTCGTACAAATCATCAACGCGCCGCCAGTGGATTCACTGAACACCCCGGGGATTACGTTCCCGACGCCAATCGCGCCGCTGGATTGGTCTTGCCCGCCGACCACCAGGAGCAGATCGCGCGGTAAGCCCAACTCATCCGCCACTTCCGGAAGGATTGTGCCGACGGGCGTGCCGCATTCAAGAATCTCGGGCAGCTGTTCGGGGTGAATGCCCAGATAGTCCATCATCTCGGGCCACCAGGTTTTGGTAGTTATATTCCAAAAGTACGATGTACACCAGCTGGAGCCGTGACTGACCTTTTTCCCGCTCAAATGCCAGAGGATATAGTCGTCGCACATAAACATCATGCGAATTTTCTTGAAGAGCTCAGGTTTGTGTTTGCGGAACCAGGCAATCTTCGTGGCAGGGAAAACAGGATCGATTGGGGTTTGCCCGGTCGCGCGCATAATTTCCTGCGGTGAAAAATGAGCGTTAATCTCCTCGGCTTCCACTACCGCGCGGCTGTCCAGCCAGACGTAAAAGTTATCCAAAGGCCGCATGGCTTCATCCAAAAAAACAATCGTTTCGGCAGAAGAATCCATGGCGAAAGCTTTTATCTCCTGGGGATTGACGCCGGATTCCCGGATTGCATTCAGCACGCTATCTTTAAAAGCGCTCCAATATCGCTCCGGGGTTTGTTCCACGCGCTGCGAGTCGGGTTTAATCAGTTCATATTCTTCGATGTGATGGTACAGTTTGTGGCCGTTTTCATCAAAGAGTGCGGCTTTAATGGCTGTCGTGCCAATGTCTACCCCGAGAAAGTATTGGTTTGCCATGAGTGTGATCCTTTATGTTTCTTTTAGCGCAAATCTTACAGGAACAGGCATAACCTGAAACCCGCCAAACTGCCCGTCGCTTTCTGGGTCGGCGGGCAGCCTGGAACTTGCTGTTTTGGTTGGTATTGCCGGGCGCGGGTTTGGCTGGGCTTACTCCGCGCGTTTATGCAAGGCTATTCTTCCAAACAGGCGCAAACCTTATCAATCTGTTCGGAGAAGCTCTCTCCAAATTTGTGTTCAAAGAACGCACCGCCAATTGTGAATCCATACAGCTTGGGAAGTGACTTGACCAATTGGATGCGTTCATACGAATTAATACTGCCGGCGATAGTGAAGTGCTTGTCGATTTCACTGGAAAGGCGCCGTAAAAGCTCCTCCGGTTCGCCGCCAAGGTATCGAAAGGCGTTCAGGTTCACTCCCCAGATACCTTTCTTTTCGGCTTCTTTCGCCTGGCGGATAATTTCTTCGATGGGAGCACGCAAACGTGTATCCGGGTCTAACGCGATGAAAGGGGAGTAGGCAATATCGGCATCAGTACAAACCTTGTGGACACTTTCAAAATAGAGGGTTCCGAGCAGGTGGTCCACGCCGCATTCCGCGCAAAGTTCAGCTGAACGCAGGCAGGTCGCCTCATCAATCGCCAGAACCTCGATGTAGGTGCGCTTGCCGCTGTCTTTCATCAGGGTGATGAGGTCTTGCATTTGCTCTGTGGTTGTTCCCTCAATTTTGAAGCCCCAGTGCGTCGCTTTCGCATCTTTGGCGCCCAGGAATATTTCTTTGGCGTCGGGAACGGTCACATCGTTCCAGGTGAGCATTACAATCAGGTTTTTCTTATCCATTCAAGTTTTCCTTGTGGGCGAAAAAGAGCAGGCGCACTCTTCTATTGATGCGAGGTTAGTTTCCGAATTGCTGCGGCTGTATCTGCCCGGAGTCCCTCGGCTGCCAGAATCGCGTTGAAGGCTTTTTGGCAGGCTTGTTCCATCCAGGCGACAACTGCCATGGCTTCATCCATGGTTTTTCCGACTGCGACAGCGCCGTGGTTACCCATAATGCAGCAGTTGCTGTGCAGGAGGGCATCAGCGGTGTTTTCTGCCACGTCGTGGGTGCCGGCGTCGGCATATTTCGCGCAGGGGATTACGCCAGTGCGGCCTTCGCCAATAATGGAAAGCGGCACATCAATGCCCAGGATAGCAAAAACGGAAGCCCATTCTCCGTGCGTGTGCACAATCGCGCCGATATCGGGGCGCTTGCGGTATATCGCGACGTGCATATACCACTCACAGGTTGGTTCGCTCCAGGGTACATAAATGGTTTCATTCACGTCGGTGATAAAGCGCTCCCAACCGCGGGCATCCTGTAAATTCCTTTGGAAACACCAGCGCGGGCTGCCGGAAACGTAAATCAGCCCGGTTTTCAGGTCCCGCACGCTCGTGTCGCCGGATTCGCCGGAAGGGGAATAGCCGCGCAGGTTAAGGAGTCGGGTGCCCCGAGCGACTTCTTCCTTGAAGAGAATCTGGTCATAATCATTGTAGATGTCGTAATTGATGTCGGTGGTGTATTCAACTCCTTCGGTGACCAGTTGAGCCATCCCGGGATTTATGGTCAGCGGTTCTCCAAGCAGGCTGGCATGCGTGACTTTCCTTGCCACCGATTCTACCCAGGCAAGATAATTGATGGTGTTGTCAATGTTGGCGCCAACCGCCAGTGAGCCGAAATCATACAGAAAAACGTAAATCTGATCCCCGAGCTTTTCAATAACTTCGTTAAAATACGCTTCGGTCATCGAAGGGGCGCTTTCCACGCATTTGATATCCGTGCTGGCTTCAGCTTGCTCAGCGAGGACGAAAGGCAGAGGTTCTTTACGCTGAGAGAACAGGGAGCTCCAAAGTGGATAAGTGTGGATGATGCAGTTCACATCGGGTCTGGCTTTATATACCGCCAGGTGCAAGGCAAGGTTTTCGCTGGGGATTGTGTGGTGGGTGACGGGGTTGCCGTCCCGGTCTACGACAGCGAAGTCAGTCCCATGGTACGCTGAGGGTTCTCCCACGCGCAGAGTGCCTGGTTTGATGGAGATAAACACATATCCAGATTCGGCGTCGCGTACGCTGACGTCTCCCATCTCATCATTTGGGAGGTATCCATCCTTATATAATTGACTGAAGCAGCGTGCGGCTTCATCCTGAAAGAGCTTAATTTTGTAATTATCGTTCATGTGAAATCTCCTTGGGACAATGTAATATAACCCCAGCTTTATAACATGATATTACAAGCGCCGCAATGCCGAATTGCATTTCAGGCTGGGCTGCCATCAGGGCCCTGAAATGCTATTTTGAGTAATTTTCCTGGTTGATATTTTTCGTTCAGGTGATATTTAGATCAGCCAAAAACTCACAGGAAATGGCAGCTGCGTGGGATGTGATTTGAGGCGCGGGCTTTTGGAGCCGCCCGGAAGGCAACAAGCTGCGCGGCTGTCGGGGTGTTCAATAGCTTATCTGTCCTTGAACAAGCTGTGCAAGGCTTCGAGGGCGGTAAGGATTTCGTGGCGCTCGCCCTGCATGGTCAGGTCTTCGCCGTCCACGTAAGAAGCGATGGATTCGGCGGTATCCTGTTCGAAGGCAACCACGTTATTCAGGATGGATGCCGCCTTAAAGCCGCGCAAGCTGGCAATGGTGAACAGCGCGGCGCTTTCCATATCCGCGCCCAACACGCCCTGGCGCGACCAGTAGGCGTCTATTTCTGTTTCCTGATCGGTGTAGAAGCTGTCGTGGCTGCGGGCGATGCCCACATGATAGGCAAAGCCCTGCTTTTTGGCGGCTTCGATGCAGGCGATCATCAGTTCCGCGTCGGGCACCGCCGGGAAGACGGCCCGGCTGTATGTGTTGGACGCGCCGTCGTCTTTCACCGCGCCGTTGACGATGATCAAATCTCCCAACCGGACTTTAGATTGAAGCGCGCCGCAGCTGCCAATGCGAATCATCGCCTGGACGCCGATTTTGTGCAGTTCCTCGGCGGCAATTCCGGCGGAGGCTCCGCCGATGCCTGTCGATATTACCAGCACAGGCAGACCCTTATAGCTGCCGCGCAGGCTGCGGAATTCGCGGTTGCAGGCAAGTTCGGTTACATCACTTAGAAATGGCGCGACGCGGTCGAGCCGGGCAGGGTCGCCTGGAAGCAAAGCGTACCGGGCTTGAATGCTTTCGTCGAGTTGAATGTGGGGCTGCAGCATTGGTCCTCTTTTCTGACAGGTGGCTTTGCTCAAGTATAATTGTCTAAATCGCAGAAATCAATCAAAAGGGAGTACTTATGCCTATTCTCAACTTTGGTTCTCTCAATATTGACCATGTTTATCGGGTGGATAGCTTCGTCCAGCCTGGCGAAACCAAACACAGCAAAGCCTATATGGTTAACAGCGGCGGCAAGGGGCTGAACCAGTCTATCGCGGCGGCAAAAGCCGGCGGGCAGGTCTTGCATGCCGGTTTGGTTGGCAGGGACGGGAGCTTTTTGGTGGAAAAACTGCAAGCTGCCGGGGTGGATACCGCGCTGATGCAGGCTTCGGATGAGGTGAGCGGGCATGCCATTATCCAAGTGGCGGATTCCGGGCAGAATTGTATCCTGCTCTACGGTGGGACCAACCAATTGCTGACGGAAAGCTATGTGGAATCAGCCTTAAGCGCTTTTGGCGGGGAAGGGTTGGTTTTGCTGCAAAACGAAACCAACCTGACGGCTCTGATTATCCAAAAGGCGGCCGAAAAGGGTTTGAAAGTGGCCTTCAATGCCGCGCCATACTCCGATGCGGTGAATTCCTATCCGATTAATTTGTTGGATTGGTTAATCGTGAATGAGGTGGAAGCGGCGGGAATCCTTGGTGCCGACGCGGACGAACAGCTGCTCCCGCGCCTTGCGGAACGCTATCCGCGGGCTGGCATATTACTTACGCTTGGCTCAGCTGGCGCGCGGTGCTGCCAGAATGGTCATTTTGCCAGCATTGGCAGCTGCGCGGTGCAGGCGGTCGATACGACTGCCGCCGGGGACACCTTCACCGGCTATTTTTTACAGGGCATACTGCAAGGTTCAGGCACAGCCGAGGCACTGCGCCTGGCAACTGCCGCCGCGGCGTTGTGCGTGCAGCGCCCGGGAGCGGCTGATTCCATCCCCAACCGCGCGGAGGTGGAGCAGGCGCTGAACGAGGGCGCGTTGAGGGTCCCCGAGGTTCAGGAATGGTAAGGGTTCTGTATATAGATTGCTGCATCCGGCGTGAGGAATCGCGCACGCGTGTTCTGGCCGAGGCATTTTTGGCGGCTTTGGAAGCCCAGCCCGGCTACCAGGTGGAGCGCTTGTGTTTGATGGATGAACCACTGACAGCTTTGAGCGAGGGTTTTTTTTCTCAGCGCGAATACCTGCTCTCCGAAAACCAGCGCGCCCATCCGCGCTTCCGTTACGCGTATCAATTCAGCCAGGCTGAGCGGGTGGTGGTGGCAGCCCCATTCTGGGATCTGAGTTTCCCGGCTTTGCTGAAAATATATATTGAGAATGTTTGCGTGGACGGCATTACCTTCGGGGCGAATGAGCGCGGCACGTATGGTTTGTGCAAGGCGAAAAGGCTGCTCTTGCTGACCACGCGCGGGGGGGATTATCACGATTCCCCGTTGGAAATGGGCGCGCGCTACCTGGAAGCCTTGTGTGATTTTTGGGGCATCCCGCGCTTTGACGTGGTGGCGGCGGACAGCTTGGATTTGGGTCAGGAAGCAGTAAATGTCATCCTGGACCGCGCCATCGCGAATGCCATCAAGCTGGCAGACCGATTTTGACAATTTTTGGCGCCCTTTGCGGCAAAGGAGAGGAAATGGAAAAACTGCTGATCAGACATTGCGAGGTTTTAACCTTTGAGGGCCGAGAACCGCGCTTTCTGGACGCGCGGGATATTCTGATTGAGGGGAAGCGGATAAGCGCGATTTTGCCGGCTTCCGCCGAGGCGCCAGCGGACTGCCAGGTCATTGAGGCGGCGGGCATGCTGGCCGTGCCGGGGATGATTAACACCCACGCGCATGTGCCGATGGTGCTCTTTCGGAATGCCGGACCAGACGTGAACGAAAACGACTGGTTCAACAAGGTGATTTTTCCTCTCGAAGCCAACCTGACCCCCGAGGATGTCTATTGGGGTGCCATGCTGGGGCAGGCGGAGATGATTGCCGCCGGCATCACCTGCACTGCGGACCATTACTTTGAGATGGACTGGGTCGCTCGGGCGGTTGAGCAAGCCGGCACGCGGGCCAACCTGGGCTGGGCTGTTTTTGGGCACCAGGGCTATGGGCAGCTGGAAGAAACCATCCGCTTCGTGGAGCGCTGGCAAGGCAAAGCCGACGGACGCATCACCACGTGGCTCGCGCCGCATTCCCCGTATCTTTGCGACCCGGATTTTCTGGCGCGCTGCGCCCGGGAAGCGGCCAGGCTGGGGGTGGGCAACCATATTCATGCTGCCGAAACCGCCGGGCAGGTGGCGCTCTCGCTCGAACGCTATGGCAAAACGCCGGTGCAAGTGTTGGCCGATGCTGGAATATTGGAACAACCGGTAATCCTGGCGCACTGCCTCTATCCATCTGACGACGATTTGGACCTGCTGGCGGGCAGGGAAGCGGGCATAGCCCAGGCGCCCAAAACATATCTGGCGATGGCGATGGGTCTGGCTGATTTGCCGAAATACCTGGAAAAAGGAATAGCGCTTGGGCTGGCGACAGACGGCGCCGTCAGCAGCTGCACGCTGGATCTGTTTGAACAAATGCGCCTGACCGCGCTGACGCAAAAGAATAAGGCGATGGATGCTGAGGTGCTGCCGGTGGAGACAGTGTTGGATATTGCCTTCCAGGGTGGGGCGAGGGTGGTGCGCCAACCGGAGCTCGGCAACCTGAAGCCCGGCAACCTGGCGGATGTGGTTCTGCTGCGGCAGGACCGCCCGGCCGCCCAACCGGTAATTAACAAGGCAGCTAACCTGATTTATTCATTGGACGCGCAGGATGTGGATACGGTGATTTGCGACGGCAAACTGATTTATCAGGGCGGCCGCCACCTGACCCTGGATTTGGAAGAGATTTATCGCGAAGTGAACGCGCGGCTTCCCCGCCTGTTAAGAAAAGATCTGTCCCGCAAGATAGCGGAATATCCGGAGTAGAACGCGCAGAGTTTTGTTTCTTTCCCGGGATAAAACGCGCACCTCAGGGTACAATCTTTTACAGGTATTTTCGTCGTTCTTCTGACCGAGCGAGCGAACTTGACCGCGGGTCTCAGTCTTCGTTATCGAGCGTAGAGAACGCGAAAGTCTTTAGTGCTGATTTCCATGAGAATTGACACTCAAATGCCTTACATGGTCCCACAGGGATACTGCGTAATCAAGAGGCTGTGCAAGAGTGGAAAAATACTTCCCGTTTTTTCCATTATTGATTGGAAATCACTTTATACCCTTCCATAAGCTCATCATTTTCCATAATAAATGGTGGAATCGTTTTTTGTCCCCAAGAATTGTTATATTTTTTCATTAGATAGTCATTGAGATCATTTCTGTCTCTAAATCTAATAGCCTGATAGGGTTCTTGAAAAGCGACTTTTTCAATAAAAATTATATTGCCATCTACATCAGGAACCAGAACACCTACATGGCCTATAAACAAATAACCTTGTTCCTCATGGAAAAATACAGAAATTAATGAAGCATCTTTAGTTTTAAATGTGATCTTTTTGTTTTTCCAATAATCTTTTACGTTTTTCAAATGCACTTCTAAATCCATAGTCGCATCTGTATTTACAGGATGAAATAAAGTTCTAAATCCATCGATTTCATTTTTGCTGAATATACTGTCAGGGCCATTTTTTATTGAGTTTTCATCAAATATTAAGATATCCGAATTTTCTTTTTCAAATTCACCAATATCAATTTGACTTTTCAGCAGGCTGTAGGATGTAATTCTGCAGTTATAACCCATAAATTCCGGATTTTTCGCATCCCATAAATCTTGCATTTTATATGGATCATAATCCGCTTCTATTTTAAGTTTTTCTTTAAAACCATTCTTAACCAGTCCATATTCATTAATAGATCTATTAAAGTAGTCCACTTGCCCAAAGAATGTTTCTACATCATTAGCCGGAATGCCAGCTTTTTCCAAAGCCTTTTTCACATAGGCTCGGCTATCTTCATCCAATAAGTTTGAATATACATCCGTTTTAAGTTCAAGTTTAGGTTGTTCTTGATTATCAACTTTTTTTGTACACGATACAAAAAGGCTAATCATCATAACAAACAGCAGAATATGAAAAATCTTTTTATTCATTTCAATCATCTCCAATAGATTACGCAACCTTTTTTCTGAAAATTCGAGTCAGGGATACCCATCGTTCTTTAACAACTTATTGACTTGCCAGCGCAATCATGTTTTCCGATCTGCCAATCCTCGCTGATCTCCATAAGCAATGTCGAGACTAATCTGAGACACGAAGTTACGTTTGGGAAAACCCCAACCACTTTCGTTCGCCTGCGGGTCTCTTTGTTGATTCTGTGTTCTCGCCGGTCTCCTGATTACGAAGTATCCCTTTTGGGCTGAGCGTGTGATCAGCGGTCTTGCTTGGTCTCCCGACCATGCAAGAACCGGGATAGGATCACCCCTGCGCCATCAACAATAGCGCAGGGTGAGATTCCGGAATGTTCTGCCCGAGAATATCTTCAGGCTTTTGTCAGCAGGTCAAACAACAAATTGAGCACCCCAGCCTCATCCGCCCTCAGCGCGATGGTGGTGGAGGGGCGCTCAACCATGACCTCGCCCGCTTCGCCGCCGATGCCCTGGTTCAGTTTCAAGCTTGGGAAAATCTTGTGGTATTTATCAGCAATGGTCTTGCCAAAGCAGAGACCGCTTGTCTCCACATAAACCGGCATTTGCTCGCAGGTAAAGAGCTCCGGCGCCAAGAGATAAGCGGTCACCGCAGGGTCGTGGGTGTGGATGGCACCGCCCATGCCGTGAATCGCGTGGTGAAAGTTCTGGTAGCAGGGTTGGATGCGTTCCAGCAGCTTCACCGCCGGCGTCCCGGCCGCGTAGAGCTTCGCCAGATATTCCGGGGTCATGATGATTTTCATGGTCACGTCCAGCCCAATCATCGTTACCTTCCAGGGCGCGGCAAAGACCACCTCGGCGGCGTGCGGGTCGTGGAAGATATTGGCTTCGGCAACCGGAGAAATATTACCCAGCGCGAACGCGACGCCGCCCATCAACACCACCTCACTGACGAGGGGAATAATCCCGGGCTCAAGGATGCAAGCCAGGGCGATGTTGGTCAGGGGTCCCAAGGGCATCAGAGTCACCTCATGCGGATGTGCCATGACGGTGTCAATAATGAATTGGGCGGCATGCCGGGGGTCCAGTCTGCCGCGCGGAGGGGGCGGGTTGGTGTTGCCAAAGCCGTCTTTGCCGTGCACGAGGGTGCCAAGCGAGTCCGCGGGCAGGATAAGCGGTTTGCCGCAGCCTTTTGCGACGGGGATATGGTCGTTGCCTTCCAATTCCACCAGGCGCAAGGCGTTTTGCGCGCAGGTTTCCACGTCGGCATTCCCAAAGACGGCTGTCAGACCGAGCACTTCCAGCTCCGGCGAATGGAAGGCCGCCAGAATTGCCATGGCGTCATCTATCCCCGGGTCTGTATCAATGATAATTTTCCTGGCCATCGCGGGTTCCCTTTCACACACAACTTAAGCAGGTTTTATTCAGAAAAACCTGTCAGAAAATCAATCCGAAAGTCCGGGCCGGTTTAATACTTGCGCATCAGCGCGAACACCTGCTCTATGAAGGCGTCCCGATCAATATCCATCACCACAAAACCATTTTTGGGCCATTTCGCGTCGCTGAAAAGGTCGGTGACGGTTTTGCCCTGGGTGATGCTGCCCTTGGTTTCGACGCGGATGCCGGCGGGGTAGGCTTTGAAGATGGATTGATCGGCGGCGTAGAGCATGGCGGCTGGGTCGTGCATATTAATGCCGATGATGCCCAGTTTGCTCATAAACTCGACGATGCCTTGCACAACATCACGGAAGAAGATCGCTTGTTTGCTGCCCAATTCCGCCACCCGGTCCAACTCGGCGGGGCTCATCAGAGCTTTCATAGTCATGTCCAGCCCGCACATATGCACCGGAACCCCGGCGCGGAGGACGATATCGGCTGCTTCCGGGTCGGCAAAGATATTGAATTCCGCGGCTGGGGTGACGTTGCCCTCGGCGGTTGAACCGCCCATAAAGACGATGCGATGAAGCAGCCCGGGCAAATCAGGGTATTTGACGAAAGCCATTGCCAGGTTGGTAAGCGGACCGATGGCGACGATTTCCAACGCGCCCCGCCACTCTACGGCGTATTGGTGAATCGCGTCCCAGGCGTTCACGCCTTGCACCTCGCGCCGGGTGTGGGGCAGGTCGAAACCAGCCATACCGTCAGGGCCGTGCACGTTGGCCGCGTCCACCCGCTCACGGAATATCGGCCCGGACGCGCCGCGATAAACCGGGATATCCCAGTCCAGGAATTCCAACAGACCCAGGGCGTTGTAGGTGGTGCGTTCAACCTCGACGTTGCCCGCCACGCTGGTAATCGCGAGGACGTTCAGCTCCGGAAGCTGCCTGGCGAGCAGGAAAGCGATGGCATCATCCACGCCCGGGTCGCAATCGATAATTACAGGAATCGGGTTCATGCAGGCTCCTTTCCATACCAGGCAGCGGCTTCTGCCAGAAGGTCAATAAAGCCAACGCGGTCGATATCCATCAAAGCGCGCACATTAGGCGGCTTTTGGCTGAAACCGTAATGGTCTGCCACGGTTGCCCCGCGGCAAAAATCGCCCTGGGTTTCGATTTGGACATAGTAGTCCTTCGCGGTCAGGATTTCGGGTTTGACTAAGGCCGCGACCGCTACCGCGTCGTGCACGGGCGCGCCGGCGTAGCCGATGCTGCGGTGAAAACTGTAAAAGAAATCCAGCCATTCCGCCACCACTGTGGCAACCGGATTGCCCAGGGCGCGAATGCGTTCGAAATCTTCCGGGAAGACCAGCGCTTTGAGGGTGACATCCAAACCAGCCATGCTCAACGGCAAACCCGACTTGAAAACCACATCCGCCGCTTCCGGGTCCACGAGGATATTAAATTCCGCGGCTGGCGTCCAGTTGCCGTGGGCTAATCCGCCGCCCATAATGGAAATACGCGCGATTTTTGGTTTGAGCTCGGGGTAGAGGATGAGCAAGGCTCCAACGTTGGTCAGCGGACCGGTGGCGACGATGGTAACGGGCTTATCCGCGGCAGACAGTGTCTTTGCCATTAATTCCACCGCGCTGCAAGGCTGGACTGGTACGGTTGGTTCTGGCAAAGCCGGCCCGTCCAAACCAGTTTCCCCGTGGATATTGCCGGCGTGGATCGGTTCGCCGTGCAGCGGTCTTTCCCTGCCCATGGCGAATGGAGCATCGATTCCCAACAGGGTCATCACCCGGCGGGCGTTGAAGCTGGTTTTTTCGATGGATTGGTTGCCGCTGACCGAGGTGCACGCCAGGATTTCAAGCTGGCGGCTGGCTCTGGCAAGCATCCAGGCGATGGCATCGTCATGCCCTGGGTCGCCGTCCAGGATAATGGGGATTGCGCTCATCATCACACACCTTTCACCGCGGGCTGGCGCTTCTTGAGTTTGTTTTTAATACTGATCGCGTAGCCCACCAGACCGAGAATCGTCACAAGATATGGGATTGCTGAAACCAAATAGCTGGAAACGCCTTGCACCCCCGAAACTTTGGTGCGCAGGGCTTGCGCCAGGCCAAACAGAAGAGAGGAAAGCATTGTCCCGAGGGGTTCACCCCGCCCCATAGCCGCCGCAGCCAAAGCGATGAAGCCGCGCCCAGCCACCATGCCCGAGTTCCAACCCTGAGAGTAGTACATGGACATAAACGCGCCGCCCAAACCCGCCAATGCACCTGAAATCGCGATGGCGATGTATTGGATTTTCTGTACGGAAACACCAATGGAGGTGGCGGCGTCGGGATTTTCACCGACAGCACGGATGTTCAGACCCAGCGGCGTTTTATATAACACCACCCAGATTATCCAAACCAAGAGGAACACGAGGTATGTGAGCAGCGAGTGCCCGGAAAGGACCTGCCCGACAAATGGGATGGATTTTATCAGCGGAATATTCACCACCGGGATAAGCAGCTCACGGGTGACCAGGGCGCCGGTGTTGCCTTTCATGCCAGTAAACATGTTCAGCAGAAATATTGTACCGCCAGCCCCCAGCATATTGATCGCGATACCAGCCAGGATGATGTTGGTTTTCATTTCAAAGGCAAAGAAACCAATCACCAGAGCCAGGAAAATTCCGACCAGCATAGCCCCTAAAACGCCAACCAGCCAGAATTGCGTCCAATAGGCAAACAACACCCCAAAGAGCGCGGAAATCATCATGATACCTTCGAGACCGATGTTGACAACGCCGGCTTTCTCGGCGATGACTGCCCCCAAAGCCGCGTAGAGGATTGGGGCGGTAATTCGAATCAATACAAACAAAAAATCAGCATTAAAAATTGAGAGGAGGAGTTCCGAGGTCATGATTTGCTCCCTTCTTGCCCGGCGGCGGCTTCTTGCAGCGCAAGGTCGCGTTGGGCAATACGAACCACGATCCGCTGGCGATACTTTGCCAGGAATTGTTCGGCGGCGAAGAACAGGAAAATGGAAGCCTGGATGATATCAATCATCTCGAAAGGCACATCGCTGTTGATGGCCATCAATTGGCAGCCCTTATCCAGGTACGCGATAAACAACGCCGCCACCGGCACGAAGATAGGGTTGTTTTTTGCCAGAATGGCAATGGTGATGCCGAGCCAGCCGTAGCCGGGCAGCTCCCGCCATATAAAGGTGTTATAGCGCCCCAGCATCTCAATGCTGCCTCCCATACCAGCCAAGATGCCGCCAACAACCTGTGAGAGGACGATGATAGCGCCGACCTGAATGCCGGAATACTGCGCGAAAGCCTGGTTGATACCAATCATGCGGATGGCGTACCCCCATTTGGTGCGGTACATAAACAAGGCAATGATTACCACGAAGACCAACGCGATTACCAAACCCCAGGTCAGCTTTGTGCCATTGGCAACAATTTCGGGAATTTTTGCTGTAGCCTGGAATGGAAAGGACTGTGTGGCACCCTTGGAGCGATCCGCGAATGTAAAGTTGAGGAAATGCAGGATGACGAACATTATCACATAGTTCAACATCAGCGATGTAACCATCTCGCTGGCGCCCAGTTTTACTTTCAGGAGCGCTGGAATGAGCATAATCAGACCGCCGACAACGGCGGCGACCAGAACGCAAACCACTTGATGCAGCCCGGTGTTGAGTTTCAGGTAAATTCCCAGCAAACCGCCCACAAAAGCACCCAGCATGATTACGCCCTCGCCGGCCAGGTTGAATTGGTTGGCGGAGAACATAACGCAAACTGCCAGCCCGGAAAATATGGTCGGAATCATTGCCGCGAGCAGGGTCAAGAAGCTGGTGGTGTTGAAGACAGCGCCCGTGGATTTGAAGCTGATTACCGGACCAAGCAGCAGGTATTTCAGAGAGGTCAAGGGTTGTTTGGAGGAAAGGAAGATAAATACCGTCGCGACGAGCAGCGCCAGCAGAATGGCAGCCGCGCCGCGCAGGAAATTAAACAGGAATAAACGCTTATCACTACTCATAACACACCTTCGCGATTTCTTCTTCTGTCTGGTGCTTTAAACCAAGCATGTACTCACCCATCGTGATGTCATCCAGCTTGTGTGTATCCTCGAAATAGGCGACGACCTTGCCTCCGTACATGACAATCAGGCTGTCGCTGAGTTCAATTACCTCGTTGAGGTCGGCGGAAACCAACAAGACAGCTGCCCCATTGCGGCTGAGGTCAACAATTTGGGCGCGGATGAATTCTGTCGCGCCTACGTCGATGCCGCGCGTTGGTTGGTCGGCAATCAATAAGGTTGGTTTGCTGGAAAGTTCACGTGCAACCACGACCTTTTGGATGTTGCCGCCCGAGAGCATCTTTACCTGTTGTCTGCGCGATTTGGACAGGATGCGATAATCAACAATCAACGTATCGCTTTCCTGATGGATTTCGCGCATATTGAAGAGCACGCCGGAATTGAAGCGCTTCTCATCAAACCGGTCTGAGATGACATTCTCTTCAATCGTCGCAAGATCCGCGATTCCGTAGGTCATACGGTCTTCAGGCACGAGTGAAACGCCGTGGTCGCGTATCCGATTCTGAGGCATTCGGATGATTGACTTGCCGCTGACCTCAACAGAGCCGGCATCCGGTGTGTTGAGGTTGAACAGCATGTCAACCAATTCCCGCTGACCGTTCCCCTCCACCCCGGCAACCCCGAGAATCTCACCTCTGCGGACTGAGAAAGACACTTTATCCAGCATTTTCTTGTTCCAGCGGTCGGTGTATTCCAGGTCCCGCACTTTGAGCACGGTTTCTCTGGGCTGAGACTGCTCTTTGACCACTTCCAAAATCACATCCCGACCGACCATCAGGCGGGAGATTTCCTCCTCACTGATGTTCGCGGTTTCGTAGACGCCGACGGATTTACCGCCGCGCATAATGGTGAGCCGGTCAGTAATCTGTTTAATTTCCTTGAGTTTATGGGAGATAAAAATGATTGTGAAACCTTGTTCCTTAAGAGAAACCAATTCTTTAAACAATTCTGAGGTCTCTTGAGTGGTCAGAACAGCGGTGGGTTCATCCAAAATCAGGATTTTTGCTCCGCGCACAAGGGCTTTGAGAATTTCCACTTTTTGTTTCATGCCCACCGGGATATCCACTACTTTCGCGTTTGGATCAATCCGCAGATTATATCGGTCGGCATTCTCTTCGGCGATTTGGACAGCTTTTTTGTAGTCTACAAACAAACGCGACTTGGTAGGCGCCATGCCCAAAACGATGTTCTCGGCGACTGTCAGGCTGGGCACCAACATAAAGTGTTGATGGACCATGCCGATGCCAAGCGCGATGGCTTTGTTGGGAGAAGTGATTGAGACTGGTTCGCCATTGACCAGAATTTCTCCGCTGGTGGGCTCCTCAAGGCCAAACAGGATTTTCATCAGGGTGGACTTACCCGCGCCGTTTTCCCCCATGATGGCGTGAATTTCTCCCCTTCTTAAGAAAAAATCCACATCTCTGTTTGCAGCAATTCCGTTGGGATAAACCTTGCTGATCCCTTTCATTTGAACAACAAAATCTTCCTGTTCCATTTATGGGCACCCTTCGTGAATTGATTAAGAAACAAGGGGAGCTAAAAGATCAGCTCCCCTTGAACGAAACTTAGAACATCAGGCTCTTATCAAAACTACGGCTGCATCGCGTCCCTGAGTGTTACCACGGCATTGGTTGTATCACCAATCGCGGTGGGGACGACAATCTTGCCAGCGACGATATCAGCCTGGGCAGCCAGGACGGCATCCTGAATGGCTTTGGGTGCAATCTTGGCAAAATTCTTGTCGGTCACAACGCCAACACCACCCTCAGGGATACCCAGTCTAACTTCCTGTCCCCAATAGGTGCGGCCGGCATCCCATTCGTCGAAGAGCCAAATAATGGATTTGCCGACGTTTTTGAGACCAGAGGTCAGGGTTATGGCAGCCTGGGCTGCTGGCAGGGTCAGTTCCTGGTCTGAGTCGACGCCGATGAACCAGGCTTTGCCGGATTCGAGCGCGGCTTCAGCACCGCCGTTGCCAGAAAGACCAGCCACGCCCCAGAGGATATCGGCTTTCTTGTCGTTAATCATCGAGAGGCCGATTTCTTTGGCTGTCGCGGTGTCCACATAGCTGTTGACGTAGCGGGTATCCACTTTGATGTCCGGGTTGGCAGCTTTGGCGCCCTCCAGGAAGCCGTACAGGAAGTCATTGATGACCGGGCTGTCAATACCGCCGATAAAGCCAACGACGGCTTCTGGGTTGATTTTGTCAACGCTGGTTTCGGTGGTCATTTTGGCAGCAAATGTGCCAATCAGATAGCCCATGTCGTTCTGTTTGTAGGTGATGTTGACCACGTTCTGGTTGACGCCAACGTATGTATTATCGTCATAAATAAGGAACTTTTGGTTGGGGTATGTAGTGGCGGCTTCTTTGAGGTAATCGGGCATCTGATAGGTTCCGCAGATTACCAGGTCATACTCACCGCTGCTGGCGACCTCATTCAGGGTCTCAAGCCACTTCGGCTGATCCTGGTCGGTACCGCCCATTTCGATGGTTTTGTACTCAATACGGCCGGCCGCGGCGAGTTCCTTCAGGCCGGATTCGGCTGAGTCAAAGAATGACTTGTCGCCAAGGTTACCATTGACCAGGCTGACAACTTTGTAAACTTTACCGGCGGGTTTCTCCGGCTCGGCTGGCTTCCCGGGTTCGGCGGCTTTTTGAGCGCAGCCAACCATGGACAAAGCCAGAATCGCTACAAGCAAAAACAACACAACTTTTTTCATTTTTCTCCTTCTTTTGGGGGGAATAGAAAGTAATTAAACATGACAGAATTTTATTCGGGGATGAGGAAACTGTCAATATCATCATTATTGATATCATATATATAAAAAACCAGGGAGCCGAATAAAAAAGGAGCGGCAGTCTTCCATGCCGCTCCCAACACAGTCAGAGGAAACGGAGCCTATCCCGTTGTACGGGCGCGAACCATGCCCACAAAACAGGGAGCGCCTCCGCGCTTATGAATTCGCTATCATCTTCCCAAACTCAACTGCCGCGATTTGCCCCTCACTGTCCGGGTTCCATTGGTGCCTGTAACCCTCACCCAGGATTTCAAAACCCGCGTTTCCCAACAACTCATTCATCACTTTCACGGATTCTCCGCTCCACCCATAGCAGCCAAAGGCGGCGGCTTTTTTGCTTTTGAACTTGAGCTGCTTCATTAAGTGAATGAAACCTGCCACGGAATGCAAGATGCTGTTAAGGATCGTTGGCGAGCCAATCACAATTGTTTTGGACTTAAACACCTCGGAAATCAGGTCATTTTCATCACTCTTCGCCAGGTTATGAATCCGGACCAGCACCTCGGGGTCCGCCAATTGGATTCCTTCGGCAATTTTTTCCGCCAGGGTTTTTGTGCCGTTCCACATGGTATCGTAGATGATGGTAATTTGGTTCTCCTGGTAATCATTCGCCCACTGGGTATATTTCTCAACAATCTGATAGGGGTTATCCCTCCAGATGACTCCATGGCTGGTGGCAATCATTTCAATTGGAAGATTCAACGCGAGGATTTCGTTCAGTTTTTTTCGGAGAAATGGGCTGAACGGCTGCAAAATATTCGCGTAATATTTTAGAGCCTCACTGAACAGGTCGCACTGGTCAATTTCGTCATTGAATAACTTCTCGGATGCCAGGTGCTGCCCGAAAGCGTCGTTGCTGAAGAGAACGTTGTCCTGGGTTAAAAATGCCGCCATGCTGTCCGGCCAATGCAGCATCTGCATCTCCACAAAAATCAGTTCCTTACCGTTTCCAAGGCTCAGCTTATCCCCGGTTTTCATCACATTAAAATTCCAATCCTGGTGATATTGACCTTTTAAGGACCTGATCGCGTTCGCGCTGCAGTAAATGGGTGTGTTGGGAATGCGTTCCATCAAGGCAGGGAGCGCGCCGCTGTGATCAACCTCCCCGTGATTCACGACGATGCAGTCAATTTTGTTTAAATCAATTTCTTTTGCCAGATTCTCCACAAACTCATGGGCAAACGGCGCCCAAACTGTATCTATCAGGACGGTTTTTTCTTCCTGGATTAAATATGCGTTATAGCTCGAGCCTTGATTCGTGGAGTATTCATCCCCGTGGAATCTTTGGAGTTCCCAATCTACTTTGCCCACCCAATAAATATTGTTTTTTACATGCTTTTTCATCTTAGCGTTTCTCCTTTCATAGGGCTTATCCCATGCCAAATGCTTCCGCCCAGGTGTCTATCATGGCGTGCAGTTCTTCATGAACTCCATGCCCCACCACAGTTTCCTCAAACAGCTCAAAATCTTCGAACATTTGCTCCTGGGATTCTTCGTCTATCACTTGGTCGGCAATCATAAAAAGCACGAAGTTTTCCTTGGCAATGTGACCGCGCAACAAATCACGGTATTGTTTGGCCGCGTTTTGGAAGCCGACCAGGTCCTTTGCCTCAAGGCTCTGGCTCATTTGCGCGATGTGCGCCCTTCCCTGCGCGTGCTCCTGCAGCATGGCGCCGATGGGGCCGCCCTCGTTGGGAATCCCCTGGGCGAGCATTTCTTTAAACAGGTAATTCTCCTCTTTGCCGTGATGACATTTATCTGCGAAAATCCGGAGAAAATATACTACCTCGCCGTAATACTTGAGCAGGCTGTCTGTATCGCGGTTTTCTGAATCCATCATTTTGTCAAGAATATTCAGGACATGCAAAATGGCTTCATGCTCTTTCCGTAAATCTTGCGTCGCTTTTCCCATTGATTAATTCTCCTTTCCAAATCGCGTTCCAACGTAAACCATCCGACTGCCGGCCCGGAGCCAGTCCGTTTGGCTTCGGCTTTTCCTCTGGCAGGCCTCAGACGAGTATTCCGGTGTGTTCACCCGGGCGGCCGAATGAGTTTGACGAGCATGCCTCAGATAGCCGGTTGGGTTGGAGGGGGGCTTCCCTGCCGTAGAACATAGTCCCACACCCCGGAATGATGATTACCGCAGAATAATACCATTATTATAATAATTTTTCGACTTTGTTTCCAATTGCCAGGAACATTCTGCCTTCAGAATGCCTTGCCCGCGGATGTTTTAACCATTGGCAAACCCTTGAAACTCGGGTGCGCAGCGCTGTCTTTGAGCAAGTATCTGCATTTGTTCAACCCACCGCTTCTGGCCGCTCCGGGAATGGAATCCGGCCGGTCAGCGTTCGTCATTTCCAGGCCTGGAAAGCATTGCCACCGCCTCAATATGTGTTTGCGCTAGCATAAGAGGACGCAGAAAAGTCCTCGGTTTGTGATGAAGATGACGGAAGAATTGCATTCCCGTCTTGATCAAATTGTCTCCGTGCTATCCCATAATTATTCTTATGTAGCTTCTGCTTATAACCAGTTTTGAAAACAAAAGTAATCAATCCTGGATCAGGTGCTCCGCCTTCTTCATATCCACCAATGACCACTTTTTCGACGATGCTTTCGAAAACAAAACGGTCAAACTTTTCCAAGACTTGATTGCTTTCTAATATTGCCTTGAAGCTCAAGATGCGTGAACGAAGGTCATCCTGTTGGTTTTTAGTTACAGACAAATCGTTCAGTGTTGACTTCAGTGTGTCGATGTTGTTATCGAGATCGAACAATTTGCTCGAAAAGGCATCATCGTC
>JAKQFH010000080.1 GCA_029556265.1 Chloroflexota bacterium | reverse complement strand
GCCCCGAGACAAGAAAGACATCCTTGCTCTCGGTTTGCTCAACCCGGAGCGCGATGTTCGTTCGGAGTTCATCCTGAAGCCGTTCCCAAAGCTTACGGGACGTGCTCCATTTACCTTCCTGACCCGAAAATGGGGATGTGTTCACGCCGAAAGTCATTTGCACCGTTGGCGGCTGCACTTTGATCACAGGAAGCGGGACCGGCTGTTCCGGGTCCGCCAGCGTATCCCCGATTTGAATATCTTTTAAACCGCCGATAGTGATAATCTCCCCGGCTTCAACCGTCTGAACCGCCACTTTATCCAACCCCTGGAACTCAAACACATAGCGCGCCTGGATTTTTTCCATGGAACCGTCATGCAGGATGCGCATCAGATTTTGTCCTGTGGTGATTTTTCCCGCGTGAATCCGACCGGACGCGGTAACGCCGCTGTATTCGTCGTAGCCCAGGTTGGTAACCAACATCTGAAACTGCGCTTCGGGGTCCACGATTGGGCCAGAAATATTATCCAGAATGCTTTCAAAAAGCACATGCAGGTTGTCGTCCAGTTCCGCGGTGAGCCCGGCTTTTCCATCCAGACCGTTCGCGTAAATCACCGGAAAATCCGCCAGTTCATCGCTTGCCCCCAGCTCAATAAACAAATCAAAGGTCGCGTTCAGTGCCCTATCAATATCCGCGTCCTTACGATCGAGTTTGTTAATCACAACGATAGTGCGCAGATTTTTGGCGATGGCTTGTTTGAGCACAAAGCGGGTCTGAGGTTTTGGTCCTTCCACGGCATCCACCAGCAGCAGCACGCCATCCACCATATTCATAATGCGTTCCACTTCGCCGCCAAAATCGGCGTGTCCGGGTGTGTCTACAATGTTGATTTTCACCAGTTCACCGGTTTTTGGGTTTGGGATGCTTATCGCCGTATTTTTTGCCAGGATAGTTATTCCGCGTTCGCGCTCCAGGTCATTCGAGTCCATAACGCGTTCCTGCACCTTTTGGTTTGCGCGGAAAATTTTCGCTTGCCGGAGCATTGCGTCAATCAGGGTGGTTTTTCCATGATCCACGTGCGCGATGATTGCCACGTTTCGAATATCTTTTCTTTCGTTCAGCATAGATTCCTTATCTCAAAAAAAAAGAACCCGGCGGACCGGGTTTCTCTGGATTACATTCCTATTACACCATGAAAATATGGCGGTTTTTCTACCGGTCTGTTTACGATTTTGACAGCGCATTTTAAGCGCTCTTTGGCAAGCTGCAGCTTTCGCGGGTCGTTGGCGTGGATTTCAAACAATTCCTGCCCGGGGGAAACCCGGTCCCCAACTTTGACCTTGACCATAATCCCTACTGCCAAATCAATCCGGTCTCCTTTTTGTTCCCTGCCAGCGCCCAGCGTGACGGATGTCTCCCCGACCTCTTTCGCGTCCACCATCGCCGCCCAGCCTTCGCCTTCTGCGTAAACTGATTCCACCAGAGGCGCTTTTGGGAGTTTCTCCAGGTCATCCACATAGCTGACATCCCCACCCTGAATGGTGACCAGTTCGCGCAGTTTGGCGAACCCACTGCCGTCCTGGATTGCGCGTTCTGCCATTGCCACGCCTTCGTCGATGTCTTTGGCAAGTTTGCCGAGAATAAGCATGTAAGCGGAAAGATGCAGGCAGTGGTAGCGATAATCTTCCGGCCCGACGCCATGCAGCATTTCCACGGCTTCTTTCAGTTCAAGCGCGTTTCCTACCGCGCTGCCAAGCGGTTGATCCATCGGTGAGAGGACCGCAATCACTTGCCTGCCGCTCAGTTTGCCAATAGATACCATCACGTTGGCAAGTTGTGTGGCTTCTTCCAGGGTGCGCATAAACGCGCCCTGACCCACCTTCACGTCGAGGACGATCGCCTGCGCGCCAGCAGCGATTTTCTTGCTCATCACAGATGACGCAATCAAAGGAATGGACTGCACAGTGCCCGTCACGTCCCTGAGCGCGTAAAGCTTGCCGTCCGCGGGCGCCAGGTCCGCGCTCTGACCGGTAAGCACAATCCCGTGATTTTTAAGCTGCTGAATGAATTGCTGCGTCGATAAATCAACCTGAAACCCGGGGATGGATTCCAGTTTATCAATCGTGCCGCCGCTGAAGCCGAGCCCCCGCCCAGACATCTTGCCTACTGGCAGCCCGCAAGCCGCCACCAAAGGCGCCACTGTCAGGGTGGTTTTATCCCCAACCCCGCCGGTGGAGTGCTTATCCACCGCGATTTTCACAGCCTGACTGAGATCCAACATGTCGCCTGAGTGCGCCATCGCCAGGGTCAGGTCAGTGATTTCCTGGTCGGTCATCCCGTTTAACAGCACCGCCATCGCCCACGCGGACATTTGATAGTCCGGAATATTGCCAAGCGTATAGTTACCGATAAGGTAATCAATTTCAGCCTTGCTCAAGGCTTCTTTATCGCGTTGTTTTATGATGATATCTACAGCACGCATAGTCTTTCCAGCTTTATTTCCGGTTGTTTAGCGGTTTGGGAACACGCAAACCTTGCGGTTCGGTTCCTCCCCCGTAGATTCAGTGCTCACGTTTTCGTTCTTACGCAGTTCCATGTGGATAATCCGCCGTTCGTTGGCGGGCATAGGTTCAAGATACTGTTTTCGACCAGTGGCAATCACCTGATCAGCCGTGCGCCGGGCAAGTTTTTGGAGCTCGCTCTGCCGGCGCGCTCGATAGTGCTGGACGTCAACCTGCACTGGAATCCAAGTGCTGCTTTTATGGCTGACCATCAGGCTGAGGATATATTGCAGAGCGTTCAGCGTTTCAGCCTTCCGGCCAATCAGGTAGCTGAGGTCATCCCCTTCGATATTTGCCAGGACAACCGGTTTTTCATCCGGGTCTGTTTCCGTGTATCCGATTTGGACATTGGCGCGGACCCCCATTTTAGTGAGCAATTCCGCAAGCGTATCGCGCACCATCAGTTGGTCGGCATTTAATTCAGTTTGGACTTCCTTTTGCAGCCTGGCTTCAGTCGGCTTCAATTCCGCTTGTTCAGATAAGCCGCCGGGAAGTTCCTCTGCAGAGCGCCAGGTTCTCGGTTTGATGCTCAGGCGCACGCGCGCCTGCCGTGTGGCAAATCTGAATAGATTGCGCTTGCCCTCATCCAACACTTCCACATCGACATCTTCCCTGGTCAGACCCAGTTCGGACAGCCCTTTCTCCACCGCTTCTTCAACAGTAGCGGCAATTACCTCGAGTGTGGTTTTTTCATCAGCCATAATTTCACCCTTCAGTTCTCCCGGGGTCAAGACACCCGGGCTATTTTTTCCGTTTCTGCGGCGGTCTCTGTTGTTTCACCATGGCTCGGGCCGAGGGTTTCGAAGTGGGTTTCGGGGTTTCAATTTCCTCTTCGTCGTCCTCATCTTCATCCTCGTCAGGCAGAACCACAATTGGCGCGGGCTTCGCCTCTGGAGTTTTCGTTTTCAGGAACGGTAGAATTTTTGACCAGTTTGACCGCCCGGTTACAGAATACTGCACCACAGTCGCCAAATTGCTGACGAGAAAATAGAGCGCAAGGCCAGAAGCCAGCGAATATGCCATCCAACCCATCAGAATTGGCATGTAAAGGTTCATGCTTTTGCTCATTGCGGCAGCCTGATCCCCCGCGCCGGTGCTTGGGGGTTCCATGACTTTGGTTTGCAGCCAGGTTGTGGCTACAACGATGATGGCAAGAATTGGAATCTGAATACCAAAAACTGCCAGCCGCTCTGGCTGTCCAAGGTCCATCCAGAGAAAACGGTTTTGAATCGGAATAATCTTGGTCGCGTCGAGGAAAGGATACACCAATCGCTCCAGGCGCAGAATTTCAATCGGCGTTGCCGCCATGGCTTTCATGATGCTTTGATACAAACCAATGATTATCGGGAATTGGATTAAAGTCGGCAAACAAGAACCAAAGGGGCTGGTTCCCGTCTCTTTGTAGAGCTTCATCTGTTCTTCTGCCAGCTTTTCCTTATTGTCGCGATACTTCTCCATCATCTTTTTGTAACGCGGGCTGTTTTGCAGTTCCTGGATGGCAGCAGTTTGCTTTAGTTGCTTTGCTGTCAGCGGATAAGTAATCAGCTTAATTAACAGCGTGAACAGGATGATGGCGACACCGAAGTTTTTCACCACCAGCGTGATTGCCAGCAGAACATTGGTAAAAGGTTGAATAATCAGCGTATCCCACATGAGAGTTGTTCTCCTTACTTCGCGGGGGTGAAAGACCAGACTGGATTGCCAGCCAGGTCGTATGCCTGGAGCAGCACCTTTCCTTTGGTGACTGCCACAATTATCTTATCGGCTTCCAGTACAGGCGTGGTATATAACTTGCCATCCAGGGTTCTGGTCCAGAGCGGTGTGCGATCAGAAATTTTGTATGCCCTCAATTCACCCTTTTCAAGCGCAATCACGAAGGTATCGTCCACCCGCAAAAGACCCGCCATCGTCTCGCCGCCCGCGTCCAGCGTCCATCTTACAGCGCCAGTTGCCTGGTCCAACGCGAACACTTTCCCGCTCTCATCCGTAAAGATTAATCCGTCCTCAACCAGGATAGGTGTCGCGTAAACCGCAGTTATTTCGCCATTATCGCCGAAAGACCAATTGCGCTTTCCGGTTTTGCTGTCAATGCTGAGCAGTTCCTTACCCAGCGACCCCACAAAGAGGGATCCGCTGGCAGCGTCATAGGCTGGCGGAGCAATCAGGGAACCTTTCAGTTCGGTTTCCCACAACAGATCACCGTTTTCAATGTTCAGAGCGATGAGCTTATGGTCCAGGCCCGCAATGATCACCGAATCACCAATAATCAGCGGCTCGGCAACAAAGCCAAACTCGCCGCTGAATTTCCATTTCAGAGTGCCGTCCATGTTCAACGCGTACACATTGCGATCGCTGCTCGGGGCGATAATCACGTTCCCGTTCGTGGCAGCCTTTGCCTGAAACCAGCCCTTTGCCTGGGTAAAGCTCCAAAGCTCAGAGCCGCCCGCAGCATCCAGTTGGTGAAACTTATTCGCAAGGTCACCCACAAATATGCTGTTCTCATTCAGTAAGGGCGGCGCGTACAGCACCACCTGCACCGAGCCGGTCACCGGGAAGCGCCAAAGCTCGCTGCCAATCTTCGTGTCCACCTTATACACGTGCTGCATATAAGAAACGTACACCGCGCTTTCTCCCGCGCTGAGACCTGGCGCGCTTTCCGCGCGGGGTCCCATTGCGCAGCCAGCCAAAAGTGCCGCGGAAATAATAAAAAGCAGGATTACCTTCAATACCTTTTTGGTCATACCACTCCTAAGTTAAGGAACAGGATCGTATCCGCCCTCATTAAAGGGGTTGCAGCGGACAATCCGTTTAATAGCCATCCAGGAGCCCTTCAGGGCGCCGTATTTATAGACCGCCTGAAAGCCGTAATGCGAGCAGGTCGGGTAAAACCGGCAGGTTCCCGGTGGAAGCGCGGGCGAAACCACAATCTGATAAGCGCGAATAATCAGAAGCACGAGTATCCGGGGAATATTCACAACCTGAAAAGGCAGATCCCGTATCCGGGGCTCTGTGTGTTCGTGTTCAAATTCCGTGGCAGGTTGATTAACCATGATTTTCTTTGCTGATTAACCCGGCTTTCACCAGTAAACCGTGAACTGCCTGGTCAATCTCTGTCGGTGTCGCATCCAGCAGGCGCTTCCGCGCTATGACCAGGATGTCGAAACCTTGTTCCAGTTGGTCTGAATAACGGTTCACTCGCGCCCTGAGGAGGCGTTTGCAGCGGTTACGCTGCACCGCGCCTCCAACTGATTTACTTGCGATAACCGCCGCGCGGTTACTTGCCAATTCATTCCGCGCGGTGATCAGGACCAGCCAGACATTAGAATAAGAAATACCGTTTTGTCGTACAGACTGGATATCCCGTGAATTTCTTAACGAATAAGGCTTCCTCAAAGATACCCGGATGCTTCTCAGTGCGAAATCTATGGTTTACCAGCGAACGCGTTTCGTGTGATTGTTTGCTTTGGGAGCTAATTGATAGCGACCGCGCAAGCGGCGGCGTTTCAACACATCACGCCCGTCTTTGGTGGACATGCGGCTGCGAAAGCCGTGCACGCGCAAGCGGCGGCGGACTTTTGGTTGATAAGTTCGTTTGGTCATCTTTTTCCTCTCAAAACTCCAGCTCAGCGTTAATTACCCGGACTGGAGAGAATATGCAATTATTAACCTTTAGATTTTACCCGAAAAAACGTATAAGCGTCAAGTTTTCCGGAGCTTCTCGTGACTTGTATTAATCATTTTCGTCAGGTTCAGGCGCTTGGGGTGCGTCAGCCAGCAAGATTCCGCCCCGCGTTAAGCCAGTTACGCGGGCTGTGCCAATCATATTGCTGAGATTCAGGCTGCTGGTGGTCTGGATCCGGAAGTAGTCCCTGGTGAATCCGGAATACCGGTTCTCCCGGCCGTGTTCCCATAAGACTTCCACCGCGGCGCCTATTTTCGCCGTCTGTTTGCGGCGTGTTTTCTCCTGCAGGATTCTACGCAGTTCCTGGCTGCGCGCATGACTAACCCGCTCTGGCACTCTCTCATCCATACGCGCAGCGACAGTACCCACCATCGGCGAAAACTTGAAAACATGCCCGCCAGAGAAGTCCATTTCCTGAACGAAAGCGCGTGTCTCTTCAAATAACGCTTCGGTTTCCCCCGGGAAGCCGGTGATAAGGTCGGTGCTTATCATCAAACCAGGCAGCTTCTCCTGGATTTTCAACATTAATAAACGGAAGCTTTCCGCGCTGAATGGACGCGCCATCCTTTGTAAGACGGCTTCGCTGCCGCTTTGGAGCGGAATATGCAAATGCGGGCACAGGCGCGGATTGCTGAAACAGCCAAGCAGCGCATCATCAATATCCCAGGGCTCAATAGAGGAGATGCGGACGCGCGGAATACTGGTCCGCCTTAGCAGGGCATTCACCAAATCGGCAATCCGCGCCTCCCCCGCGAAATCCTTTCCCCAGGAGCCAATCTGGACTCCTGTAAGAACAATTTCTTTTATTCCGGAGGTTTCCGCCTGCTGCGCTTGCTGAATTACCTCATCCGCTGGAATACTCCTGGATTTTCCCCGGGCAACGCGCGTCAGACAGTAGGTGCAATAGTTATTGCAGCCGTCCTGGACCTTAAGAAAGCCGCGCGTGCGCGAACGCGGTCCTAATTCTGGTTTGCCGCTGACAAAAAAGCTGTCCCGTGGAAGGTTAATCCCTGTGATGAGGGAAGGAAGCGCGTCTTTGCTTTCGTTTGGAAAGAGGCGGCTCTCACCCACCAGTTCAAACGCTTGACCCTCAAAGGCTGAAACATAACAACCCGTCGCGACCACTTCCGCGTTTGTTTCGCGCTGGTAATGCCGGATTGTTTTACGGGAATCCGCGCAGGCTTTCGCGGTAACGCAGCAGGTGTTCACAACAATCAGATCGGCTTCGCTGGGATTGCTGACAACTTCTTCCCCCCGGGCGAGGAAATCCAATGCCATCCTCTCAATCTCACTCTGATTGAGGCGGCAGCCGACCATATCCAGGAAAATTTTCATTTATTGTTTCGTGACGGAAAAATCTTTAAAGAGGACCGAGGCTCCACCTTCCGCGCGCGTTTCCACGATTAAACCAACGTCTCCAGCGGTGAAGCTCTCATCGCGGACGGAGTGCAGCGTCTTTCCGTTCACGCTGAGCGACAGCTGATTGCCGGAACACACCACGCTGATTTGGTTTACCGCGTCCGCCTGGGCAATCTCATCAGAATAGACAAATTGCTCCATCCCAAGCAGGGTTTCTTCCCCATTAATCACTCTGAAAACCGCGTAGTAGCCGTCGCTGCTGATGACAAAGCTGTAATAATTGCCAGGACCCTGATAGCGGCAAATCAAGCCAAAATTCGTGTCTTGTGCGCCGCTAATGCGCTGGGTTTTTACCGAGATAACCGTGTCCGCAAAACGCAGCCCGGGCACAGACCAGGAGCGCGAATTTTCTCTCTTTAACGAGATAATGTAAGCGTTATCGGAATATCCTTTAAGCTCGTATACATCATTGATGTTTTCCCAGCCAGTCGTCTGGTCAGAAAAATCATCCGCGAAAAGGACCTGGTTCTTTTCCAGCCAGGGCAGTTGGTCAACGTTGAGCCAATCCGGAAGGCATGCGCTCAAGCTGAAGGCAGCCATAAGGCACACAAGCACGAACAAAATACTCTTTTTGTGCATGCTTTTATCATACCAAAAATGCCGGCGCCGGGCAATCGCGCCAACCGCAGCCTTATAACGGCAATTCGCCGCGTCTACGTCGTCTCTAAGTACCGCCGCACTTCCCAGTCAGAAACGTGGATGCGATAGGCTTCCCATTCTGCCAGCCTGGTATCCACAAATTTCTCTGAAAGCGTCGCGCCCAGCGCCGCCTGCAAAAGTGGGTCGGAGAGATAGATGTCAACGGCTTCTTTCAACGACCCGGGCAAGACTTCAATGCCTTTCGCGAGCCTTTCTTTTTCACTGAGCTCATACACGTTCACATTATTCAAAGGTTCCGGGCAATCCAATCCGCGGTCAATCCCATCCAACCCCGCGGCGAGCATCGCGTTGAATGCCAAATACGGGTTTGCGGAAGGGTCGGGAAAGCGCAATTCTATGCGCAAACCTTTCTTATTACCTGGGGATACCATTGGAATCCGGATAAGCGCGGAACGATTAACTTGCGCCCAACCAATGTAGACCGGCGCTTCGTAACCCGGAACCAGCCGCTTGTACGAGTTTACGCTTGGCGCGACAACCGCAGATAAGGCTCTTGCGTGGGCTAACTGCCCCGCCATATACCCGTAGGCAATCGTGGAAAGGTGGTTCGGGTCATCCCCGTCATAAAACAGGTTGTCCCCATTCTTGCTGATTGATTGATGGCAGTGCATTCCGGATCCGTTTGTGCCAAATATTGGCTTGGGCATAAAGGACGCAATCAGACCGTGTTTGGCGGCAATCGCTTTTATTGCGGATTTAAAGGTGAGCACGTTGTCCGCAGTTTTCAGGGCGTCATCAAAGCGAAAATCAATCTCATGCTGCCCCAAAGCATCCTCGTGATGCCCGACTTCCACATTCAAACCCATTTGCTTGAGAACAGACATTAACTCGGTGCGCACGATAACTGCCTGGTCATTCGCGGAAAAGTCAAAGTAACTGCCAATATCATAGGGTACCGGATGAATGGATTCGGTTCCATTGCGCAGGAATAAGAAAAACTCCGGTTCTGGGCCGATATTTAGCGTCCAGCCGCGCTCGTCTTTCAGTTTTTTCAGGTTGTATTTCAACCTGCCCCGCGGGTCGCCCTCGAATGCCTCACCGTTGGGACGCAGAACATCGCACAACACCCTGGCGCGTTTCAACTCATCCGGAGACCAGGGCAGGATGGCATAGGTTTCCGGGTCAACCTGCAAATGCATATCACTCTCTTGAATCCGGGCAAAGCCTTCGATGGAGGATCCATCAAACCAGATTCCGTTATCAATGCTTTCCTCCAGACGGTCAACCGGGCCGTCCAATGATTTGACCACTCCATTGATATCCGTGAATTGATAAGAAATGAACTTGATTTTATCTTCTCTGACGCGCTTGATTAATTCCTTGGTATCCATGACACACTCCTCTTAAATGCGCATAACGCTTCATAGTAATCAGGCCTGAAGCTGGTCTGCTCACCAAGCTGATTTTGTGCCGGGAGTCACCCCTCGGTTTTATTTCGCTTATTACAGAAAGATTGAAACCCGTGATAGGTTTCGGAGGCATCCGCTGATCTATCGATTTTTCCCGGAAACCGGGTTAACATTCCTCTCGCGAGGAAGAACCTCCACCTCGTTATCTCATAAATGAGACTCAGCCGCTAAATCTTTGTTGTTCGGTTGTTGAACGCCCCGTTTGATAAAAAAGACTCCCCGCCATGCCGTGTGCGGTGGTGTTTTGAACCTGCAAATTGCAGGATTGGTTCTCCCTGCAGGATCAGTCTTGACCGAAGTCTATCACATCACCTGTTGTGAGTTTGAACCACTTTTAGAAGTGTTGGTACAAAACTTGAAGGCCGCATCACGAACACAGCAGGGTACTTCTCTTATACCATAGTTCACTAAATCTGCAAGCACAGCTTTTTTGGCCGTCAACCCGCGCCTTCCTGCGTTTTTCACCCCTGGCTGACGAGATGAATTTGGGCTTGATATAATCAGAGTGTGACATCTTACCGCCTTTTCATCGCTTGCGACTTTTCTGCCGACACGCTCGCTCTGGCAGCCAAACGCGCGAAAGACTTGCAAGCACTCTTGGCTGGAGTGCCAATCCGCTGGGTTTCGCCTGAACTCTTCCACCTGACCCTGAAGTTTTTGGGCGAGGTGCCGGCCGCGAAGCAAAAGGCAATCGAGGTTATTATTGCGTCCACAGCCGCGGCAGCTGCCAAAATACCTGTAGAACTGGCCGGCGCGGGCTGCTTTCCGTCTTCGCGGGAGCCGCGCGTGTTATGGCTCGGGCTGCGCGCGGACGAACAGCTTGCCCGGCTCGCTCAAAACCTTCACCGCGCTCTTCAGCCTCTCGGTTTTGAGGATGAAAAAAGATTTACCCCTCACCTGACAATCGGACGCCTGGACCGTGTCCTTACGGCAGACCAAAACGCGCGCGTTCGGGCCGCGCTCGACCAGATAAAAGACTGCCCGCCAAAATCCGACCTGTTCAAAGAAATCGTTCTCTACCGGAGCGTGCTCACCCCGCGAGGGCCTGTGTATACTCCCTTATATCGCGCCAGCTTCCAAAATGTGCTAAACTAAGACAGAGGTGCAAACTGGAACCAATCACACAAGCCAAAAAAATCGTCTCGTATTTGGAAGACAAACTCGCCGAGGACATCCTGCTTTTGGATTTACGCGGCGTTTGTGATTTTACGGAGTTTTTCGTGCTGGCCACCGGCTCCAGCGACCGGATGCTTGCCAGCCTGGCAGAAAACACGGAAGTAAAAGGCAAAGCTGAAGGCTTAGGCAACCCTTACATTGAGGGCTTGCCGCAATCCGGCTGGATGGTGTTGGATTACGGCTCGGTTGTTGTGCATCTCTTCTCCCCCGAAAAGCGGGATTACTATCAACTGGAAGAGCTCTGGAAGGCGGGAAAATTTATCCTGCGCCTTAAATAAAAAAGGCAGGCTCCATAAAAATTCTGGAGCCTGCTGTTTTCTTAACTCAACTTCAGGTTTGAGATAATTTCCTGAGCGTGTTCGTCAGGTTTAACTTTCTCATACACACCCACAATTTTGCCTTCTTCGTCAATGACATATGTCGTTCGGAGAATGCCGTAGTATTCCCTGCCCATCATTTTTTTGAGCGCCCAGACGCCATAAGCTTCGCTCACCGCATGGTCAGTATCCGCCAGCAAAATAAAAGGCAGCGCGTACTTCTCCTGAAAGGCTTTGTGAGATTTGACGCTGTCCGCGCTAACGCCCAGGATTTGCAGCCCGTTCGCGCGGAAAACAGCATAATTATCCCTGAAATTGCAGGCTTCTGTTGTGCAGCCGGGGGTGTTGTCTTTAGGGTAAAAGTATAAAATGACCTTTTTCCCCAGGTAGTCGCTCAGTTTGTGCGCTTCGCCAAATTGATCTAAAAGTTCAAAATCCGGTGCTTTTTCGCCAATTTTAAGTATCATATCTCTCCTCGAGGGTTATTGTTTTCTTCTAATTTAACGGTCAGTGGATGAGAAACGCAAATAGAAGGATGTACAAAACAGTTAAATATTGCAAAGCGGCGCTTGCCCGCAGCAAACCCCACAGCGGCTTCATCCCCCGCGCGATTCTTTCCAATTGATAGACTTCCAACAGGCTGATGACTGCCGCGAGCGCCGCCGGCCAGGTGATAGACCACGCGCCGCTGACATAAAAATAAATCCCAAGGCTGATGTAGCTGAGAACCAGCAAAATATGATGCAGGCTGATTCCCCGTTCCCAGCCGATGACGGTCAGGAGCGAGTGCCACTTCTTTTCAAGGTCCACGGCGTAATTTTCAAAAAGCAGCGCGGTGGATGAGGCAAGATACAAAAAGAAGAGCGGCAAACTGAGGAAGAAAAGCACGCGGTCAGAAGAGATTTTCTGGAGCGCGGCACCAAAGAAAAGCAGGAGCGGCGAGATGACCAGCCCGTCCGTGAGCCACCGAAAGGGCAGCGCCCACAACCGGACAGAGGTAGTATGGATCAGGATTGCCAAACTCAGGAGGATGAGCCAAATCCAATTATCGCCCGAAATACCGCCCTCACGGACCAGACCAAAAAGGCAAAACAAGGTTCCCAAAAACAAGAAGAACAGAAACCATACCAACCCCGGGGTTTGCAGTTTCTTGGAGCGGTGGACAGTTGAGAAGATGTTAATCCGCAAACTGGTCAGATAGTGAGCAGTGCGCTCCAACAGATAAAGGCACACAAAAAAGAGCAGTCCAAAGCTGAACACCGCCGCGTTCAAGGTCCTGCCCGAGCGCTGCGCCAGCACCGCGCCTAAAAGATAAGTAAACACTCCAGAGGAACCAAAGAACAAGTCCACTGATTTAAAAATCTTCCGAATTTGATCCATTCCGGAATTTTAGCATAAAGCATTTTGGTTGCAGCGCCTTGATATCCTGATGTTATAATCAATTCAGGTAAGGCGCCCGTGAAACTATCTGTCGATTTACGCCGGTACTTCCCAATTCTTGTCATTGCCCTGCTTTTTTTGTCAGGCACGGGTATGGTCTTGTCCAAGACCAAGCAGGTTACGAGCCTGGACATGACCGCTCCTTCCGGCTGCCCACTGAACGGCTGTGCCGCCGGGCAGCGTCTGAACTTCCGCCTCTCTTTTTCGCTTGATCCTGTTTACACCAGCGCTGAAAACGCGATGATTTGCGTGACATCCAGCGGCGGCTCGGATAATCCCGTTCTGACGCCATTCACCGATTACAGCACAGGCTGGATTTCCCCGAAGGGTCTGGTGAGCGGTATCAATTACGCGCCCATTGCCAGCTGTGCCGGCAACTCTTTCCCAGACGAAAACCTGATTGTGAGCGTGCAAGCCTGGCATACTGCCAGCGTGGATGAGCAGCTGAACCTGGCACTTCGTCTGAATAAGCTTGCCAGCCAGAACGGCACAATTCGTTTTCACGTGTTCGAGAAAGACCTTTCCGGCACCTGGGTTGAGAAAAGCAGCGCCATGCAAGCAATCGCGCTCAGCCCTTCCCAGCTTGGCACGGCGTATGTCGCGGCAGATAGCGGCAGCTGCAGCCTGAAAACGCCCTGCTTTATCAACAGCGGCGATGATTTGCCGGGCGGTTTGGGCACTGGTCTGAAAGACGCGTTGGACGCGCTCCCCAACGGCACAAGCGCGTCGCCGGTCACTATCAACATCCTCGGCGTGTATCCGGTTAAGTCCAATGAAGTGCTCGTAAACCGACCGTATTTCGTGCTCCAGGGCGTCGGGTCCAGCACGCTGACCTCCAGCGGTACACTCTGTTCCGCGCCGCTGCTTGGGATTACCAGCCAGGTAACCATCCAAAACCTGAATATCAACGACGGCGACTGTGTCACCGTCTCCCGGAACTTGCTGCGCGTGAACAGCAGCCTCCCCGTCACCATCCAGAACAATACCTTGCAGCAAGGCGCGCATGCCATAGTGTTTGAGGATAACAGCGGCGATTTGTTGGTGCAGTTCAACCATATTGCCAACAACATCGGGTACGCCATCCGCAGAATTGGCACGGCTGGCGCAGGCGCGCTGACAGCGGTCGCGAACAATTTTCTCAATAACGCCTGGTCAGTTCAGGTGGAATGCGGTGCTGCCCCCAAAGGCGTGGTTGACCACAATTTTTGGGGCTCCGGCATCTCACCCGCCAGCGCCTCTGCAAACTGCGCCTTTTCTGAGGGCAGTCAGCTGGGAGCCGCGATCCAGACGCAAAGCGCCGGTGTCTCCGGGCAGCTGGTGCAAGTGACAACAAGCGGAACCAACCTTTTTGACTCGGCGCTGAATGTGCGCCGGACCAGCGGCGTTGATTATTGGCTCTATGTCGTCAGTCACGGTCAGGGCGTGGGCAGCGCGGTGCCCTTCCTGGGGTATGGCACAGACGCGATAACACCTTGCTCAAATTTTTATGACCTTTTCCTCGGCTCCGCCATTACCGCGGAAACCGACCTGGTGGCAGCTTTTAAGTACAATCTGAACAGCTCTTGTCAGGAAGTTATAGAAACCCAAACCTACTGTGGGTCGCCGGATACGCCACAGAATTATCCGCTCTGGTGGTACGACCCCAAAGCTTCGGTCACCGATAAGTGGGACAAGGTTGGTGAGGCTCCAAATGGCAGCGGCGCGGGGGGTGCCAGCGGTCAGGATGTTCAGTGCAATCTGACACAAAAAACGATTACCATGACGCTGGATTCGAGCGGTCGTCCCAACCTTTCGCAGGATTTGAACCGGACGCCGTTTATTGTCGGACTGCCGCTGCCAACAGGCGTTCAGCTGACCACTGAAGGCTTCACGGGAGCCTACAAAATCAATCAGACCGACCTGACCTGGACAACGACCAGCGAGAACAATGTCGGGGGGTTCCACATCCTGCGCAGTGAAACCAGCGCCGGACCTTTTTTCCGCATTTCCGGGCTGATCCCCGCGGTCGGAAATCCTTTCCTGGGCGGCATTTACACCTATACCGATTCATCCATCCAATTTGGAAAAACGTATTACTACAAACTTGAAGTCGTGGATAGCGAAGGCCTGACCCTTCAACTGTTTGGCCCCCTCACGATTAACAGCGCGACCCGAACCCCGACTTCAACACTGACCCCGACGCCAACCCAAACGTTTACGCCGACCAGAACGGGTACCATCACATTAACCCCCACCAGAACGAGTACCCGAACCTCTACCCCGACCAGCACGCCGTATGTCTACCGCTCCCCTACCAGCCGCTATCTGACCAACACCCCGGTCATCTATCAGACAGCCACATCCCGTTTCCCGACCCCAACACGCCTGATTACTGGCACGCAGACGGGCACCGTAAGCCCACAACCGAGCCAGACCCAAAACTCTGAACCCTATCCTGTCGGGACGCTTACCCCGGCGCGAACAGACCTCTCCCCCGCCCCGGATATCAATCCGACGGCAACCAAATCCACGGATAGCACTTCCGCGGCCCAATCCACCGCGACCTCCACAGCCAGCCCCACCGCGACCCCTTCCGGGCATGAACTTGATAAATCGGACCGCTACCAGACCAGGTTCTTGTGGCTAATTCCTCTGATTGTCCTGCTTGCCGCTCTCCTGGCAGGCTTGCTCATTGGGCTGCGCCGGCGGCGCTCTCAATAACCCCTGATTTTTGACTTTTAAATTCGATTATGCTATTCTATGGTTCTAATCTGGGAGCCAACAGGATTTTTCTATGCAAAGGGAACGAGTCTCCGAAAATATTTATTGGTTTCAAAGTGAATTCTATGCGCAAGTAACCGCGGGCGCGATAATTGGCCCCCAGTGGGCAGTTTTGATAGACACCCTCATCCCCCAGGAAACAGCGCAGATCAAGGACTTTCTCGAAAATGACCTGCTGGTGCCTGTGCGGTACATTATCAATACGCACCATCATGCCGACCATAGTTGGGGTAATTCTTACTTCCCCGATGCCATCATCATTGGTCATTCCCTTTGCCGGGAATTCATGCTCACCAAGAGCCTCTCTGCCCTGGAAGAAGCCGGGCAGGAAAACCCCTTCCTGCGCGATATAAGCATCATAGCTCCCCAGATTACCTTCTCGGATGGGAGTATTAATCTGCGAGTCGGCAAGAAACAACTGCAAATCTTCAGAACGCCCGGTCACACGCCGGATAGCATCTCAGTTCTGGTGGAAGAAGACCGGATTCTTTTCGCGGGAGACGCTTTTATGGCAGTCCCGTTCATCGTTGGGGGCAATGTGGAAGAAGCCATCAAATCCATTTCGCATATTGGCAAGATGGGTCTGGAAAATATTGTTCAGGGGCATGGGGATATCATTCTCAGGGGAGAGATTGAAGACGCTACCGCGTCAAATATCACTTATCTGCGCAATATCCAAAAAGCCGCGAAAGCCGCGTCTCGCAGGAGAGACCCTTTGCACTATCTCCAAGCGCAGGATATTGAATCCAGCGGAAAAAGCAGGATCAGCCTGAGCGGCGTCGCGGAAGAGCTTCATCAAAACAATTTGCGGGCGCTGTTGAAAGAGATTTTACTGCAAAAAGAATCGGGATAAGAGGACCTCATTACCTGATCAGGAAAATAATTCCAATACAAAGGACAATCATCACCGCGGGCTCTACCAGGAGCTCGCTTGGTTTTAGTCGTTGAATAACCCCGCAAGCGAGGCTGACCATCACATACAGCGCAGCCGTCAAGACCAGGCCATATTGCAAAGGGGTAAGAAAAAAATAATGCAGCCCAATCGCGAGCTGACCAGTCAATATCGCGATGATGAGCGCGTGCTCCAGCTTCCACCCGTCTTGCGTGCGCAAGCGGATACTGCGCAAACTGATAAACGCTGACGCAAGTATTACCAAAGGGATCACAATAAAAAGACGCGTTCTACCGGTGCGCAGCGCCACACTCAATATCAGGAATAAAGCCTGAGAGAGCGCGACCAGCCCCAGCGCCGCGGCGGGATGCGTTTCGGATTGATTGTCCAGCACATTATATTCCGCCAGCAGGACCAAAACAAAAAGCAGCGAGCCGAGTACATAAACCACCCACCAGGTACCGCTGCGCGCCATCTCCCGAAGGGTAATAGAAAGAATAAACACGCTTAATCCCGGAAGGATGACGTTCGGGAGCAGCGTCCACAGGTTGCGCGGTTTCTCCGTAGAGGCGGTATGGCCGCTAAGCACCCAGGCAGAGCCAGCCAAGGCGATTACCGCAATGAAAACAGGAAAAAGGGCGTACAAATTGAAATCAAAGGAAAACCGCACGCCAAAAATCTCGGTTGCGTGCTGCCCTGTAGACGGAGGAAGGGCAAAAGTCAGCCCCAATGCCAGCGCGGTAAAAGCCGTCACGATATTAAAGTGGGCGATATCAGGAATGTTCGATTTACCTTCCATGGGTTGATTTTATCATCCCGTGAACTATAGAAAAACAGAATTAATTTATCGTAGTATTTATTTTTTAAGTTCACACAATTCGCATTTCTTTAAGAGGTCGGTATTTTTATTGGTTCGGGTTAAATTGCTTTGAAGGGGCACTTTCGTTTATTTTTCAACCAGAGGAAGTTCATTTTCACTATAGCATTAAGGTGCCTTTTGACGCGCAAATCCATTGAAATTTTAACCAGAGAAATTATAGAAAGAAAGGGTGGTATAATTAATAGGTTATGGACGGAAGATACGTTTTACGCAAGCAGCCCAATGTTTTCGGCGCGATTATAACCGGGTTTAAATCCCTCAGTACCCATATCTACCTTCTGCTTTTCCCGCTTGGGCTGGATATTTTGTTACTCTTCGGCCCCCGCTTTACGATTTCCGCGTTAACCGGCAAGTTTTTTGCCATGCTCACCCCTTATCTTGAAAGCTCCGCTGAATTGAAACAAATCTGGTCTGATATGAGCGCTTCTTTGAGCGGCTTTTTTAAGTCCTACAGCCTCTCCTCCGCCTTAAGGTCATATCCATTGGGCGTTCCCAGCCTGCTTTCTGGTCAGGTTTTTATGGCAAATCCCTTCGGAGCATTGCCTGAGATTATCCTGAACACCGAAGCACAGGCCCTGAAATATCTTCTGATTTTCGGGGCGTTCGGCGCGCTGCTGGGGCTGATTTATTTCTATGGCTGCGCTCTTCCTCCTTTGCGGGAATTCAACAAACAGCCCTCAAAGAGTACCCTCAGCTCAATTGGCAGTTTGCTCTTGCTGCCTGTTCTCTTCTGGGTGGGTTTGGTTGCGATTTCGTTTCCGGTCAGCTTAATTGTCAGTTTGCTCAGCCTGATCAGCCCTTTTTTGGGCTTGCTCGCTTACTTCTTTTGTGCCATGATTGCGATTTCGCTGTCTTTGCCGCTGCTTTTCGCGCCGCATGCTGTCATTCTTTTAAACCAGAACATTTGGCAGGGTATTCGCAGCAGCATTCGCTACATCCGCCCTTATTACTCAGCGACCTCACTTTTCGTCATTCTTTCGGTCCTGCTGTCTTATCTGACAAATCTGCTCTGGCAATCCGCCGGTACCAACTCCTTAATGGTTTTTGTCGGAATATTCGGGCATGCCCTGATAACCACAGCGCTTTTACTCGCCAGTTTCTATTACTTTATACGTGTCATCGAAATGAACCGGGAAACCGACCTCGCTAAGCAAGCGCTCGAGAATATTCTCTGATCGAATGTGGAGAAAAAAGTGGAAGAGAAGAAACACTATAACGCAGGCGATATTCAAATCCTTGAAGGGCTCGAAGCAGTGCGCCGCCGCCCTGGCATGTATGTTGGCGGTACCGATATCAAAGCGCTTCATCACCTCATTTATGAGGTCGTTGATAATTCCATAGATGAAGCCCTGGCGGGTGAATGCAGCCGGATTATTGTTACCATTCACAAAGACCAAAGCGTCACAGTGCGGGATAACGGACGCGGCATCCCTGTAGATATCCATCCAGAAAAAGGCATTTCAGCCCTGCAGGTTGTTATGACTGTTTTGCATGCTGGCGGGAAATTTGGCGGGGGCAGTTATAAAGTTTCCGGTGGTTTGCACGGCGTCGGCGTTTCCGCTGTCAACGCGCTCTCCGAATGGTGTGATGTTACCGTGCACCGCGAAGGCAAAGTCTATTTCCAGCGTTACGAACGCGGCGTTCCCCAATCTGAGGTCAAGCAAATCGGCACGTACCACGGCAACGAAACTGGAACGAGCACAACTTTCCGTTTTGACCGCGAAATTTTCAAAGGCGATTTGTCATATCACTTCGACGCACTGATTTCCCGCTTCCGGGAAATGGCATTCGTCACGCGCGGCGTGACGATTGGCTTGGTGGATGAGCGCGATGACCGCGAGATGACTTTCCATTTTGAGGGCGGCATCGCCTCTTTCGCGCGTTACCTCAATCGCACCAAAGAAGTGCTGCACGAGCCAATTTATGGCGAAAAAGAAATTGACGGGGTCGGTGTCGAATTCGTCGTTCAATACACAGATGTTTTCGCGGAATCGGTCTATACCTTTGCCAATACGATTAATACGGTGGACGGCGGAACGCACCTGACCGGGCTGCGCGCTGCCCTAACCCGCAGCATCAATGATTACGCCCGAAAAAGCGGTTTGCTCAAAGAAGCCGACGGCAACTTCAGCGGTGAAGATACCCGCGAAGGGATGACCGCTATCGTCAGCATCAAACACCCCGATCCGCAATTTGAGAGCCAGACCAAGGTGAAACTGATGAATCCCGAAGTGCAGACCTACGTGCAGCAGGTCGTCGGCGATACTTTCACCAGCTTTTTGGAACAAAACCCGGCGGCGGGCAAGGCGATTGTGCAAAAGTGCCTCACCTCCGCCCGTGCGCGCGACGCTGCTAAAAAAGCCCGCGACCTGGTCATCCGAAAATCCGCCCTGGAATCGATGACCCTGCCCGGCAAGCTTGCGGACTGCTCCGAGCGCGATCCTTCCAAGACCGAGCTCTATATCGTGGAAGGTGATTCGGCTGGCGGCTCCGCCAAGCAGGGACGCGACCGGCATTTCCAGGCAATCCTGCCCCTGCGCGGAAAAATCCTGAACACTGAACGCGCCCGCCTGGATAAGATACTTGGAAACCGCGAAGTCAAGTCGCTCATTTCCGCGCTTGGTACCAGCGTGGGCGAGTCCTTTGATATTTCCGGGCTGCGCTATCACAGCGTCATCATCATGACCGATGCCGACGTGGATGGAGCCCACATTCGCACCCTGCTGCTCACCTTCTTCTTCCGCTTCATGTTCCCGCTGATTGATGAAGGTCACCTCTACATTGCCCAGCCGCCGCTTTATCGGATATCCGTTAAGAACCAAATCACCTACGCGTATTCTGACGCCGAAAAAGACAGCATTGTGGCGAAAATGGGCGGAAGTTCGAAGGTGACCATTTCGCGCTACAAGGGTCTGGGCGAGATGAATCCGGAACAACTCTGGGAAACGACAATGAACCCCGCGAATCGCACCCTGCTGCTCGTCACGGTGGAAGATGCTGTGGAAGCCGACCGCACCTTTGATATGCTGATGGGCTCGCTTGTGCCCCCGCGCCGCCGCTTTATCCAGACACACGCGAAGGAAGTGCGCAACCTGGATATTTAAGCTCCGCGCGCGTTCTGCGCTGATGGATGAACGCTGATGGAACGCAAAGTCCTGCACCTGGATCTGGACGCCTTTTTTTGCGCTGTCGAAGAACTGCTTAATCCCAGCCTGAAAGGCAAAGCATTTGCCGTGGGCGGCAGCCCAAAATCCCGCGGGGTCGTTTCTTCCTGCTCATATCCCGCGCGTTTGCGGGGCGTACATTCCGCTATGCCAATGGGACGCGCGCTCAGCTTATGCCCTGATTTGATTATGGTTCCCCACCGGTTTGGCGTTTACAGCGAAACCTCCGATAAAGTGATGGATATCCTAAGGGACTACACCCCTCTCTTCCAACAGGTTTCGGTGGACGAGGCTTTTTTGGATGTGAGCGACCTGCCGCAGCCAATTGGCGCCATCGCGCGGGATATGCAGCAGCGGATTGACCGCGAACTGCGCCTGCCCTGCTCCATTGGCGCCGCGACCAACAAGTTGGTGGCAAAAGTCGCCAACGATTTTGGGAAGAGCCGCGTGCGCACCGGTCAGGCACCGCGACAGATTACGATCGTTCCGCCGGGCACAGAAGCCGAGTTTCTCGCCCCGCATGAAGTACAGGCGCTTTGGGGTATTGGCCCCAAAACGGCCCAGCGCTTGCATTCCCGCGCCGTGCACACCATCGGACAACTCGCAGAGCTTCCGCTCGCGGAACTGGAGTATTTCTTCGGGAAAAACGCGGTGTCGGTACAGGAAAGCGCGCGCGGGATAGATAACTCACCGGTCCACAGCGGGCGCGAGGTTAAATCCATCAGCAACGAGATCACTTTCACCCGGGATACCTCCGACCTGCCGCAGCTGCTCGCGACCCTGCGCCGACTCTCTGATAAGGTCGGCTACCGTATGCGTCAGGCGAACCTGATGGGCGTTGTTGTGCAAATCAAACTGCGCTATGAGGACTTTACCACGCTCACCCGCCAAAAGGCGCTGCCCTCCCCCACCAACCTGGATGATGAAATTTATGCCGCGGCAGAAAAATTGCTCCAGGACAATCTGGCGCCCGGTCGGGAAGTACGTTTGCTTGGCGTCGGCGTCAGTCATCTTTCAGAACCTTTCCAACAATTGGAATTATGGGATGATTCCCGCAGCCAGAAAGAACAGCTCGCTCACGCGATAGATACGTTGAAGGCGAAGTACGGAAAAAACATCATCACCCGCGGCAGCCAGATAGAAAAAGACCGCGATAAAGACGGAGAAAAAGATTGAAATATTTCAGAGCTTTGGTATAATGCCCAATGTTGCCAACGTAGCTCAGTCGGTAGAGCAGACGCTTCGTAAGCGCCCGGTCGAGGGTTCGAATCCCCCCGTTGGCTTTTTTATTTTATCAACTTGGGCGCAGCACCGCCCGGCTGTCCAACGCCAAAGCGCCTTGCCCTTGCGGATATACTACCAGCGGATTAATTTCAATCTCCTCAAGTTCCGGGAAGTCCAACGCCGCCTGGCTGAGCGCGGCAATCGCGGCTTGCACGGCCTCAATATCCGCCCGGCTGCTTCCGCGTACGCCTTTCAGCAGTTTTCCGGCGATAGTCACGTCGATCATCTCCTGGATATCTTCCAAAGAAAGAGGGGCAACCCGAAAGGAAATATCCTTAAGCTGTTCCACCAACGTTCCGCCCATGCCAAACATCATCATCGGGCCAAACGTGGGATCCCGGCGCATACCGATGATGACTTCCAGGCCCTTGGGCGCCATTTTTTCCACCATTGCCCCGGCAATTGCCGCCCCGGGGTATTGCGAACGGATGCGGTTGGTCAGCAGCTCAAAACCTGAGCGCACGCTTTCCTCGTCCTCAAGATTCAACAAGATTCCCCCCGCATCGGATTTATGCAGCACGCCCTCGGCCACGATTTTCAGGGCGACGGGGAAGCCAATCTCCTTTGCGATCGCCGCAGCCTGAGGCGCGTCCGCGGCCAACGCGCCGGGCACGTTTGGGATTCCGTAGGCGTCCAGAATTGTGCGGGTTTCATACTCGCCCAGGCTCAATTTGCCAGTGTTTGTGTCAAGCACCCCGCGGACCGCGTTTTTATGGGCTTTTTTTGGCTCTACAGGCTTGTGAATTGGTTTACGCGCATATTCGCCGTAAGCGCGCATCGCGCGCAAGACCGGTCCCACCTGGTCAGGATATTGATAAACCGGTATGCCAGCTTTATTCAGGAACGACCGGGCTTCGCGCACACTGAGCTCACCCATCAGGCAGGTCAGCATGGTTTTGGGGGTTTGCGCCGCGGCTTGCGCCCAGGCTTGCGCCACGTCGAGTGGATTCACCAAGGCCTGAGGAACCAGCACCGGGGCGAGCACATCCACGTTGTCGTCGCGCATCATTTGTTCCAGGCTCCAGAGGTAATCCGCGGGTTCCGCGCCGCCAAGCATATCCACCGGGTTAGCCACCTGCGCGCTTGGGTTCAGTTTGAGGCGCAGACTGGTTTGGGTTTCCGCTGAAAGCTCCGCCAACTCAGCGCCGTTCGCGGCTAAATTATCCGCCAGTAAAGCGGCCGCTCCGCCGGCGTTGGTGGCGATTGCCACGCGCTTGCCAGTCGGCAGGTTTTGAGTGCCGAGCGCCCAGGCGACGTTGAACAGTTCCGCCAGGGTTTCAACCTCAATCACGCCGGTTTGGTTAAAGACCGCCTGATAGGCTGTGTAAGAGCCTGCCAAAGAGCCGGTATGCGAACTGACCGCGCGGGCCCCGGCGTTATTCCTTCCCGCCTTCAGCATCACAATGGGTTTAATGCGGGAGACACGTCGGGCTTCCGCGATAAATCGGGCGCCGTCTTGTACGCCTTCCAGGTATATCGCGATAACCTTCACATCCGGGTCGTCACCGAAGTACGCGATCATATCCGCTTCCGAAACGTCCATCTCGTTTCCAAGGCTGGCAAAATGAGAAAAACCGATTTCCGATTCAAGGATGAGGTCCACCACCCCGCCGCATACCGCGCCGGACTGAGAAATAAACGCGATTGGCCCGCGCGGAGGCATGCCCTTGATGAAGGTCGTATTCAGACCGCTGCGCATGTCCATCGTCCCCACGCAGTTTGGTCCGATGACGCGCATACCGTGCGCGCGCGCGAAATCAAGCGTTTTTCGTTCAATTTCGACGCCCTCACCGCCCACCTCACGAAACCCGCCTGTAATGATGATGACTGCTTTAATCCCCCGGTCGGCACATTCCCGCATTGTGTCCAAAATCATTCCCACGGGCAAAACCACTACCGCCAGATCCACCGGCTCGGGCACCTGAACCAGTACAGGATACACCTTCACACCCAGAATCTCCTGCGCGTTGGGATTCACCGGGTAAATCCCACCTTGATAGCCGTATTTGAGTAGATTTTCCAGTATGCCGTAACTCAGTTTGTTTGGCTTGCTGGACGCGCCCAAAATGGCAACGCCCTGGGGCTTGAAAAACGGGATCAGGGAAGAATTCATAGGAGAAAGACCTTTCCGCTAAGTGGTGAGCTTGTTTGAATTATACCAAGCCCTTTCTCCGCCGCGCTGAATTGATTTTGGCTCGGCTTGGCGGTAAGGGTGCCTTATAATTAACAGCGTGAGTTACTACATCGCGTTTGAAGTGTTTTATTATTCCTGTAATTCTGTGAAGAGGGTCTGGTTATGCGCGTGACCTCTGAACAGGAACATCTCATCGCGCTTCCGCTGGATGGAAGCATATTTTTGAGGGGTAGCGCTGGAACCGGCAAGACCACAACCGCCTTGCTCCGCCTCGAGCGCATCTATCGCGAGCGCCCGGGCGAGAGCCTGCTGGTGCTGCTGCCCCAACGCGTTATGGGGAACAGCGTCAAGCGGGCTTTGGAGCAATCCGAAGCGTATCATCCCGGTCAGGCCACGCTGACCACCATGAACAGCCTCGCCCGCCGTATGGTCGGTCTGTTTTGGCCGCTTTTCAGCGAGGCAGCCGGGTTCAACCGCCCGTATGCTCCACCCCAGTTCCTGACGCTTGAAACCGCCCAGTTCTACATGGGCAAGCTCGTGAATCCGATGTTGGATGCTGGCGCGTTCAGCTCAATATCCCTTCCGCGCCACCGACTTTTCAGTCAGATTCTGGACAGTGTCAATAAATCCGCCCTGGTTGGCTTCCCCTTGGAAGATATCTATGCGCGGCTGTCCTCAGCCTGGACAGGCAGCCCAGCCCAGTTGAACGTTTATCAGGACGTCCAGACCGCCGCCAGCGCGTTTCGTCAGTTCTGCCTTGAAAACAACTTGCTGGATTACTCGCTGCAGGTGGAGCTTTTCCGGCGTTTCGTCTGGCCGGAACCTCTTTGTCAGCGCTTCCTGAAAGGCAGCTACCAACATCTTTTCTATGACAATTGCGAGGAAGACCCACCCTACGCGCACGACATTATCCTGGAATGGCTGCCCGCTTTTAAGAGCGCGCTGACTCTTTACGATGAGAACGCGGGTTTCCGACGCATTCTGGGCGCTGACCCCGTTTCAGCCCAGCGCCTTGAAAAGGCATCCGGGCGCGCGCTTGTTTTCAGCCAGCAGCACACCCAGGAACAAATGCAAGCTCTCCAACGTGCCCTTCAACATCACCTCTCCAAAAAGCAGCCTGCGCCCCCGCGAAACCAGCTGGTGGAAGCGCTGCGCCTGCCCGAAAAACCCGCCCGTTTTTTCCCCGAGATGCTCGCGCAAACTGCCGACATCGTCAGCGGACTGACCCGGGAAGGCACGCCGCCCGGGCAAATCGCCATTCTGGCGCCGTACCTGCCCAGCGCGATGGGCTTTGCGATTCAGCAGACGCTTTCGGCTGCCGGGCTTCAGTCCCGCTTGCTGCGCCCTTCCATTCCGATTATCGAAAATCCCTTCGCGCAGCAGTTGATTAGCCTGGCGCACCTCGCGCATCCTGGCTGGCAGCCCTCTCTGGACCCGGCCCTGGTAACCAACGCCCTATCTGCCAGCATCGCTGGCCTGGACCTGGTTCGCGCGCAGCTTATCCGCCTTAAGTTGTGCCTGAAAGGCGGCGCGGACTTTGCCCTTCTGCCTTTCGCCGCGGCTTCGGAAGAGCTGAGGGAAAGGATTCCCGCTGAAATCGCGGATAGGCACGAAACGCTGCGCCTCTGGCTGCTGCAAGCGCCGCCTGAGGAACCTCTGGACCTGTATTTCAGCCGCCTGTTTGGTGAGGTGCTCTCCCAGCCGGGGTTTGGCTTCTATCAGAATCTCAGCGCCGCGCGTTCGACCGCTGTTTTGATGGAGTCCTTCCGGAAATTCCGCCAGTCGCTGAACCCCTCCGAAACTTTGCGGGTGGACCAGGTTAATCAGGATTTCGCGCGCATGATTCAGGACGGCGTTATCTCCGCCCAATATTTGGACGAATGGCAAAGTGAGGAAGACCAGCGCGTGTTAATCTCTCCCGCGCTCAGCTTCCTCAGCTCGGGCCGGCGCGTGGATTATCAGGTGTGGTTAAGCATTGGCAGCACCGGTTGGTACGAACGCCTTGAACAGCCGTTGACCCAACCTTATGTGCTCAGTCGACAGTGGCCCGCCGGTAAAAAATGGACCGCGGAAGAAGAAAAACGGGTCAGCCTCGAAATCTTGGACAGCCTTTTGGACGGGCTGCTTAGCCGCTGTAACAAGGGCGTCATCCTGGGTTTAAGCGAGTTTGGCCAAAACGGTCAGGAAGAAAAAGGCATGCTCCTGATAAAGATACAGTCCCTGCTCCGCCAGGCTGCCAGGGAGGCAGGCAATGGCTGAACAGCGCTTGCGTGAGTCTCAAAAGCGCATCCTGAACTATCGCGGTGGAAAGATGGGCATTTCCGCCGTGCCAGGCAGCGGGAAAACCTGGACGCTCTCCCGGCTGGCAGTCAAACTGGTCTCTGAGATAGAACTCCAGCCAGACCAGGAGATTTTGGTTGTCACGTTCTCCAATTCAGCCGCGGATGTATTCGCCAGCCGTATCAGCACGCTGCTGCGGGAACGCGGCATACTCTCCGGGGTTGGCTATCGGGTGCGCACGCTGCACGGCCTGGCAAATGACATCATACGCGAGCGGCCGGAATTGGCCGGGCTCAGCAATGAGTTCCAAATCCTGAGTGAAGCGGATACGGACGAAATCCTGGAGGGCAGCGTCGCAGCCTGGTGCCGCAAAAACGGCGCGGTGATTGACGAACTACTGATTGATACCCTGACCCCGAAAGATTTCGAGCAGCGCAAAAATAAAGATTTTCCCAAGCTTATTAAAGAGGCAGTTTCCGCGTTCATCCAGGAAGCCAAGGACCGTCTGCTCACCCCCGACCGGTTGGAAGCGCTGCTGGCGGCGTCGTTTCTGAAATCCGATTCAATCCTGACTATGGGCCTGGAAATATATCGCGATTATCAGAACGCTTTGCAGTACCGAGCGGCGGTTGATTTCGCGGATCTCATCCGGCTGGCGTATCAATGCCTGCAGGAAGACCCCAGCCTCACCGCGCTTCTGCGCTACCGCTGGCCGTATATCCTCGAAGACGAAGCCCAGGATTCGAGCGTACTGCAGGAAAAAATTCTGCGCGCACTCGCCGGCCCCGAGGGAAATTGGGTGCGCGTTGGCGACCCAAATCAGGCGATTTACCAGAGCTTTACCACGGCAAACCCCAACCTGCTGAAATTCTTCCTGAAAGAATCCGGCGTGCGCAGCGAACCCCTGCCCGAATCGGGGCGTTCCTGCCCGGAAATCATCGACCTCGCGAACGCTTTGAACACCTGGACCCGTAACGGACACCCGGTTGAGGACGCTCGGGAAGCGTTGACCCTACCTCTGATTGAGCCAACCAAAGCCAATGACCCTCAACCTAACCCCAACGCGCTTAAACCCGCCCTCACGCTGGACAATCGGCAGGTTAATCCGGAGAATGAACTGAAATTTCTTGCTTATTCTGTCGACCAATGGCTGCAGCAATACCCCGATACCACTGTGGCGATTCTCGCGTTGATTAACAGCCGCGTGGATGAAATCGTGAATAAGCTTAAGGCTCAGAAAATCCCAGTAACCGACGCCCTGACCGCGATGCCGCAAAACACGCGGGTTTCAGTCGGGCTTGTGAACCGCTTGCTGACTTTTGCCCTGAGCCCCCACGACCCGGCCGCATTGGCGTTGGCTTTTGAAGCCGCGCGGCGCGAGGAACGCGGGGATGATGAACGCTGGCAATTAATTAAATCCTGTGTGGCTTTACTGAAAAAGTGTGACCGCGTGGAAGACTATCTATATCCGGCTCCGGATGCGGATTGGCTGCAGCGTCTGGAACACCAGGGCGAAAGCCAGCCCGTGCTGATGGAGCTTGAGCGCTTTCGTAATCTCGCGCGCAAATGGCACCTCGCGGCGCGGCTGCCGCCCGACCAATATGTCCTGGCTGCCGCGATGGACCTGAATCTGGACAATCTGGAACTGGCTTCCGTGCATAAAATGGCGCTCCTTTTGCGCGAAATGCAAGACCTGCACCCGGAATGGACCCTGGAATTGCTGAACGATGAATTGCGCGCCATCGCGAAAAACGAACGCCGTTTCGCGCAGCTTTCGGCATACGCGGAAGGCTTCAACCCGGAAGATTACCGCGGACAGGTTGTCGTGGCAACACTCCATAAAGCCAAAGGCCTGGAATGGGATAAAGTCTTTATCAGCTCGGCAAATTCATATGACTTCCCGGCTGGACTGGACAGCGATAGTTCGCGCGGAGAAAGATATTATCTGCGCGGCAAATTGGATTTGCAAACCGAAATGCTAAGTCAGCTTCGCGCGTTAGCTGATGGTACTCTTATTGGCTCCCAGTCCCGCGCCGAAGCCCGCGCTGAAATTGCCCGCGAGCGGCTGCGTCTGCTCTATGTTGGCATCACCCGAGCCAAACGCTCCCTCACCATCTCCTTCAACACAGGCAAGTTTGGAAACCAGGGTGAAGCGTTGGCGGTTCAGGAACTGCGCCGCTACCTGGAAAGGAAGAAAAATGACCAGCCTCCTTCCTGACAATTTCACCTTCACGCAATCCAGCCTGCAGACCTTTGTGAACTGCAAATACCAGTTTTATTTGCGCTATATTGAACATTTCCTTTGGCCGGCACCCGCCACAAACGATATGCTGGCTTTCGAAAGGGACCGCTCTGCTGGGGCGCGTTTTCATCAGCTTGTGCACCAATTGCTGCTCGGAATTCCAGCGGAAAGCCTGGTGCGCAGCGCGGAAAACGACCCGGACGCCCGGGTTTGCCGTTGGTTTGAACTCTTTAGGAAGTCCGTATATCCGCGGCTTTCGGGCGAGCTGCACCCGGAGTACAGCCTGACGGTCAGTCTGGGCGGCTTTTCGCTCAGCGCCAAATATGACCTTCTGCAAGTGGACGCGGAACACTTAACCATATACGATTGGAAGACCTCCAGGAAGAAACCAGCCCGTGCCTGGTTGGAAGCCCAGCTGCAAAGTAAAGTGTTCCCCTTGGTGTTGGTTGAGGAGTATAAACTGCTTGAGAGGGCGCCCGCGCCAGCTGTGTTTATGCTCTATTGGGAAGTGAGCGAGCCGGATGAGCCTTTTGTGCTGACCTGCGGAGCGGATAGGTTGGCTGAGGACCGAGAGTTCGTGCTTTCCCTTATGGCAAATATCTCAGCCTCCCGACCGCCGGATTTTCTCCGGACGGATGATGTTCAGCGCTGCCGTTTTTGTGTGTATCGGAGTTACTGCAACCGGCCAGGTCTGGCTGCGAGCCCGGAGGATTACCTCTCAGAAACTTATCTTTTCAATGAGGATGAACATTCTCTTCTTTATGAGGATTGATTCCCCCGCAAGCAAGGCTGCCGCAGAGCATTGATATAATGAGGTAGTTAAATAATAATATGGGCAGAACAGGGCTCGAACCTGCGACCTCATCTGTGTAAAAGATGCGCTCTAACCAACTGAGCTATCCGCCCGGAGATGGAATTATACACAAAAAATGAAAATTGTGCGTTTTGAAACTGAACATACCCAGGCGTCCTACGGCTGGATTGATGAAGATAAGGTCGGCGTAATCCAAGGCGACCCGTTTGGGGAATTCCGCCGCTACGACCCGGAATTTTCCCTCGCTCAGGTCCGCCTGTTGGTTCCTTGCACGCCGTCCAAGATTATCGCCGTGGGGCGCAACTATGAAGAACATATCCGGGAGATGAACCAGACTCCACCCGAAATCCCGCTGCTCTTCCTTAAGCCAAGCTCCACATTAATCCGCAGTGGAGATCCGATTATTCTGCCGCCGCAATCGGAACGCGTGGAACATGAAGCCGAACTCGCGGTGGTAATCAGGAAGAAATCCCGCTGGCTGCGGCCGGAAACTGTCCAGGAGGCGATTTATGGATATACCATCGCGAACGACGTGACCGCGCGCGACCTGCAGCAAAGAGACGGGCAATGGACCCGCGCCAAAGGCTTTGACAGCTTTTGCCCCTTAGGTCCCTGGATAGAAACAGAACTTAATCCGGCCGACGCGATGATTACCTGCCGGGTGAACGGCATTCTCAGGCAGATGAGCTCTACGCGCGATATGCTTTTCAATGTTGAGCAAATCATCCTGTTTGCCTCTTCAATAATGACCCTCAACCCGGGAGATGTCATTCTCACCGGAACGCCAGCCGGGGTCGGGTCTCTCCAGGCGGGCGATGAGATATCCATTTTCATCGATGGCATTGGCAGCCTGGTAAATCCGGTTATTGCCGGGAAAGCTTACGAGGCTTAGCTCAGCGTATGGATTCCCTTCAGAAGTCAACCATAAACCATACTTTGGAACGTCTGCTGTTCCAGGTTGAAAAACCAGGCCGCTACGTCGGCGGAGAGCACAACCAGATACGCAAACCCTGGGACAGCGTGGATACCCGCGTCGCCCTGATTTTTCCGGATATCTACGATCTTGGTCAGCCCAATCTCGGTCTGGCAATCCTCTACGACATCCTCAACCAACAACCGGATGTTTTGGCGGAGCGAGCCTTTGCCCCCTGGGTGGATATGGAAGCCCAATTGCGGGAAAATCGACTTCCTTTGTTCTCCTTGGAATCCAAAACCCCGCTGAATCAATTCGATATCCTTGCCTTCACGCTCCCCTATGAGCAAATCTATACGAATGTGCTCAATATATTGGACCTTGCCGGTATACCACTCCTCGCCAAAGACCGCGGTCCCGAGCATCCCCTGATCATCGCGGGCGGACAGGCATGTTACAACCCTGAACCCATGGCTGATTTTTTCGACGCGTTTGGAATTGGCGAGGGGGAAGAACTTATCCTCGATTTTACCCGGGCGCATCGGGACTGGAAGCGGCGCGGCGGCTCGCGGGAAGAACTGTTCTACGCTCTGGCGCGCGTGCCCGGTATATATGTACCCAGGTTCTATGAGGTGGCGTATCATGATGACGGCACGCTTTCTCGTGTTTCCCCAGTCCTGCAAGGTGTCGCGCTGCCGGTAAAAAAGCGAATTGTCGGCAAACTGCCGCCAGCCCCTGCGCGATTCCTCGTTCCTAATGTGGAAACCGTGCACGACCGGATTTCGGTTGAGCTTATGCGCGGCTGCACCCGCGGCTGTCGTTTTTGCCACGCCGGCGTGGTTAACCGCCCGGTGCGTGAACGCGCGCCTGACGAAATCCTGGAAGCGGTCCAGGCTGGGCTTGATGCCACTGGCTACGAACAGGTCGGTTTGCTCTCGCTTTCTTCTTCCGACCATACCCGCATTCTGGACATTATTCGCGGCGTGTACGAAAAACTCAAGGATTCGCGCGTCCAGGTGAACCTGCCTTCCCTGCGGATTGCCTCGTTTTCCGTGGACCTGATGGATGAACTCAGGGATTTGCGCCCCGGTGGTGGTTTCACGCTCGCGCCGGAAGCGGCGACCGAACGCATGCGCGCGATTATCAACAAGCCGCTGGACGAAGAAATCATCCTCGAGACAGCCCGCACCATCTTTGAGCACGGCTGGCTGAGCCTGAAACTGTACTTCATGATTGGCCTTCCCCAGGAAAGCATGGAAGACGTGCAGGCAATCCTGGACCTGGCGCGCAAAATCAAAAGTATCGGTAAATCAATCAAGGGCAATCGGGTCAGAATCCATCTGGGCATCGCCACTTTCATCCCCAAACCGCACACGCCTTTTCAGTGGTATTCCATTGAAGCAGCGCAGTCTCTGCAGGCTAAGATTGATTTGCTCAAAGAGGGCACCCGCAAAGCGGATATCAAAATGAGTTATAACCCGCCCGATTCGACCCTGCTGGAAAGCTGGCTTTCGCGCGGGGACCGCCGCCTGGGAGCGGTCATCTTGCAAGCCTGGAAAAACGGCGCGAAACTGGACGCGTGGACCGAAAGATTCAACCTGACGGCCTGGTTGGACGCCTTTGCGTCCTGCGGGATTGACCCCGATTTTTATACCCGCCGGCAGCGTGCCCTGGATGAAATTCTGCCCTGGGACCATATCTCTACCGGCGTAAGCAAGCGTTTTCTGTTGACCGACCTGCGCCTGAGCCTGGCAGGTAAGACCCGGGAGGACTGCCGGAATACCTGTTACAACTGTGGAATACTGGAAAACTTTGGCAGCCTGAGACCTTCAGAAGCAGAAACTTATTGGGGGTGCCCATGAACAGCGCTCAGCCTGTTCGCGTGCGCGTGCGCTTTGCCAAGGACGGCGACCTGCGCTTTACCGGACATCTGGACCTGCAGCGTTTGTTCGAACGCGCGCTGCGTCGGTCCGGGCTTCCGCTGCGCTACAGCCAGGGTTTCAATCCCAAAGTTCGCCTGAACCTGGCCAGCGCCCTGCCTTTGGGGTTTTCCTCCAGGGCAGAATTGCTTGATTTTTGGTTGAACGGGGAATTGGACACCGCCGTGGTGGAACAGAAGTTGAAATCCGCGCTTCCCAAGGATATCGCGGTCCTGAACGTGGCGTTTGTTTCCAACCAGCTGCCCAGTTTGCAGTCCAGCTTGAAGGCGTCCGAATATCGGATAAGCTTTTTACCCGAAATCGACATCCCCGAGACCGCGCGAAAGCTCGCGGTGTTGCTTTCGCAGGAGGTTATTCCTATTCACAGGCGCGCGAAGAGCGTTGACCTAAAGCAGCTTATGCTTTCGGCCGAATGGACGCCGGGCCCGGGCGCTCCCGAACTTTGTTTAAAAATGAAATCCACGCCAGAGGCGAACGGGCGCCCGGATGAACTGCTCAATTTGTTGGGTTTGGCTCCTGGAACTTATCAGGTTTGCCGCACAGCCTTGTTTTTCAACTCTGAGGAGATGGGTGAGAATGGATGATTGTGTTTTTTGCCGGATTGTGAGGGGAGAAATCCCTTGTTGGAAAGTGCTTGAAACAGAGCACGCCCTGGCGTTTTTAGACCTGGAACCGGTGATGGAGTATCACACCCTGGTAATCCCCAAGGCTCACCACCCGGATTTATTTAGTGTGCCGGAAGAAGTCCTCTGCCAAACCGGCGCGGCGATTAAGCAGGTTGCGCGCTTATACCAGGATAAGCTTGGAATTGACAATATGCACCTGTTTAACAACTCCGGCAGATTGGCGCGCCAGACAGTTTTCCACCTCCATTTCCACATTGTGCCGGTCAGAGCCGGGCGCCCCTTGTTGGGTTTTGAAAAGCACCCTGAAATGGTTCACCACTACCCCGAAATGCTGCGCGCGCTGGCGCTCTGAAGATGCTTTATTCAGGCGCGGACTTGATTTTTAGGTATAATATGCAGACTGTTCCCGTGGCCTAATGGAGAAGGCATCGGCCTCCGAAGCCGGTAATGTGAGTTCGAATCTCACCGGGGACATTTTTTTGACCTGAGGCTTACGCTGGGAAACCCCGCCGGAATTGCTACCAAAACTGAAGCTTGAGGTGCTTATGGATGAAAAAGAAATCCGCCAACAAATCGAAACACTCCGCGAACAGCTTCATTACCATAATTACCTGTATCACACCCTGGACGCGCCGGTAATCAGTGATTACGACTACGACCAGCTGTACAAACGTCTGAAGGAGTTGGAGAGCGCGCACCCCGAGCTGATTACGGCCGATTCCCCCACCCAACGCAGCGGCGGACAGCCGCTGGATAAATTCCGTAAGGTTGAGCATCCTTCGCCAATCCAAAGCCTGGCCAATGGGTTTGGCCGCCAGGATACCCTGGATTGGTACGAACGCATTTTGCGGCTCGACCCGGCGGTTGCCAGAGCGGATTACGTCCTGGAGCCCAAACTTGACGGGCTGACGGTGGTGCTGACTTATGAAAATGGCAGCTTCGTACTCGGCGCCACTCGCGGGGACGGGCTTGTCGGCGAGGATGTCACCGAGAACCTCCGTACTATCCCGACGCTTCCGCTGCGCATCCCGGTGATGGGCGGCGGGCACGCGCCTGCCCGCCTGGTTGTGCGCGGTGAAGCGATAATGTTCAAGGATGATTTTGAGCGCCTGAACGCGCAGCTTGAACAGCGCGGTGAGAAAACCTATCTTAACCCGCGCAACACCGCGGCTGGCTCACTGCGCCAGCTGGACCCGGCAGTAACAGCCAAACGCCCCCTGAAGATTTTTCTCTATCAGATACTGGAGTCGTCCGAAGAGACGCCAAACACCCAAAGCGAAATTCTGGATTACCTGATGAAACTCGGCTTCCCGGTCAACCCTCTGCGTTGGCACGCGAATAACATAGAGGAGGCGGTCCAAATCTGCGAAGCGCAGGCGCTAAGCCGCCACACCTGGGCGTACGACGCTGACGGCATCGTCATCAAAATTAACGACCAGGCGCTTTCCCGCCGGCTTGGTTTTTCGGGCAAGGATCCTCGCGGCGCGCTGGCCTTCAAGTATCCCGGTCAGGAGGTTGAGACCACGCTGCTGGATATCCAGGTAAACGTGGGCAGAACCGGGGTGCTGACTCCTTTGGCCGTGCTTAAACCGGTCAGCATCGGTGGGGTGATAGTGCGCCAGGCGACCTTGCATAACTTCGATTTCATCCGCGATAAAGACATCCGCATTGGCGACCAGGTGCTCCTCAAACGCGCCGGCGAAGTCATCCCGTATATACTTGGCCCTCTGCCAGAAAAACGCGATGGGACCGAAAAAACCTTTGAGATTCCAAGAGAATGCCCTTCGTGCGGTTCACCTATTCAAAAGGTGCCGGAAGAGGTGGCATATTACTGCGTGAACAGCAGCTGCCCGGCCCAGCTGGTCCGCAACCTCGAAAACTTTGCCTCCCGCGGCGCGTTGGATATCTCCGGGCTGGGTTCTCAGATTGTCGCGCAGCTCGTGGAGAGCGGATTGGTGAACTCCGCCGCGGACCTGTACACATTGAAGCGGGACGCGTTGATGAAACTGGATAAATTTGGAGAGAAAAAAGCCGAAAACCTCCTGCAGGCGGTTGAAAGTTCCAAACAACAGCCGCTGGAACGCCTCATCATTGGCTTGGGTATTCACGGGGTCGGAGAAGTGGCAGCCCGCAAGCTTGCCCGTCAGTTCCTCAATCTGGACGCCCTCAGCCGCGCGTCGTTGGATGAACTGACCAGCCTGGAAGGTATTGGGCCGGGCATTGCCGCGTCCATAACAGGGTGGTTTGCCCAACCCCACAATCAGGAGCTGCTTCAAAAACTGCGCGCGAATGGAGTCTGGCCTCAGGAACACGAAACCAAAGAAAACGCTCAATCGGGCGCTTTGGCAGGCAAAACCTTTGTGATTACAGGCACCCTGCCTACCCTCAGCAGGGAGCAGGCAGAGCGGCTGATTCTGGAACACGGCGGAACAATCAGCTCTTCAGTCAGCAAAAAGACGGACTATCTGCTGTTGGGCGAAAATCCGGGTTCTAAATATGCCAAAGCGCTGGAATTGGGAATACCCATCCTCGATGAAGACAGCCTGAGGCAGATGCTTACCTGAAAGCGGTCACAAAGCGCGTAATATTCCTGTGCGCAAAACCCATTCTGAGAGCAAAGAAAAAGAAACCGTGCTTAACCGGTTTCTTTTTAGGTGGAGATGGCGGGAGTCGAACCCGCGTCCGAAAGATTAGACTCTCGAATCTCTACGAGCGTAGTCAGTTATTCATTTTCATCCGCGAAAAGGTCAACTGACCAAACTTTACGCAGACAATCCGCTTGAGCCCGAAAGCCCTCTTAGGTCAGGTTCACGGCACACCTGACAGCATTCCGGCTTTTATGACGCCTTGACTGATTCCGGCCGGAAGGACGGCCTCAGGAGACGCGACCTCACTTCTGGAGGTCAGCTACCTTCATCCGCTTATGCAGCGAGAGGAAGGGTAGCGTAGTTTGTGCTTTTGGCACTTGTTGTTTGTACTGATTTATCGAGGTCGGTACCTCTCGGCTCGCAATCCGGAACCAGCTTCTCCCGTCGAGACCTGGCATCCCCGGTAACATGAGTATAGCACAAAAGAAAACCCCTCAGGGAATCCTGAGGGGTTTGTATGGGCTTTATGGAAAGCTTACTTGATTTGAGCCATCTGCTCAGCAAGAATCTTGTTTGCTTCAATATTCGCTGCGTCGAGCAAAGCCTTGACATCCGCGGTCGGGTCGTCAACGATGTTGCTCATAACGGGTTCAACCACATTTTTGCGCACGAAGTCATAGCCTGGCACGGGAGGTTCGAACTTGCCGAATTTCAGCAGGTCGAAGGCGGTCTTATAGGCAGGATCGGCATCGAAGATATCCTGGAACTGGCTGGCAACAGATTGTTTCACCGGGAAGTAGCCAGAGGCTTTCGCCCATTCGGCGTTCACATCAGCGCTGGTGTAGTACTTGACGAACAGCCAGGCAGCCAATTCACGTTCTGGAGTGGATTTGGGGATTGAGATGGAAGCGCCATAAACGTTCTGGACTGGATCCGGGGTGGTATGAGGAATTGCGGCAACAGACCACTTGAAGGGGGTACCATCCGCGGCAACAGCATCGCCGTAATAAGGCAGACCCGAAGAGGAACCAACGGTAAAGAGCAGAGTGCCGTTGCCAAAATCGGTCTGGTCGCCGTAATTTTCGGTGACAAGGCGGGCGCAGCCGTCAGCAAAGAGGCTCTGGATGAACGTCCAGGCCTGCACGGCGGCATCGCTGTTCAGGGTGAATTGGTTGGCAGTGTAGTCAAACATGTCCCCGCCAAAAGCGAAGGTCCAGCTGGCAAAGCGGGAAGTGTCAATGCTCAGCTCATAACCGATCGGAGAAGCCGCGCCGGCAGTTGCGCCGCTGAAGGGGGTAACCGCAGCCTTGCAGGCCATCTCTTTAAACTGCTCGGGCGTGGTTGGCGGCCCGTCGTAGCCAAGTTCAGTCAGCCAGTCCTGGTTGTAATATAAGACTTCCATAGAGCGGTTGGGGGCGAGGCCAAGGCGCTGACCTCCAAACAGAGAGAATACGTCCTGGGCGAAGAAACCGGGGAAGAAATCATCCTGTTCTTCTTTAGTCAGGCCGTATTTGGGATGGTTAATCAGTTCGTTCATGTCAAACATGGCGTTAGCCAGTTGATAGGTCGCGACCTGATTTTGATAGCCAACCACCACATCAGGGACATCCGGGGTGTTCAGGATGGGGAGCATCTTGTTGAAGATATCATTATAGCTGCCAGCGTATTCGGCAGTGACTTTGATGCCGTATTCGTTGGTATTGTTGAAGTCTTCGACAATTTTCGCGATTGAGGCTTCGCGTTTCGAGCCGGTGTGCTGATGCCACCACACAATTTCCTTGGCTGGCACGACATCCGCCCAGGGATCAACCTCGGCTGGGGCTTCGGTCGGGGCTTCAGTCACAACCGGGGCTTCGGTCGCGACAGGCGCTTCGGTCGGAGCGGGAACTTTTGTTGCTTTGGCGCAAGCGCCGAGCAGCATGGAGGCAATCAGGATGACTGCCACTAACAAAACACGCGTTCTTCTCATTTTTCAAAACCTCCATTTTGAATCTGATTAAATTGAGCGTTGCGATATCGAAGGCTGAGAGAATACCTTCGTGCTATCAAAGTGTAATTATATCCTAACCTTTCAAACCTGTTGTGGCAATTCCTTGTGTAAACTGTTTTTGAGTCAAAAAATACACAATCAGGATTGGGATAATTGTAATAACCGAGCCTGCCATCATCCAGTGAGTCCACGGTCCTGCTTCCTGCACAAAGCCATACAAGCCCACCATCAGCGGACGCCAGGTATCGCGCGTGGTCACCAACAGCGGCCACTGAAACGCGTTCCACGAAGCCGTAAACCCAAACAGCAGCACGGTCATAATCGGCGCCTTGCTGATTGGCATCACAATCTGGACTAAAAACCGCAAATGGTCGCAGCCGTCAATCCGTGCCGCGTCCCATAATTCATCCGGAATCTGCGCGAAGAACTGCCGCAGCAAGAAAATGCTGAACGCGTTCGCCATAAACGGTACGGTGAGCGCCCAATAAGTATTAATCCAGGTGCCGCCCGGCAGCGGAATGATATTTCCGCGAATCAGCAAATAATTCGGGATTAACGTTACGGATTCCGGGATCATCATCGTCGCTAACAAGATACCAAACAGTAAATTTTTCCCTTTGAAATCAATCCGCCCGAACGCGTACCCCGCCAGAATGGATGTGAAAAGCAGCCCGGTCAAGGTGCCCAGCGTCACCAGAACGCTGTTCAAAAAGTATTTTGAAAAATTCGCCTGCTCCCAGGCGTCTTTGTAATTTACCCACTGCGGGACTTTTGGAACCAGCTGGCGCGTGATGGTTTCGCCAAGTGTCATCAGCGAATTGGAAATCATCCAGAAGAACGGGAAGATAAAGATAATCGCGCCAACCAGGAGGATGAGATATAAGGCGGCTTTGCCGAGGATCCGACCGACGTGATTTTCTGTTTTGGCTTTCTTTGGCATTGAAATGGCGGCTGAATTATCCATAGAAGACCCGCTCTCCCATTATCTTGTTTTGCGCGAGTGTGAGCCCCAGGATAACTGCGAACAACACAATCGCTTGCGCGGTAGCAACGCCGTATTGGTTGGCTTTGTAAAAACGGTCAAATACCAGCAGGCTGGTGGTAATTACCGTATTTTGCGCGCTGGGCGTACGCATGACGTAAATATGATTGAACGCCTTAAAGGTGCCGATAAAGCCAATCAGCGTCAGATAGAAGGTCACCGGAGAAATCATCGGGATGGTGATGTGCCAAAAACGATCCCATTTGCTGCCGCCATCAATCTCGGCGGCTTCGTAAATTTCCTTGGGGATGTTCCCCAACCCGGAGAGAAAGATGACGGTGTTATAGCCCACAAAGGACCAGATGCCGAAAATGATAATTGTCAGCAGCGCCAGGCTTGGGCCGCCAGCCAACCCGTTGACTTTGAAACCGAGCAGTTTGAGCACCGGCTTGGGTTCAAAGCGCCATTTTAATGGGTCAATTCCAAACAACCCGATCAAACGGTTCGCCAGGGAAGTTTCCCGGCTTGAAAAGATAATCTGAAAGACAACCGCCGTGCTGATGGAAGGCGTGATGTAGGGCAGGAAATAAATCATCCGGAAGACTTCTTTTCCCACGATGTCTTGATAAAGGATATACGCCAGGACTAATCCCAGGATAATCTCAGCCGGAACTGTACCCAGGGCGTAATAAACCGTCACAATCAGGGAGTTCAGGAAATCCTTATTCCCGGTTCTGAACATCATCCCCCAGCCCGTCACAAAAATCACACCGCCGAGGACAAGCACAAGCGCCCCGGCGATGTTCGCCAGACGACGGCCGCGGCTGAGGGTCTGAAAAGCTTTCCCCCAGACCATTGAGCCGAGGAACATCAGCCCCAGCCCGGCGACGAGCACCAGCAAATTCCACCACGAGCCGAAGATCAGCAGATAGTTTTTGTCCCCAATGAAAGGCCCTTTGGTCACTTGCCAATTAAACAGGCTCATATAGATGGAATAGCCGATTGGGAAAATTCCAAAAATTAAGATGATGATTAACGCGGGGAGGATAAAGAGATAGCCGGTCAGTTGTTCCTGCAGCTTAATGAGCTTCAGCGTTTTCCGGTGAGAGGGATATGGGGCGGTATTCTCAGTCAAAAAAACCTCCGATTGCCAGCTTGCACAAAGCTTCAATTGCCAACTACCCTATTTTACAAGGTTTCGCCAAAATATGAGGTATGAAAAACGGCTGATCATCCCAATTCGGGGCCTTTTATTCCAAATCGGAGATAAAACACAGAATGGACCTGGGAAAGCTGTCGGTTACAGCCAAAAAGCCCAGGTCGTCCAGACGAACCAGGCCTTCCCAATTCCGGGAGCTTCCTTCAGCCGTCAGGCTCAGGTAAAGCGGGGCTTCCTCAGCCAAAAATATCCGCCCGTTTTCAATTCGCAGCCTGAGAATACGCTCAACCCGGTCGGAGCGCGTGTGCGTCCTCCCCTCGCCATAGCGTTCGGCAATCGGGTCAACCCCGGTTTTCAGATGAGAATCCTGGGGATAGAAATAGTTCATCACCCAAAAACTTCCGTCCGGCTGGAGTTCGGTCGCGTCGGTGACCCTGAATTCAATGTTTGGGAAATCGCAATCCGGCAGAGGGTTTAGCTTCATATCAAACACATGAGCAAAGGGATGCGGGTTCAGCGCGCTGCCGTTATCTTCGAAGAAGGTGTAAATCCTGCCGTCCGCGATTAACAAGCTCTCATCGCTGGCATTTCGGAAGTCGGTCTGAGGTTCAAGCGGCATGATTTTCCCGGGATCCAGGCTGACCGCCCCGCCATCCTCAGTCACCCTTCCGGCCGCCAGATAGCCCATCATCGGGCTGCCGCCGCTGGTTTCTATCGTTACAAAGACCTCATTGCCAGAAAACGCGAGCGCCTCAAAGCCTTCAAAACCAACCAGAGTATCAGAAAGACCGCCGTCGTCAAAAGCCATCAAGCTGATTTCTATCGGTTCGTCATTCTTCGCGCCAAGGTAGACAAGAATAGCCTCTTTTTTTATCGTGACAAGAAATGCGCTGCCGTCTGCTCCGAGGCGTTTAGGGTATTGCGGCAGGAGCACCAGCGTATCACCAAACCACGCCAATCCGGAGTACTCCATCCGGGCATCATCGTAAGGCGCGGGCAGCCTGATTTCCCGAACCTCGGCTTCGGGCAGCGCTTCGCCGAACCCGCCCGGTTCAGGCGGTGTGCGCTGCGTGGCGGCCGCGGGATAATCCGCCCTGGCAGTGAGGCTTGGTTCATCTGCTGGAGCTGCAATACTACACGCAGCCAGAGTGAACATCAAAACAATCGCGCAAGCAAAAGACGGAGAGCGATTCATTTTTCGATTTTAAAAACCGCGTATACGGGGTCGTGGTCGCTCACCCGCGCGGCGGGCAGCGCTTCGGAATTGATATGCACCATATCAAAATGGCGCAATTGCTTCAATAAAGACAGGCTGACGAGGATATGGTCCAACGCTTGCGCGTTGCCTTCGTGCATGTAGGTATACCGGTCATTTTCGGCAAGCTCCGCAATGAGGTTCCCGAGCGCGCCTTCCTGAAGCGCCAGGATTGGCGTGCTCCAGAAGAAATCGTTCAAGTCTCCGAGGACAACAACATACGCGGAGGGATCAACCGCCAGGATTTGCCGGACGAACTGGTTAATTTCGCGGGCCTGTTCCAGGCGCTGCCGCTCACTGACCAGGATTGGCGGCTGTCTGTCTCCAAACAGCGGGTCATCTTCGCCTTTGGAATTAAGGTGACAGACGACGACAAAAATATCCCTGTCCATGAACCTGAATTGCGCGCTGAGCGGCTTTCGGCTGTCCCTGAAGGCATAAGCCTGCGGGCTAACCCGGCCAGGATTTAACGTTAACTCTGGTTTGCCGGCTTTGTTCAGGACCTGGTTTGCACTGCTCGCGCCGCCAGCGGGCGCGGCTGCCAGACTCAAGCCCCTGTCCTGCCGATATAATAAGACGACCCGGATGTTTCCACCTTGCACCCCGCCGTCAGCGTTCCGCAACGGGTCAATGGTCAGCGCGCGATATTCCGGTCCGCCAACCTGCTTCACTTTTTGTATCAGCCGGCTGATGTTTTCGGTCGCGGAAGTCAGCGTGGAATCCAGTTCGCCGTCATCATCCTGGACTTCCTGCAGCGCGAGAATATCCGGCGCTTTGAGGGTAACCACAATCTGTTCCGCGATTTTTCCCAGTCTCTCAGGAGAAATCATCGGATTAAAATTTTCCAGGTTATAGGTGGCGAACGCCAGTTCGTTCTCCGCGAGTATATATGCGACAGACTCAGCCGGGTTATTCCCCTGCTCGAACCTAAGTTTTTGGGTGGGCTGCAGTTTGAAGTTCGCGAAGCTGTAATCCATGATTCCGATAATTGGCTCAAGAAAGCGCGCGCCAACCTGGATTTTTGGCATGTTGATAAAGGCGTCATCCAGAATGATGCGTTCAGGATTGGCATCATCCGGTCGGAGAACGAGCACATTCCGAGAAGACAAAATGCCGGCATTCTTACCCTGGTCCGCCACCACGACTGCCTCTTTATACGTGGAGGTAGGAGCAACCGCCAGGGCGTTATTCACCTGCACGCGCATGCTTTCCAGGCTCTCGTAAAAATCCAGCCCATACCGCGCAGGGTCCAATTCGCCGCTCTTGCTGGCATAACCACCCGCCTCGCGGTAGATATCACGGTCCGGAATCCTGCGCCCTCCCTCACCCAGGATAACCGGGGTTGGGAGTGGATTACCGCTGGAAAGTACGGTGAAAGAAGCTTGATAAATTTCGGTCCGTGTCAGGAAATTCTTGCCCAGGCCGGCAGGGTTATATTCGCGGACTTTTCCGTCTGCAATATGCACCAAATCGCCAACCTTTACTTTTCCAAACGCGGAGTCCGAAATGAATATTCCTTCCGAGCTGCGCTCGTCTTCGTCAGGCTGCGGGTCCTGAAGGTAAAAACCGCTGCCGGTAACGGCGGTCACAATCCCCTCCACATCCGAGACCCGTTTGCCGTCATAGGGCGAACGGTGCTGAATGCCCTGGATGGCGCTGATTCGCAAACGCTGACTTTCTGCCCGGGGTGTGACCTCAGCCTCCATTTCGTCCGACCGCGCCGAAAATAGCGCTGGGCTGCAAGCGGCAGCCAACAGACAAAGGACAATCCAAATGAGCAAGTGCTTCATCGCGTTTTTCATTGCGGCACTCCCCGGTAATTCTATCTGTTTTCCGGCTTAATACTTCAATTCAGATGGGCATCTTTGGGTTAGAATTATCGTATGGAAATTCAGATTGCCATTGCGAAAGTTGACCGCTACTCTTCACCAGAACAGGGAGACCAGGTTGAAGTCGTCGAAAGACCCAACGGCGGCATTTCGGTCATCCTAGGTGAGGGCAAGCTCAACGGCAGCCGCTCCAAATTTGTGGCGCGCAAAGCTGTGCACCGCGTGCTTTCCCTTCTCCTCGATGGCATCCATGACGGGGCGGCTTCGCGCGCTGTCCTCTCCGCCCTCAAGACTGAATACCACGGTGAGGCTGAATTCAGCCTGAGCTTGCTCTCGTGCGACCTGCAAAGCCAAACCATCGTGCTTACCAAAAATAACGACCTGCCTGTAATCATGGTCCGCAAGAACAAGGGCAGTTACACCAGTTATGAGGGACACGATGAGGTCGACCCTCAGCTGCCGAATGTGTATCAATTCCCGATTGAGGATGACTTCATCATCATTATGTTTTCGGACGGCGTGGCGACTGCTGGTTGGGAATGCAGCCAGCCTTTGGAATGGAATTCATTGATGGAGACCGTCCTGGAGGAACAGGAGCTTCCTGTTCAGCAGCTTGCTGATTTGATTTTGAACCAGGCTATCGGTCAGGACCTCGGTCAGCCGCACGATGATATGTCCGTCGTGGTTATGCAGGTTGGTAAAAGTTCCGGGCGACCTATCCGTCGTTTGTCTGTCAGTTTACCCTTCTAAACCAAGGAGAAAACAATGCGCGAGGAAGTTGTACTTATCACCGGAGCGAATGGTGAAATCGGGCACGGGCTTATCCGGTACCTTTCAGGATTGAATTACACGATTGTCGCGATTGACGTGAACCCGTTGGACAGACCCCTGCGGTCGCTGGTATCCAAGTGGATTGTGGGGGATATCCTTGACCAGATTTTGCTGGGCAGGCTGGTCGTTGAGCATCAAATCCGCACAATTTACCACCTGGCGTCCATTCTTTCCACCAAAGCTGAATACAACCCCGAAACAGCGCACCGCATTAATGTCGAGGGCACGCTGAACCTGCTTCGCCTGGCTGTTGAACAGTCGCAGTGGCAAGGCAGCCCGGTAAAATTCATCTACCCAAGCTCCATTGCTGCGTATGGCCTGGAAACGCTTGACCAAAAGAACCAGGTGGGCAAGGTGAAAGAAAACGAACACTTGTTTCCAACCACCATGTACGGCTGCAATAAGTTGTATTGTGAACATCTCGGGCGGTATTACAGCAAACATTACCGCCAGCTTGCCGCGGATTCAGCTGCCGGCCCATCTGTAGACTTCCGCTGTTTGCGTTTTCCGGGTCTCATCAGCGCGGAAACTATCCCCACCGGAGGCACAAGTGACTATGGCCCGGAAATGCTGCACGCGGCAGCCAAAGGTACGCTCTACAACTGCTTCGTTCGTCCGGATACCCGCCTGCCGTTCATGGTCATGCCAGACGCGATTAAATCCCTGATTAACCTGGAAGCTGCCGACCAGGAAAAGCTCTCGCGGTTTGTCTACAACGTCACCAGCTTCAACCCGACCGCCCGGGAAATTTTCGAAATCACCAAAAAAGCATTCCCGGACGCGCAGATTGACTTTGAAGTTGACCAACGCAGGCAGAAAATCGTGGATACCTGGCCGGCGGACGTGGATGACAGCGCCGCCCGTCAGGATTGGGGCTGGCAGCCGGACTTTGACCAGGAGCGCGCCTTTAACGAATACCTGATACCCGCGATCCGCAAACAGTATATGGAAACAGAGAACCACTGAGATTGGGGATACAATTCCATATCAATAAATACCAAGTATCGAGGAAGTCTTATGCCACTCTATGAATTTCACTGCCAGCAATGCGGCACCCATTTTGAACTTCTGCGCAGCTTCGGCCAGGCCGACAGCCCCGCCCAATGCCCCGGCTGCGCAAGCAGCGAAACCAGACGCGAACTTTCACGCGTCAACGCTTTCAGCGGCGGTAAAAGCCTCACGGATTCGGGTCATTCCTGCGCCAGCTGCTCCGGCGGCAGCTGCAGCACATGCGGGCACTAACTATGAAAACGCTCAATGGCAAACTTGCCCTGATTACCGGAGGGTCCAGCGGAATTGGGCTCGCGCTCGCCTGCAAGCTCTTTGCCAGCGGCGCTTCCGTTGTCATTCTTTCCCGCGGGCAGCAGCGTCTGGATGAGGCTTTGAAAATAATCGAGTCATTCCGCCAGAACCCTGCGCAAAAACTCAGCGCGCTTTCCGCGGACGTCAGCGACGCGCCCGGTATTGCCCGGGCTTTGACGGAATTGAAAGCCAAAGTTGGCGTACCAGACTTATTGATAAACTGCGCGGGGGTTGCCAAACCCGGGTATGCCGAATTGATGCCGCTGGAAGACTTCCGTTGGATGATGGACATCGATTATCACGGCACGGTGCATGTGACCCAGGCTTTGCTGCCGGATTTCATCGCGCGCGGGAGCGGACACATCGTCAATTTCTCCTCCTTGGCTGGGGTCCTGGGAATATTTGGGTATACGGCTTATTGCGGTGCCAAATTCGCTGTACGGGGATATACCGACGCGCTGCGCTCCGAAATGAAGCCGCGCGGTATCACCGTTTCGTGCGTTTATCCCCCCGATACCGACACCCCGCAGCTTGCCTGGGAGAATCAATACAAACCCTTCGAAACGCGCACCATTGCGGGCTCTGATAAGCCGTTGTCTGCGGATGCGGTGGCTGAAAGCATACTGCGGGATATTCGGAAGGACAAAATCGCCATTGTTCCAGGCGCGGAAGCGAAGCTCATTTATTTTGCCGCGACGCGTTTGGGCGGTCTGGTTTATCCTCTGATGGATATTTTGGTCAGACAAGCCTCCAAAAAGAAAGCGGCAATTGCGGCAGCTCACCCGGATACAGAGAATTCGTAAACGCTCAGCATGGATATTGATGAACTCCTGAAAGCCTGGCAAAAAGACCCGGAGTTTATCCGCTATACCACCTGCTGGCAGCAAAGCCCGCCTGTCGCAGCGGCGTTTAAGCCGCTGCCTGAAAATATTCCGGTTCAGCTTCTCAGCAATCTGCGCCAAAAAGGCATCACGCAGCTCTACAGCCATCAGGCGCAGGCGCTCAATCGGATTTCCACGGGTGAACACCTGGTAATCAGCACGGGTACCGCCAGCGGCAAAACCCTGTGCTACGACATTCCCGTTGTCCAAACTCTCATTCAGGAGCAATCCGCGCGCGCCCTCTATCTGTTCCCCACCAAAGCCCTGGCGCAAGACCAACTCCGGCTGTTAAATGAACTGTGTGCCGCGCCTGGCGGTGGTCTGCGCCCTCTGCCTGCCATATATGATGGAGATACTCCCCCCAATCACCGGGCGGAAATCCGACGGATAGCTGAAATTATTATCACCAACCCTGATATGCTGCACCAGGGCATTTTGCCGCACCACACCCTTTGGCGCCAGTTTTTCGCCGGGCTTCGTTATGTGGTCGTTGATGAAATGCACACCTACCGTGGGGTGTTTGGCTCGCATGTTGCCAATGTCATCCGTCGGCTCAAACGCGTTGCCGCTTTCTACCAGGCGTACCCGCAGTTCATCCTGACCTCAGCCACGATTGGCAACCCCACAGAACTTGCCGAAAAACTGATTGAGAGCCCTGTCGTGTTGATTGATCAGGACGGCTCTCCTCACGGTAAAAGACATTTTCTGGTATACAACCCGCCGCTGGTGAATGAACAGCTGGGCTTACGCGCCAGCAGCCTGCAAACCGGCATCCACTTCACCCGTAAACTGCTCAGCAGCGGCATCCAAACCCTGGTTTTTGCCCGCTCCCGCCGCAGTGTTGAGATGATTTTGACCTACCTGTACGACGCGGTCCCCAGAGGGATGCGCGCTCAAATCCGCGGTTACCGCTCAGGTTATCTGAAAGGCGACCGCCGAGAGATTGAGGCGGGCTTCAAGGAAGGCTCTATCAAAGCAGTGGTAGCCACTTCCGCGCTTGAGCTCGGCATAGACATTGGCAGTCTGGAATCCGTCATATTGGTCGGCTATCCGGGTTCCATTGCCACAACCCGTCAGCGTGCCGGGCGGGCGGGGCGCAGACAGCAAGCCTCTTTAGCCATGTTCATCGCCTCCCCGGAAGCGATGGACCAATACCTTGCCAACCATCCGGAATACCTCACGGATAAATCTCCCGAAGACGCGCTCCTGGACTCGAATAACTACGCGATTTTAATGCAGCATCTGCAGTGCGCCGCCTTCGAGCTGCCCTTCCTTGAAAACGACCATTTTGGCAGCCTGCCGCCTGAGCTGTTGAATTCTTTTCTGAAAATCCTGGTCCAATCTGGCGTGCTGCATCTTCAAAACGGCAGGTATTTTTGGATTGCGGACCAATTTGCCGCTGGCAGCGTTTCTTTGCGCAGCAGCACGCCCAATGTGGTTACGCTGCGGGTCGCCGAGGCGGATTCCACAAGAGTCATCGGAGAAATTGACGCGTCCAGCGCAAAATGGCTGGTGCACCCCGAAGCAATCTATCTCCACGAGGCCGAATCCTACGAAGTGAAGGCGCTTGACCTGCAAAATGGCAGCTGCCTGCTCGAACCCGTCCAATCGGAGTATTACACCATTCCAAATGCTTCCACTTCCATTGAAGCCTTTAAAGCCTTGCAAGAAAAAGCTCTGGCAAGCTATCAAAGTTATTATGGCGAATTAAGTTTGCGCCAGGAAGTCAACAGCTATCGCAAAATCCGCTGGCTAAGCGCGGAAACCATCGGGACTGGTGTGGTTGACCTTCCCCCAACTTACCTGGAGACCTTCGGCTGCTGGCTGACCTTCCAACCGGAGTTTGTCAACCAATTACGCGCCAACAGGCTGTGGAACGCGGATGCCAACCAATATGGCGCGGGCTGGGCCGCGCTCAAACGCCGCATCCTGATGCGGGACGGCTATCGCTGCCGGGTGTGCGGAACAAGCGGGGATGAAACTAAACTGCACGTACACCATATCCAGCCGTTCAAATTCTTTGAGGACGCAGAAAAAGCAAACGCGCCGGCCAACCTGATTACACTTTGCCCATCCTGCCACCAACAAGCCGAGGCGAACGTCCGCCTGCGCAGCGGCTTGGCTGGCGCGGCTTACGCGCTGGGCAACCTTGCCCCGCTGATGGTGATGTGCGACCGTGAGGATTTGGGCATGCTCTCCGAGGCGCGTTCCGTACTGGCAGACGGCGGTCCGGCAATCCTGGTTTATGATAACGTGCCGGGAGGAATTGGATTATCCGAGCGCCTGTTCGAACGGCGTCAGTTCTGGATTTCCAAAGCCGCTGAGATGATTGCCGAATGTCAGTGTCAGGACGGCTGTCCAGCGTGCGTGGGACCCATCGGCGAAGAAGGACACGGCGGCAAGCAGGAAGCGCTGGCTTTGCTAACCGGGTTGGTGTGAGATGGATTTTGATTCGCTGAGCGAGAAACTGAAAAGAATAGGCGTCAGCCTGGGCATGCAGCCTGATGCGAACAGCCCGAGAAAAGACCGCAAAGCAATTGAGCAGGTGGTCGAGGGCAGAGAAGTCCAGACGAATTTTGGCAGCCTTTTCTCTTCCCACCGCGCCTACCCCGGGGATTATCGCTTGGGCGGGCAGGCGCTGCTGCCAACCAAACCGACACATGGAATCGCCCGGTGGGCGCGAGCGCCGCACCTGGCAGAAACCAGCCTTGAGAATTTCATCTTTCTGGACACCGAAACCACCGGTTTATCCGGCGGCACCGGCACGCTGGCTTTTATGATTGGCGTTGGAAGATACCGCGGCGGCAGCTTCATCACGGAACAATTTTTTCTGCGCGGACCAGCGGAAGAAGCAGCCCTGCTGGCAGCCTTGGAAAGCTTTTGCGCGGATATGGCAGCCGTGGTCACCTACAACGGCAAATCCTTCGATATCCCGATATTAAATACCCGTTATGTTTTGCAAGGTTTCATCAGCCCTTTTGAGGAACTGCCGCACCTGGATTTACTCCACCTGACCCGCCGAATATGGAAAGCGCGTTTGGAGCAGTGTAATCTTGGCAACATAGAAAACAGGATATTCGGACTCAATCGCGACAGCGATGAGATACCTGGTTATCTCATCCCCGAGTACTATACCCGCTACCTTCGCGAAGGGGACGCGGAACCGCTGAAGGGTATTTTTACGCACAACGCGCAGGATGTCGTCAGCCTGGCCGCGCTCTTCGCGCTTTTCACCGATATCCTCAGCGAACCAACTGCCTGGGAGAACGAATGCAGCCAGGACCTGACCAGCCTGGGGCGCCTTGTGGAGCAGTTGGGTGACGCGGACACCGCGCTCTCGTTATACGAAAAAGGACGCAGCCTTGACACCGCGCCCGAACCGCGCGTGGAGCCTTTATTGGCGCAGGCGCGGCTGTTAAAACGCCAGTCCAGGCACCCAGAAGCCGCTGAGCTTTGGTCGCAGGCGGCAGAAGCGGGCAGTTTGGAAGCCCTGGAAGAACTTGCCAAGTACCACGAACACCGGCGCGGGAGGGCAAAAGACGCGCTTGCCTGCGTGGACAGGGCGGTGGAGCTGCTGAGCGGCTCCCGCAAGGATTCCCGGGAGGCGGGACTTTTGAGCGCGTTCCTTCACCGTCGGGAACGCCTGATGAAAAAAGTACAACGGCATCAAAGCCAGCAGGATGAGGACTGACTCCGGGCAAACGCGGGAAAAGTAATGCTCGGCCAAATTGCCGCCCGGATGTGAAAAACGACTGAACCCCCAATCGCGCTGACCTACGTTCCCTTCAGTTTTTTTTAATACTTATGGTTGACCGGCGTTTACCTGTTTCTTCCGCTCCGGGCGTCCTCTCCGATACGGCTATAAGCGCGTCAATCCCTTATGTCCCGGCAGGCACTTTCAGGACGCGGGCGCCCCGGTTTTTTCGTCTATACACCCGCCCGGGCCGGTGGTATAATAAGTTGCTTTAAGGTAAACCCAAGAGAATAAGCGAGGAGATTTTATTATGTCTGGACATTCGCACTGGTCCACAATCAAACGCAAAAAAGGCGCAGCAGACGCAAAGAAAGGCGCCATTTTCACGCGCCTGGCACGCGAGATCACATTGGCTGCCCGCGAAGGTGGCGGAGACCCCTCCATGAACGTCAGCCTTTATTTGGCAATTGATCGAGCCCGGTCCAGTAACATGCCTAAAGACAGCATCGAACGCGCCATCAAGCGCGGCACCGGCGAGGATAAGTCTGCTGCTGAACTTGAAGAGCTGACCTACGGAGGAACCCTCGGGCACGGCATTGTCGCCTTAATCCAATGCGTTACCGAAAACCGCAACCGCACCGTGGCGGAACTCCGCCACATCCTGACTCGCTCCGGAGGCAACCTGGCAGATACCAGCTCTATCAGCTGGCAGTTTGACCGCAAGGCGATTTTCACGGTTAAATCTGACGGTAAAAATTTCGATAAGGTTTTCGAGGCAGCCGTCGAAGGCGGCGCTGATGACGTCAGTGAAGAAGACGGATACATCGAAATTATCGGCAGCGTGGAAAGCTTCAAGACGATTGGTGACAGTCTGAAAAAATTCCACATCCAACCGGAAGAAGCCGGCTTGCAGATGGTCGCCCAGCAAGAGATGGAACTGGACAAAGAAAAGACCATCACCGTCCTGCGCACGATTGAAGCGCTCGAGGAATCCGACGACGTTCAGAACGTTTACTCTAACCTCCGTATTACCGAGGAAGTGCTCGCGGATCTTGAGAAAGAATAAAACCCGATGTTGGTCTTGGGTATCGACCCGGGAATTGCCATTACCGGATATGGGCTTGTTTCAGTCGATTCGACAGGCAGCCCGAAGCTGAGCGCGTTTGGCGTAATTGATTCAACGGCTGTGAGGGAGACCTCCAGCCGTTTGCAATTTCTGTTTGACCAGTTGAGCGCGTTGTTGACTGAATACCAGCCGACGCATGCTGCGATTGAAAAGCTTTTCTTCCAGAAGAACCTGAAAACCGTGTCGGCTGTCAGTGAAGCGCGCGGCGTAATCCGACTGTGCCTGGCGCAAGCCGGGCTGCCTCTGGCTGAATACACGCCAAATGAGGTCAAGCTTTCGGTCACTTCCTATGGCAGCGCCGGAAAAGCCCAGGTGCAGGAAATGGTGCGGGTTTTGCTTTGCATGGACGCGATACCCAGGCCGGATGACGCGGCGGACGCGCTGGCTGTCGCTTTATGCCACATTGGAATGTTGAATTTTTACAACCGCGCCTCAGACGAAAGCCAGGGATGATTACCAGCCTTTCCAACCCCACCATTGCCGCGGCGCGGAAACTTCTGCTGCCAAAGGAACGCAAATCCACCGGCCTTTTCCTGGCGGAAGGGCTGCGGGTTGTCGGTCAGGCGTTAAGTTCCCAGGCAGAAATCCACCAGCTTATCTTCTGCCCCGAATTGTTAATCAGTGAATATGGACAGTCTTTGGTAGAAAAGGCGTCATCCCTCGGTATTGATACCCTCGCAGTGAATCAAGCTGTATTCGCATCTCTCGCGCGGAAAGACACCCCCCAAGGCATCGCCGCTGTTATCCGCCAACGCTGGTTCGCGCTCAGTGAGAACGCGCCGGCTGAGAACGAACTTTGGGTTGCTCTTCAGGCGGTGCAAAACCCAGGCAATTTAGGCACTATCCTGCGTACCTGCGACGCGGTTGGCGCGAAAGCCCTGCTCTTACTGGATGATTGCACCGACCCCTACGACGCCGCTGCCGTAAAAGCCTCGATGGGCTCCATTTTCACAGTGCCCCTGCTGAAGTCCAGGTTGCAGGAATTTCAGGCCTGGGCAGCCAGCCGCCCGGAAATTTCTGTGTTTGGAACCTCCGATAAGGGCGCTGAAGATTACACCCAGGCCTGCTACCCCCTCCCCGCGGTGTTATTGTTGGGCAGTGAACGCCAGGGTTTGCCGGCAGACTACGTTTCCTTATGCAGCCAAATTGTTCGCATCCCAATGGAAGGCGCCTGCGATTCCCTCAATCTTTCAGTCGCTGCGGGTATAATCCTCTATGAAATATACAATCAGATTCGCGGCAGGAAAAAACGGCAATGATTTCAACCATAACCGGTAAAGTACAATCCAAACACATCGACAGCCTTGTGCTTGATGTTCAGGGGCTTGGGTTTGAGGTTACTGTCACCAGGTCAATTCTTTCGGAAGCCGAACCCGGCGATGTCATCTTTCTTCATACCTTTCTGGTTGTCCGGCAGGACCTGCTTGCCTTATATGGCTTTCGAAACCTGGAAGAAAAGCAATTTTTCCTGATGTTTCTGGGCGTCGAAGGCATTGGGCCCCGCCTGGCAATGGCGATATTGTCCACCCTGTCGCTGGACATTATCCGCACCGCCGTGGTGAGCGAGCAGCCGGAATTTTTCAGCCGCGTTCCCGGGGTTGGAAAGAAAACCGCCCAAAAAATCTTAATCCACATGCAGGGCCGGATTAGCCCGGACGCCGCCTTTGATTTACGCAAAGCCACCAGCAGCGCTGAAGATCAGGTATTGGAGGCTTTGGTTGGGTTGGGTTACAGCGTTGTTGAAGCGCAAACCGCTATCCAGGCGCTTTCAAAAGACCTGCCCGATACGGTTGAGGATAAGCTGCGGGTTGCCCTGCAGTACTTCAACCGCTAAAGGCTGTTTGGGTTCACCGCGCGCGCCCATCAGCAATGGTAAAATATTTTCAACTTATTTCTTACAGGATATTTCATGGCAGCATTTTCACGTGAATTGGGAATAGACCTCGGAACCTTTAACACGCAAATTGCGGAAGGCAATCAGATATTAATCCAGGAGCCGACCATCGTCGCGATTGTTAAGGACGAGATGAAGCTGGTTGAATACGGCACTACCGCCCTGGGTATGCTCGGCAGGGTGCCGGATTCTATTGAGGTCGTGCGCCCGCTTCGGAACAGCGTGATTGCCGAGTATGAACTGACTGAAAAATTGCTGGGCATCTTAATCCGGCGGGTGACCGGACCAACGATTTTCTTCCGCCCGCGCATAATCATCAGCGTCCCCTACGGCATCACCAGCGTTGAACGTCGGGCTGTGCAGGAAGCCGGGCTCGGCGCTGGCAGCCGTGATGTCAACTGGATCCCGCAGCCCCTGGCTGCCGCCATCGGCGTAGACCTGCCCATCAACACCCCCACCGGAAACATGATCATATCCGCGGGCGGCGGAACATCCCAGGCCGCGGTGATTTCCATGTCCGGCATCGTAAGCGCGGAAACCACCCATACGGCAGGCCTGAAACTGGATGACGCCATCTGCGCTTACGTCCGCAGAAAATACGGCTTGATTATCGCCCAGCCAACAGCTGAAGCCCTGAAAATCCGCATTGGAGCGGCGCTGCCCAGCGATGAAGAAAAAACCATGGAAATCCAGGGACAAGACCAGGTCAGCGGTCTTCCCAAGCCGGCCAGCCTGACTACCAACGAAATTGTGGAAGCGCTTCAGGATCCGCTTTCAGATATCGCCAACACCACCAAACGCGTGCTTGAGAAAACACCTCCCGAATTGATTTCCGATATCATCGACCGCGGCGTTGCCCTGTGCGGGGGAACGGCTCTGTTGAAAGGGCTGGACAAATACCTGACCCTCACCCTCGGCATCCCTGTGTATGTTGTGGACAATCCGGTCACTTGTACGGTTGAGGGTACCGCCAAAGCCTTCGACCTGCTGGATGTCATTCTGCGCGGTCAGCAAGGTTAAGCTGGAATATGGACTCGCTGGCAGCCCCCGAGCTTTATCCGGACACAAATTTCTCCGACCGGAAGAGCCGCCGCGCGCGCTCCTGGCGCTTTTTCTTAAGCCTGCTCTTATTGGCTGGGTATGCGCTGTTTGGGTATTTTGCCTGGCTTTGGTTCGCCCCACGCGTCGCGAAATTCGGCCTGTCCATCCTGTGGATTAACGGCAAAATCTTTCTTATCCTTTTGCCCTGCTTGCTTTTCGGCTTGTTTTATCTTTTCTTTGCCAATTTCCCGCGGAAAAAAACAATAATCGCCTTGACCTCAGATGGAATTCGCAAGATTGTTGGAGGAAAATCTCAAGTCATGCGCTGGGACTCGCTTGAGAAACTGAGAATAAAATTCTCGCAGGCGCGATTTTTGGGCTTTCCCGGGCGGCGGCGCGAACACGTGGAATTAATTGACGCAGCCGACAACCTCATGAGAATCGACCGACGTATAGACCACTTCCACGAATTGGTTAACCTGGTACGGGAACGTTCTTTTTCCGCGCTGCTGAACCTGGCTCAGCGTCAGCTGTCAGAAAGCGGTGAGGTTCATTTTGGCCGGTTTGTGAGCCTGGATCGGGATGCGATCCAACTCAGAAAGGTCAGCCTTCCGCGTTCGGAAATCAGCTTGGCGCGGGTTGAAAGAGGTTGGCTGAAGATCAAGACTCAGCCCAAAAAACAGTACAAACTGCGGGCAGACCAACTGGATAATTTGGACGTTCTGCTTTACTTATTATCCAACCCCTGGTAGTCCTTTGTATCCAGGTAATACGTCAGGTTTTGCAGCTTCACCACCGGGTCGATATTGATGATGTGGACTTGTTCAGGAGCTTTGACCACCACCGGCGCGTAATTCAGGATTGCCCTGATTCCGTATGAAACCAGCTTATCCGCAACGTTCTGCGCGCAAGCCGCGGGAACGGTCAGCACCGCGATTTGCAGCTTCAAACGCCGCAGGTTTTCCTCCAGGTTATTGATGTCGCTGATTTCCAAACCATTGATCCGCGTTCCAATCAGGCTGGGGTTGATGTCGCACGCCAATACAATCTCGAAGCCCTTCCGGCTGAAACCCTGGTACCGGAGCAAGGCTTGTCCAAGATTCCCAACGCCAACAATCACGACCGGCCAGATCTGATTCAAGTTTAAAATAGCCCGGATACTCTCTATCAGATAAATAACATTGTAGCCGCTGCCCTGCTTTCCAAAACCTCCGAAATAGGAGAGGTCCTTTCGTATTTGGGCTGCCGTAACCATCACGAGGTGGCCGAGTTCCGCGGAAGAGACCACTCCACGCCCTTCACGGAGAAGTTGGTTGAGGGCTTGCAAGTAAATAGGAAGTCTTTGGATTACAATATCAGGAATATTTTGTTTATTCATGCGCTTTTCCTAAGCCGTCCTCTTCAGACAGACAAGAACTGTGTTTAATGTTATCATCACCATACAAAACTATATTATATTAGGTACTGGATCCTAGACCCGGCTAGAATATTATAAGAGCAAAGTTGTCTCAATGAGCAAAAAGGAGTGAGAGGATGAAAGCAGCCAGGACCATACTCTATATTGTCGCGGGGATACTCATTATCTTCGCGTTCCTGTTTATTCTCGGCGCGTTCAGCCCCAGCGGCAGCACGAGTTGGCTGCTGGTTGGCCTTGGCGGGTTGGCTGTCGCGTTTGTTTTTATCATTATTGGCGCTCGCCTTGGCGCCAAAGCCGCCGGAACTACGCAGAATATCTCTGTGAATGTGGATCTGCCCGGTAATATGAAGATGGACGCCATCAAGTGTCAGTCGTGTGGGGCTCCATTGGCTGCGGATGATATCAAAATGATCCAGGGCGCGCCTGTCGTCACCTGCCACAGCTGCGGCACGACCTATCAATTGACGGAAGAACCAAAATGGTAAAGAGCATTAACAAATTCAGCGCGCTTGTCCTCCTGCTGGTATTAGCAGCGGCTTTGTTTTTTCCGGCGCCAGCCTCGGCTCAGACATACCGTTTTTCTCTGAGCACTTACGAAGTGGAAGCCTACCTCGAAAAAGACGGCAGTTTGACCTTGCGTTATTACATGGTGTTTGAGAATGACACCTCTGCCGACCCGATTGATTTCATCGATCTTGGCTTGCCGTACGCCAAATACAGCCTCAAAAACATCAGCGGCACCGTCAATGGCCAGAACATCCCCAAAATTGGCAGCTCCGCCTATGTTCACGGCGCTGAGCTTGCCTTGCAAGACCTGGCGATAAAACCGGGTCAGTCCGGCACGGTCATCGCCACGGTTACCGGCATCACTGGCGTATTATTCCCCTACGACCAAAGCGACCGCCAGGATTACGCGAATTTCCAGTTTTCCCCGAATACCTTTGGTGCGGAGTTCGACCGATCGACTGCCACCAAATATCGTCTGACCATCGTTCTTCCGCCTGGCGTCGGCGTGAATGACGGCGTATATTACCGCCCTTCTGGTTGGCCTGGCAGCGATACGCCCGAAGCCTCCACAACCCAGGATGGGCGCGTGTACTATTCCTGGTACAGCGAAAAAGCAAATGTTCACAGCAACTACAACTTCGGTGTCGCTTTCCCTGCGTCCGTTGTTCCTGCCAGCGCCATAAGCAGCAAGGATAAGTACACCCAGCAAGAACAGAAACCCAGCTCTGGATCCAGCGGCTTTTCCATAGATCCGGGTGCTGTTTTCTGCTGCGGCGGCAGCCTGATTTTTATCGCCTTTATCGTTCTGAGTATTTTTAAAGGCATTAAAGACCATGAGAAAAGAAAAATGGCGTATATGCCTCCCAAGATTTCTATCGAAGGACAGGGCATCAAGCGCGGCCTGACCGCGGTGGAAGCCGGAATTCTGATGGAGGAACCGCTGGATAAAATTCTGACCATGATTATGTTCGGTCTGCTCAAAAAAGAAGCCATCACGATCACCCAAAAAGAGCCGCTCACCATCAAAGCCAGCGAACCACTGCCGGAAGGACTCTACGATTATGAAAAGGGCTTCATCCAGGCATTTTTGAAGGATTCGCTTCCGGACCGGAAACGCGCGCTGCAAACGACCATCATTGACCTGGTGAACAGCGTGACCGCCAAAATGAAGGGTTTCAGCAAAGCGGAAACCGTTGCCTACTATAAAGACATCATCACCCGCGCCTGGAAAGCCGTCACGGACGCGCAAACGCCAGAAATCAAAAGCGCGCAGTATGACCACACCCTTGAATGGACCATGTTGGACAAAAACTTCAACACGAAGACCGAGGAGACTTTCTCCGGCGGTCCAGTGATTGTTCCGGTGTGGTGGCCTCGTTATAACCCCGGCTGGCAGCCCTCCCCGCAAACCAGCGGCGGCGGGCTCAGCCTTCCCGCCAGCAGCGGTTCTGGAACTTCTTCCGGAGGCAGCCGGCCTTCGCTCTCCCTGCCGAACATCCCCGGTTCGGACTTCGCCGCGTCGATGATTCACGGCGCTTCTGGCTTGGCTGCCGGAGCTATTGGCGACCTGACTGGCTTTACCAGCGCGGTGACCAGCAAAACCAACCCCATTCCCACAGTTTCCGTCAGCAGTGGAAGCGGCGGTTTTCGTGGAGGCGGCGGGGGCGGTCATTCCTGCGCGTGCGCGTGTGCTTGCGCGGGCTGCGCTTGCGCCTGCGCAGGCGGCGGACGCTAAGCCTGGGCTGGGACTATGTCCATTATCCTGTCTCACAAAAACGCGCTCCCGCCAGCCAAACCCGGACTTTATCAGTTTGACCTCACGGATAATGACGGGAAATCCCGGGTGCATTTGCGTTTGGATGAGGATGGCAGCGGATTGCTGGTTGTGAACGCGAGCCGGGTTGTGCATCTGAACCCGACTGCTGTCCAGATGGCCTATTTTCATCTCAGCAAGGCTGCCGAAAAAGATGCCGTCCGCACGCTCGGCAAACTGTATAAGGCGCCCAAGAGCCAGATTTCCACGGATTACGCCAGGATTTCCGCTCAGGTTGACGCGCTGGTGGATGAACAAAGCGGTTTATGCCCGGTTTGCGATTTGGGTCTGGATAAACACATGCCCTTTTCGGCCACTTTATCCGCGCCATACCGCATGGATTTGGCGCTGACCTACCGCTGCAACAACAGCTGCGCTCACTGCTACAACGCCCGCCCGCGCAATTACCCGGAACTGGACACCAACGCCTGGAAAGAAATCCTCGACCGGGTGTGGGAGTTGCGAATACCCCACGTCGTCTTCACCGGCGGCGAACCCACCTTACGGGCTGACCTGGTGGAACTCGTCGCCTACGCGCAGGACCTCGGCCTGGTGACTGGACTTAACACAAATGCCAGATGCCTGGCGGACAGCGCGCTGATGCGAAGCCTGGTTGAAGCCGGGCTTGACCATGTGCAAATCACGGTCGAGTCCCATAATCCCGCCGTGCATAACCACATGGTGCGCGCTGCTGGCGCCTGGGACGAAACGGTAGCGGGGCTGCGCAACGCGGTTGGCTCGGGCATATATCTGATGACCAACACCACCCTTTTGCGCGACAACGCGGAAGACCTTGAAGCCATCCTCAATTTTCTGGCGGAAGAAAAAGTGCCGACTGTCGGGTTGAACGCGCTCATCTACTCCGGCCACGGGGCGACGGTGAACACCGGCCTGGCGGAAGCGGACCTGCCGCCCCTGTTGGAGCTGGCATCCCGCCTAACCCGCCAGCACAACCAGCGGCTGATTTGGTATACCCCTACCCAATACTGCCATTTCAATCCCATTCTGCTCAGTCTGGGAATCAAAGGCTGCACTGCCGCGCTCTACAATATGTGCGTGGAACCTGACGGGCAGGTCATCCCCTGCCAGTCTTACTATGAGCCGCTCGGTCATATTCTGGATGATGCCTGGGCTGACATCTGGAATCATCCGCTCTCGCTGGAACTTCGCGAACGAAAAAACATCCCCGAAGGCTGCCGGCACTGCGACTTCCTGGTGGAATGCGGCGGTGGCTGCCCACTGGCGCGCGCTCATCAGTCTGTTCACCCAATTACGGCAGATATCTATTAGCGGAGGCATTATGATTGACTTTTTCAAACGCTTGTTCTCAAAAGAACCCGCTTACCTTCCCTTGGAATCCGGATTCCATTCTTATCACAGCCCCAAGGATGACCCGGAACCTTACCGTCTGCATCTGAGGATTGAGCCGAATGGCGAAGGGGTATTGATTGTGAATGCTTCTTCCGTCCTGCATCTTAACCAGACCGCAGCCGAATTCGCCTATTACCTGATCAAAGGGAAACAGGACGATGAAATCACGCGCCTCGTCTCCGAACGTTTCTCCGCGCCGACCGAAACGATTGCCGCGGATGTGGCCTTATTTCGTCAGCAGTTGCACTCCCTCATTCAGAAAACCGACCAGGAACCGATTGCGAACTTCGGCTTTGAGCCGCACACGCAAATCCAGGACATTTCGGCACCCTACCGGCTTGACTGCTGCCTGACTGTAACATCCGAGGTGCCGGGAGAACCCTTGCCGCAAGCGGGAGGATTGGAAACCCAGGCCTGGAAAAAAATGATTCAAAAAGCCTTCGATGCCGGCATCCCACACCTGATTTTCTGGGGCGGCGAGCCCACCTTACGCCCGGACCTGCCCGAAATCCTGGTCCATTGCGAGGAATTGGGTCTGGTGACCGGGCTTGTCAGCCGCGGCAGCCAGCTGAAGGATGAAAATTATGTCCGAACCCTGATTGAAAGCGGTCTTGACCATCTTTATGTTCCATACCAACCTGGTGATGACGCCCTCCTCTCAGCCTTGCGCGTAATTCTCCCGTTGGACCTGTATACCTGTGTCGGGCTGCTTATCCAGCCGGATACGGACGCCCAGTCTGAAGCTGCCGGGCTCATTGAGCTGGGTGTAAACGCCTTCACCCTAATCCCCCTGAGCGCGGACGCGGCGCCGGCAGCCGCGCGGGCGGAACAAACCGTTCTGGAGCATGGGCTCCCGATTATTAATGACCTGCCGCTTCCTCTGGACTTGAGGGCCGCGCTTCCGGAGTTGAGCTTCGCGCCCCCTCCAAGCCTTGAAGCTGAATTCATCACGCTCGAACTCGCCCCGGATGGTGAACTTCGCACGCTTCCGGTCTTTAACAAGAGGCTTGGGAATTTGTTAACCGATAGTTGGCGCGAAATCTGGACGCGGCGCTACCAGGCATAGATAGTATGAACATCCACACCTGGCATTCACGTTACGTTCTGCAAGCCCTCTGGACGGAAAAGCTGCGCCAATTTTTGCTCACAAAAGCGAACGCGCAGCCGGGAGAACAAATCCTGGAAGTGGGCAGCGGGACGGGAGCGCTTTTCCCGGGTTTTGAGAGCCGTGGGCTGCGCGTCGTTGGGCTGGATTACAAACCCAAACGCTGTCTGTATTCACTTCCGTTCAACAGTCAGCGGACAGTGATATGCGGAAACGCTTACGATATTCCGGCTGCCGACCACAGCTTTGACCTGAGCGTGTGCCATTACTTGCTGCTTTGGCTGAAAGAACCGGAGCGCGCGCTGGCGGAGATGGCGCGCGTGACCAAACCCGGCCGGCACGTCATCGCCTTCGCCGAGCCGGACTATCAATCCCGGATTGATTACCCCGAAATCTTTCAGGAAATTGGTGAGGTGCAGAACCGCAGCCTGGAATTCCAGGGCGTGGATCTGAGCATCGGCCGCCGCATGGGCGCGATGTTCCGGGGTTTGGGGCTGCGGAACGTGAACGTGGGGCTGCTGGCGGGGGAATGGAAAGAGCCCAGCCCGGCAGTTTTTGACGCGGAATGGGACATGATCGCCTACGATTTGGGCGGACTGGTGCCGGTGGATGAAATTTTGGCCTTCAAGCTCAAAGCGCGCGAAACCTGGCTGAGCGGCCGGGCCACTGTTTTTATCCCTACTTTTTACGCCTACGGGATGGTTTGACGCTCGCTCCGGCCTCCGGATGAAGGAGCGAAGCAACCCAATTCGAGGCGTCTGTTACCAGGAATTCCCTGGACTGGGTCGCTTCACCCGAACAAAAATACATTCGTTTATGCCGGTCTTGCGAAGCACCCCAGCGCCGCAGGCGCGTGCGGGCAGACCGGGCGCTAAGCCCGATCTTCGGCCGGCGGCTCAAGGCGCTGCCTGATTGCGGCGCGATCGAGAGTTATGTCTGGCGCCCTAGTTGCGCGTTACCATGGGCAGGTAGATCGAGTGCGGCAGATATTGCAGGATAAACAACCCATCAAAAGTCGCCGTGGCATAGACATAGCCGTCAGACACTGCTACGCGCTCTAGCCACGCGGTGGTGGAATAGAAGTCCACTTGTTTTGGCGCCGCCGGGTCCGAAACATCCACGACGCTCAGGCCGTTGGAGCCAGCGAGATACGCAATTGATCCATCCAATGCCACGCCATTGTCCAACCCCGATTTGTAGAGCATGCCGGTAAAGGTCGGGTTTGTGGGCTCGGAGATATCCAAAATGACCAGGTGGCAGCCCGTCGCAGCCACATAGGCATAATTCCCAGCCACCACCACGTCCTTGGCGGCGCGACAAAGAGTCGAGTGATAGCCAACCTCCGTAGGCGCGGCCGGATTCGAGATATCCACAACCCGCAGCCCTCCCCCTACCCCTGTATAGCTAACATCGGCAAGGTAGGCATAATCCCCAACAACAGCCACCGACATGGATTGCCCCGCTGGCGGATCGTAAAAGCCAACCTCCACGGGCGCCGCAGGGTCAGAGATGTCGATAACGCGCAGGCCTCGGTCAAAATCCGCAACATAGGCATAGCTGCCAGCCACGGCTACATCCTGGGCTGATCCCGCTGTATCGAAGAAGCCAAGCTCTGTGATGGCCGCTGGGTCCGAGACGTCCAGGATGCGCAGACCTTTGTCGCTATCGGCTACATAGGCATAGCTGCCGGTCACCGCCACTCCCTTAGTGAGCCCCGGTAGGCTGTAGAAGCCAGTTTGCGTGGCGCTTGCCGGGGCAGAAACATCTATGACGCGAAGATTGTTCGCATCGGTGACGTAGGCAGT